>CAXTSI010000206.1:0-14359 GCA_964246695.1 uncultured bacterium
TTTTTTCTCTCAGTAATTTCCCTATCGTGACAGTTGGGGTGCGGAATGTGGGTTATATTTGCATTGACGATCGCCACATCTTCTTTTGCAATTTGGTGTGTCCAAACCAGACTCGGTAAAGCACAGCGTTTGTTCTCACTAGCCCGTGAAGAAGAGGATAACTTATTCAAGCATTTTCAAGCTATCACCAGAGGTACTAAAGAACTGAAACTGCACTCAAAGAGACGAGAAGATTTTTCCTCTAAGCACTTACAGGGTAGTGCAGCAAAACTGCGTCAGAAAAATCGTACTGCAATGCAAAGTTTTGCGATCGCCAACGGGATAGGGCAATTTTCGCAGCTTTCTAGTTTAGGCTTGATTCTTTTCATTTTGCCTTGGTTCATTCATATCCCAATCCCAATGCTGTCAACCTATGTCATTACCACTACATATCTATCCCTTCCACTTCAGAACCTTTTACGCAGGTTACCCGATCTCTTGCAAGGTAATGTTGCTTTGCAGAAAATTGACATGATGAAGCTGTCATTAACAAGACAATCTGAAATTGACACAACAATTAACGAACACAACCTCAAACAGCCCAGTCAACTTGAACTCGATCAAGTGACCTATATCTATCACCCAGGTGGCGATCTCTTGGGTCCAAACGGTCCACCTTTGCATCCGGGAGGACATAAACCAGGACATGAACATAAGCCAGGACATATGCATCCCCCTAATAACGATGAGAAGGGATTTCTCCTAGGTCCAATTAGTCTGTCTTTGCAAGCGGGACAAATAACGTATATTGTAGGTGGCAATGGTAGTGGCAAGTCAACGCTAGCCAAATTGATTACGGGGTTGTATCCACCTAACACTGGGTCAATTTATCTCGACGGAGTATTGATCGAGGATCAGAACCGGGAATGGTATCGCCAGCATTTCTCTGCCATATTCTCTGACTTCTACCTTTTCGACAGCTGTTTGGGATTGAATCATATTAATCTTGATCGAGAAGTTGAAAGATATTTGAAGCAATTGCATTTGGACCACAAAGTTCAAGTGAGAGATGGCGTTCTATCAACAACTAACCTGTCCCAAGGGCAGAGAAAGCGCCTCGCTTTGCTAACAGCTTATCTAGAAGATCGTCCTATTTATTTATTCGACGAGTGGGCTTCCGATCAAGAACCGCTCTTCCGAGATCTCTTTTACAAACAGATTATTGTCAAACTTAAAGAGCGTGGTAAAACAGTTTTAGTTATCACCCATGATGACCGTTACTTTCACCTTGCTGACCACATCATTAAGCTTGATTATGGCAAGGTTGAATATAACCATGTTCCGAATTATAGCAATTCTCAGGCGAATGAAGTACACCCAACTAAAAAAGGAGTCAAGAGTCAGAATGTTGAATTTTCATGACTTCATAAACCGATGTAATGCCAGCAATTGAAAGCCGCTATATAGGAATCATATTTGATTTTTCAAATATGTGTAGGGTGGGCAGTGCCCACCAAATCCTGATTCTGGTGGGCAGTGCCCACCCTACTTAAAATTTTTCATAAATAATTTAGGATTTCTATATATCAGCTATGTAGAGCAAGCATGAAACTGATTTGGAGTAAAAATATGAGCGCTACTGAACAGGAAGTAAATCAGAAAGTTCTGGAGAGAATAACTCAGCTTCAAGCTGATTTTGAGGGTGCATTGAAAGGGATTATCGAACGGGCTGGCAGCAAACTTAAGCTAGAGGTAAGAGAAGAAGTTCAGAAGCAAATTGAAGATACCAGGCAACTTTTAGAGTGCCTTAAAAGTAAATATTTTTAAGTTGCTTCCTGCAATACTTTCAAGACTCACTTGAATTCAGCTAAACAGAGGCAGTCAAAATAATTCGTAATTCGTAATTATTTACCCCACGGAGCCACGCCGTTCGCAATAAACAAGGAAAAAATGTGTTTTTTCCATTAATAAACAAGGTGCAAGTACCTTTAATTACGAATTACGAAGAGCATAATTATTCGGTCAAGATGAACTGTGTATAACGCCTAGCATGAAAATGTACTTTCTCCCTACTCCTTGTAAGGGCGGGGTAACCCCGCCCCTACCTATTCCCCATCTTCAAGTCAGTCTTGGTTTTTATTGAAGGAGCGAACATGGCATTTAATTCTCTCGATCCAGTCGATTACCCGAATCGACCCGATCCAACTGACTCTACATCCTCGCCCCAAACTGTAAAGAAACAGGGAATAACAAAATGGTTAGCAGGATTACTTTTCCTATTCCTACTTACGGCGGGCAGCTATTTTGCCTATCGCCAGCTTGTTATGTCACAACAACGAGCAAATCAAAGCATGGCGGTGGTGTCTGTAGAGCGGACAAATTTATCACTCACTGTTTCAGCAAATGGAACTGTCGAACCGGAACGGGTGATTAATCTCAGTCCTAAAAGTGCAGGTATTCTGACAAAGCTGCTGGTTAAGGAAGGTGATTTTGTTAGCCAAGGGCAGTTGATCGCCTACATGGATGACTCCAATTTGCTGGGACAATTAACGCAAGCACAAGGACAACTAGCTGCTGCTACAGCTAATTTACAGAAATTGCTGGCAGGTAATCGAACAGAGGATATTGCCCAAGCGAGGGCACGATTGAACAGTGTCCAAGCAAACTTGAGACAAGCCAAAGACGATTTGCATCGTAATCAAGAACTAGTTGAGGCAGGGGCAATCTCCCGTCAAACCTATAATAAAGCCAGTACCATATATGACACGGCTCAAGCCCAGGTGATGGAAGCACAGCAAGCTCTGGCGCTGTCTCAGGCTGGAGCTCGTAAAGAAGATATTGCTACGGCACGTGCCCAGGTAAAATCTGCCAAAGGTACACTGCAAACCATCCAGGCACAAATCAAAGACACCGTCATTCGGGCGCCATTTAATGGGGTTGTGACTCGCAAGTATGCCGATCCGGGTGCCTTTGTAACGCCCATGACTGCAGGCAGTTCTGTTTCTTCCGCCACCTCATCATCGATTCTGTCATTGTCCTCCACAAATCGGGTTGTGACAAACGTCTCGGAGAAAAGCATTTCCCAAATTCGTGTCGGTCAACAGGTGGTAATCAAAGCAGATGCTTACGCCGGAAAAACTTTCCAGGGGCGAGTCACCCAAATCGCGACTCAGGCAACAGTGACGCAAAATGTCACCAGCTTTGAGGTGAAAGTTGCCCTGCTTTCAGATTCACAGAAGCTGTTGCGCTCTGGAATGAATGTATCTGTGGAATTCAAAGTTGGTCAGTTGCAGAATGCAATTACCATACCTACAGTTGCCGTTACGCGTCAGCAAAATGTCACAGGTGTTTTTGTGGCAAATCCAAATCAGCAACCCATATTCACTCCCATCACAACTGGAGCAACGGTCAATAATCGTACTGAGGTGAAGACTGGACTGAACGGAACAGAAAAAGTATTGATTAGCTTCCCACCCGAAACTCAAGCTCGATCTGGTATTTCTTTCCCTGGTTTACCGGGAGGCTCTTCAGTGGACAAACCTCCAATGGGAGCCGATGGTCCTCCTCCCGGTCATTAATTCTAAGGTGTCAAACAATGACTATTTCTTTACCTCGAAAAGTAGTAGCTTCTAACCATGCTTGTAGTGTATCGCCAATCACAATCCTGTCAATGGCAATCGAGGCACTATGGAGCAACAAGCTCCGTACCGGATTGACGATGTTAGGTGTCATTATTGGCATTACTTCCGTGATTGCAATTACCTCTGTTGGACAGGGTGTGCAAAAAGCGACAGAACAGCAAATTCAGGCTTTAGGAACTGATGTACTACAAATCTTTGCGAGTGCTGCCAGAACGGGTGGTATCAGTCAGGGTGTGGGTTCTAGCTCAACGCTAACTTGGGAAGATGCCAAAGCAATCCAGGCGCAGGCTCCTGCCGCTCAGGCAGTTTCCGCCTACCTCCAGCGCCCAGGACAGGTAGTTTACGGGAAGCAGAATCACTCAACCAACATTGTGGGAATTGATTTGAACTATCTGGAAGCGAGAAACACTCACCTCACACAAGGCAGGTTTTTTACCCAGGAAGAACTGGACAATGCCAAGCCAGTGGTTGTTCTTGGTCCCACAGTGCGGGATGAACTATTTGGACGCGGTAGACATGCCATAAGTGAACAGATTCGGATTCAAGGTAGCAGTTACGAAATCATTGGTGTATTTGAGACTAAGGGTTCGGAAGGACCGATGGATCGGGACGATCAAGTCTTCATTCCCCTGACCAATATGTCAGATCGCATAGTGGGTAATAATGCGTTAAACGGGGTTGCTGTCAATGGCATTTATGTAAAAGCCAGCGATCAAAAGCAGTTTGCAGCGGCTAAATTTCAGGTCGTCAATCTTCTGCGCCTGCGCCACAATATCGATCCATCTCAATCTGATGATTTCACCATCAGGAATCAGGCAGACATTGTTAATACTTTCACGACTGTGGTGGGTTTGTTTACGGTGATGGTAGTGGCGATCGCAGGTATTTCCCTGGTAGTGGGAGGCATTGGCATTGCTAACATCATGCTGGTTTCGGTTGTTGAACGAACACGAGAAATTGGCATTCGCAAAGCAGTTGGAGCGACTAACTCCGCCATTTTGAATCAGTTTTTAGCCGAATCGATCGTGATTTCTACCGTCGGCGGCAGCATTGGCATAGCAACTGGGATTATCATTGCCTTCGGCAGTGCCATGATTTTCCACTTTCCCTTTGTGGTTTCTGTCTGGTCAGTTGTGTGTGGGTCGGGATTATCGTTCATCGTTGGATTGCTGGCTGGAATCATTCCGGCTCGCAATGCCGCTAACTTAGACCCAATCGCCGCTTTACGAAGTGATTAAGTAATTTGGCTAATTGCTAATTGCTAATGGCTAATCGCTAATGGAAGACTGGCTAATGGAAGACTGGCAATTAACAATTAGCAATGAACAATTAGCAATTAGCAATTAGCAATTAACAATTAACATTATGATTTGGATGGAATCAATTACCAAAACCTACCGCTTAGGTGAGGTGACTGTGCCTGTGCTTAAGCGGATTGATTTAGCGATAGAGCAAGGAGAGTATGTCGCTCTTATGGGCGCATCCGGTTCAGGAAAGTCCACGCTAATGAACATTATTGGCTGCCTAGATCGTCCTACAGCTGGACGCTACGTTTTAGAGGGCAGAAACTTGACTACTTTCGGCAATGACGAACTGGCGCATATCCGCAATCAGCGGATTGGCTTTGTATTTCAGCAATTTAATTTGTTGGCGCGTTCCACCGCACTGGAGAATGTCATGCTGCCGATGATTTACGCCAATGTTCCAAAGCAAAAATGTCGTCTCCGTGCGATACAAGCATTGAGACAGGTGGGATTAGCTGAGCGGTTGTTCAATCGTCCCAGCCAGCTTTCTGGAGGACAACAGCAACGAGTGGCGATCGCCCGTGCACTGGTTAACCGACCTGCGCTTGTGCTGGCAGATGAACCTACGGGCGCGTTAGACACTCAAACATCTCAAGAAGTGATGAATTTACTTACTCAACTCAACCAACAAGGCATCACGATTGTAATTGTCACCCACGATCCAGAGGTTGCTGCCCAAACGAAACGAGTGATTCGAGTCCAAGATGGTCTAATTGTGCATTAACGTTATAAAAGAAGGAATCCAGATGAAAGTAAACTTCAAGGGGACGATGATCCAAAATTGCCTAGACAAAGAAAAGCCGACTATTCTAGTTGTAGATGACCACGAATTAATCTTGGATGGAACGCTTGACGTGTTACTCAGACAGTATCCAGAGGCTCAAATCATCACAGTTCAAACTGCACGCGATGCTCTCTATCAAGTAGAAAAGCTACAGCCAGACCTCGCTGTTGTAGACCTTTCTATTTCCGAACAGCCTGGAATGACTGCCCAAATTGATACAGGTATCCAACTCCTCCAGAAGTTGATGAAGAATTATCCCGAACTTAATCTCATGGTGCAAAGCAGTTATGTCAAGGCACTGGTGCGGATCAGACATGAGATTGATAATCATCAAGGAGGCTTTGTAGTAGCTGATAAAGGACTTTCTAAAGAGGAAATGTTAACTAGGGTGAACCTAGCACTACAGTTAGCAACTCATACGAAGGATTTAGGAAGAAAAATAGAAGTCAAACCAGAGTGGCTGGAAGTTCTGCGGTTAGCTTTTGAAGAAGGATTAACAGATAAGGCGATCGCCGACCGAATGGTTGTGGCTGAACGCACGGTACGTAACTACTGGACTAAAATCCAAGACGTTCTGGGTATCTATCCTGAATATAGCAAGAAAGATGGCAGAAATATCCGAATCGAAACTGAGATTCGCGCAAGAGTTGAAGGGTTAATTGATTGAAAATCGTTCATAGCTAATTGCTAATAGTTAGTGGTCAAAGGGCAATTAGCAATTAGCAATTAGCAATTAGCAATTAGCAATTAGCAGTTTATGCAGCAAGATATTTGGAGAAAAATTAGAAATGAATTTACCATTTGGCGTGTAGGGGCGTTACCAGGTTTTTTCGTCATAGCCTTGATAATCATACTTCGTCTCAGTGGCTCACTGCAATTTATTGAGTGGATAACTCTTGATACCTTAGAGCGTTTACGTCCTGAAGAGCCTATAGATGAAAGGATTGTCATTGTCGGAATTAATGAAGCGGATATCCGCAGTGTAGGAACCTATCCGATTCCAGATGCAGAAATTGCTGCACTCATTAAGAAATTGCAGAATTATAAACCTAGAGCTATTGGTCTTGATCTTGTCAGGGATATTCCTGTTCAGCCAGGTCATCGTAAACTGGTTAATGTATTTAAAGAAAGCAAAAATCTCATTGGTATTGAAAAAGTATTACCACCAGATAAAATTGCTCCACCACCAGACTTACCTCCTGAGCAAGTCGGGTTTTCAGATGTTATTCCCGATCGAGATGGTAAATACAGGCGGATTATTCTGGGAATTCCTACTGAAAAAGAATACAAACTTTCCTTAGATTTACAAATAGCAAAAGCTTATTTATCTCGTCACGGCTTTACCTTGGAAAATGGGATTCGTGACCCCGAAGCGATGCGATTTGGCTCAACTGAAATCCCTCGCTTTATGCCAAACACTGGGGGATATGTGGAAACCGATGCGGGAGGGATTCAGGTTATACTTAATTTTCGCAGTGGTCAAGAAAGATTTAGAACTTTATCTCTTAATGATATTAAAACTGGAAAATTTAATCCTCAATGGATAGGCGATCGCATTGTCATTATTGGCATGACTACCCCAAGCGCCCCTGACTTCGTTGATACCTCTGCCATTATTGCAGGTTTTAAACATCATGGGCAGGTTTATGGAGTAGAATTTAATGCTCATAGCGCTAGTCAAATCATTAGTGCAGTTCTGGATAAACGACCACTCATAAAAACTTGGTCGCATCACTGGGAATATCTTTGGATATTTTGTTGGGGGTTTTTTGGAATTAGTCTTGGTCGATTAACTCAGTCAGCATGGAAAAATATGTTGGCTGTAGGCGTTGCTAGCTTTTGCCTAATAGGAATAGGTTATTATGTGTTGCTTTTTTGGGGCTGGTGGATTCCCATAGCACCAGTTCTGCTAATTTTGGCAATCAATGGTGTAGGACTTAGTGCTTTTGCTTTTTATCAATACGACCAAGGTTTAAAATCTCAGATTTCTGTACGACAACGCGCCATTGAAATGGCATTTACAGAAATTCACAATGGACCATTGCAAACCCTAGCTGCTGTTTTAAGGGATGTGCAAAACCAGGAATTACCAAATGATCGATTGCATTCAAGACTTCAAACTCTCAACCTAGAAATCAGAGAAGTTGGTGAATACTTAACCGAAAAAACTTTAAACAAAGAAGAAAGTCTGCGGTTAGGAAGTGGTTTGAAAATAGACTTGAAGCGTCCGATTCACGACCTTTTCTATGAAGTCTACAGCAGCACCATAGAGCGAAGAATTTCCTACTTTCAAACCCTAAAGACAAAAGTCCGCTCCTTTGAACCGATGGAAGAGCAACACTTAAGTATTGAGCAAAAGCGAGAACTCTGCCAATTTCTCGAAGAGGCTTTGTGCAATGTTGGGAAACACGCAAAAGGAGTAACTCGCCTCTGCGCTACAGGCACAAAAAGAGACGGCTGGTACACCTTAAGTATTAAAGATAATGGATCTGGTATCTGCTCATCTTATGAAAACAAAGGAACAAAGCAAAGCAAAGATTTAGCGAAACAACTGGGAGGGTTTTTTAACCGAGAATCTCTTTCTTCTATGGGTACTTTGTGTGAATTAACCTGGCCTATATTAGGTAAAAACAGCCGCATCAGCAAAATTAAATCTATACTAAAATTTTTTTTAAAAAAACAATTGAAACTTTCGCACTGATTGCTAATTGCTAATTGCTAATTGCTGATTGCTAATTGTTACCATTAGCCATAGTTATTACTTAGATCTTGCACCACTGTCTTGTTGCGAAAATCAAAGCCTAAAAAGCTTATGATTACGTAGGTAGGGCTAGAGCTTACCAGCACGAACACAAGGGAGGTGCAAGATGTCAGATTAGCCATTAGCCATTACCAGTCTAGGCGATAGTATAAGGAAGGAAAGCGGATGCGGTATGATAACTTTGGTTTCTGTTTTTAGTTTTAACAGAACCGCATTGCAACTATATGAGCAACCACATTTTAAATTCCAGAGTCGTAACTGGCTGTGTCCTTAGCCTCTTACTTGCTATTACTCCGGAGGCTATAGCTGGTTATGTTCCTCCCCGTACTCAGAAACCTCCTAGTGACTATTCTAAGTCGAAAGGCGTCAGGGGGGGATGTTCAGAAAATAAGATCTCGCTAACAATCCTTGCACCTAAAAAATATGTTGGAGAAACGATTTCTCGTCACCCTACTTTCGCTTGGTTTGTATCTAACTCCGATCAAGTAGAATTCCGTCTTTTTGAGTTTGAGCCAAACGGTGAAGTCAAAAAAATGGGACAGAAAGTTTTATTGCCGAGTTCACTAGGAATCAACAAGTATTCTCTACCAGAAAATCAGCCAGGACTAGCCGTAGGGCAAAAATATCTCTGGCAAGTTTCCATCAGATGTCCACAGTCGGATTCGGATTTGATAGAAGCAGCCGAATTTACAGTTATACAAATGCCATCAACTTTGTCAAGTAAACTCTCTACGATAAAGGACGGATTAGAGAAAATAGAGTTATATGCGACTGCTGGTTTATGGTACGACGCCCTAGAGTCAGCACTGAAAGCTGAAGACAAGAAACTGGGAAAGGTCGTGACAAATCTGCTGCAAGACCTTGTCAAATCGGATGAATTATATGTACACAAAAATTGACCAAAAACCCTAGTATTTTTGTAGGGTGGGCATCGCCCACCATTGACCCAAATGCCTATTTTTGCGTTGGTGGACACTGCCCAACGCCCCAGTTAAGCGCAAAGCTTCCAGGGAAGGAATAGCGGGAACGAACCTTTTGCTTAATTAATACCATAAGGAAATAAACTTAGGGAACGCATTCACCTTTTATGCCAAATTGTATGCCGATTTTGGATCGGTTAGTTGCCAAAAACGGCAAAACATGTGCGAAGATTCAATGAAGAAACGAGAAGAATTTGGTCATTGCCACTCACCCACAAAGATAAAAGCCGACCAATAATAGGGATTACGCCATTTCTGTTGCTGCCACATATTTAGTTGTGCGGCACGTAGGGCTGTAGTTGGTGACTTTCCTTGCTGCAACAATTGTTTGTAAAACTCCTGCATCAACAGATCGATGTAGAAGTTGTAATAATCTCGCACGGTAGCAAAATATGAGGTACGCAGTTCTTGACTAACAACTTTGCTGCGTAAATCTTCAATGATTTTGATCGCCGCTTCAATTTGTCCAAGTGCTGTTGAGAGATTGCCTCTGTCGCGTTCAAGGTTAGCGATATTGTAAAGAGTGAGGGCTTCCCCATCCTTGTCGCCCACCTCACGTCTTAGTGCCAAAGCCTGGTTGTAGTATAAGAGTGCTTTTTGGTTGTCACCCAAATCATAGTTAACTTTGCCGATGTTGTTGAGGGTGCTAGCTTCCCCCCTTTTATCGCCCACCTCACGTCTGATTGGCAAAGCCTGGTTGTAGTATAAGAGTGCTTTTTGGTTGTCACCCAAACTAGAGTAAGCTGCGCCGATGTTACTAAGGGTGTTAGCTTCCCCCTTGCGATCGCCCAACGCTTGCAATAGTGGCAGAGCTTGGTTATAGTATTCGAGAGCTTTTTGTTTGTCAGTCTCAGAGTAGATTGTGCCGATGTTGTTGAGGGTAGTAGCTTCCTGAAGGCGATCGCCCACCGCATGTGATAGTGGCAAAGCCTGGTTATAGTATTCGAGGGCTTTTTGGTTGTCACCCAAATCAGAGTAGACGTAACCGATGTTGTTGAGGGTGATGGCTTCCCCCCTGCGATCGCCCACCCCATGTAATAGTGGCAAAGCCTGTTTGTAGTAATCAAGGGCTTGTTGCTTTTCACCCAAATTTGAGTAGACTGTAGCGATGTTGTTAAGGGTGCGGGTTTCCCCACTTGGATCGCCCTCCGCCCGTGATAATGGCAATGCTTGGTTGAAGAATGAGAGCGCTTTTTGGTTTTCACCCAAATTTGAGTAGACTATACCGATATAGTTGAGGGTAGTAGCTTCCCCCCTGCGATCGCGCACCGCTTGGTATAGTGGCATAGCCTGGTTGTAAAATGAGAGCGCTTTTTGCTTTTCACCCAAATCATCGTATAGTTTGCCTATGCTGATGAGAATGCTTGCTTCCGCCTGCCCACCGCCATCACCGACTGCCCGTAATAGTGGCAGTGCTTGGGTGTAGTAGTCGAGAGCTTTGTGCTTTTCACCTAAACCAGAGTATACTAATCCGATAAGATTGAGTGAGTAGGCTTCCCCCTTTTTATCGTCCACTTGCCGCCACAACTTCAGCGCCTCTTGCAATTTCTCAATTGCCTTTCGCAGAGATTCTTCTGTCCCTTGTTGATATAATTGCGTCCCTTCTGCCAATGCTTGTTCTGCCGCTGTACGATTTGTTTGTCCTGATGATTGTGCTATCTGCAACCTTGTCCGTCTCGGTGTTGCCATTACTGACTCAGATAACAAAACCGTACTAAGCAAAAAAGTTAAACTGTAGCAAGTAAAATTGCGTAGTAAGTTGCAGAAAATCCACTGAGACTTTGCACTCCTATTCATTTTTATACATCAATAAATAATTAGTTACAGCAGTCTTCTCGTATGATGTCCGGCAAATCAACGTTGCACTTGCTAGTCATCACATCGGACAACTACCGGACATGATATCACTCAACATTTAACCTTCATGTTCTTCTCAAGCGCAAAGACGCTGCTTGTCACGCTTGCTTCCCCAAAGGGGTAAGCGCTTTTGCGGTTTAAAAATATTTTTTAACCACGAAGAACACGAAGAAATACTTCAACCGGACATGCTATTGCTGTAGTTGCGAATTTCGTAGTTGTTTTATTGGCGCGATCGACAAAACTAAAACTAATTTTTGCCAGCCAATTTATCCAAGAAATCGATTTTTACCGCCAGGTTGATCAGATCTTGGTGCGTCACATGGTTTTTAAGTTCAGCATTATTAAGAGCGACAATGTATGGCAAACCACCAATTGCACCGTAGGATAACCCCAGTTAAGTGCGAAACAAACTGGGAAGGAATAGCGCGAACGAACCGTTTGCTTAATTAATACGATAAGGAAATAAACTTGGGGAACGCATTCACCTTTTATGCCAAGTTGTATGCCGATTTTGGATCGGTTAGTTGCCGAAATCGGCAAAACTAAAATCTAAAATGGTATAAGCTGCATCCTGCCAGATATGCACATTCGCGTCATCCCACTATGACATTCCCAATTCCCTATATACCTCAATCCGATCCGCCGCTTCCTCCTTGGGAAACGCTGCCGACAATGTATGATTTACCAAGTGATAACCCAGAGTCACCCGGTTTGCCCGACGATTTTCACGAATTACAGCCGCTGCTACTATTTTTAACTTTTTTGCCGGTTCACTGGGAATCAGAACTCATCTATAGTGCTGCTGACCTAAATCTTTACTACGATTTACAGCATCCTCAGTGGTATAAACGTCCCGATTGGTTTGGCGTAGTCGGAGTACCAAAACTATATCAAGGGAGAGATTTACGTTTAAGCTATGTTACTTGGCAAGAGAGAGCGAATCCTTTTGTTGTCGTTGAGTTGTTATCTCCTGGTACAGAAGATGAAGATTTAGGCAAAACCCAAAGAGAACCAAATAAACCTCCTACTAAGTGGTTCGTATACGAACGGATTCTGCGGGTTCCCTACTATGTTGTCTTTAGTCGTTATACCAATGAAGTTCAGGGATTTCACTTAGTAGGCGGTCACTATGAATCAATGAATATTACTAATGGACGCTTACCCATTCCAGAATTAGGCTTAAGTTTGGGATTATGGCAGGGATCGTTTCAGGAGATTGAGCGGTTGTGGTTGCGGTGGTTTACTGAGATAGGTGAATTGATACCCGTACCGAAAGAGGAAGCGATGTCTAACGACAAGTCGCTTCGCGCCTACGCAGCCAAACAAGAGGCGACGCAAGCCCTACAAGAGGCCGCTCTTGCGAAAAGAAGAGCAGAACAATTAGCAAAGCGCTTGCGTCAGTTAGGTGTAAATCCTGATGAGCTAGATTAAATCCAAGTCTTACACATAGGCGATCGCATTAGAGCTAGGAATTACGGATAACATTACAAAACTTCACACTTACCAATTCGCAATTAAACTCTTAACTGCGAATTGCGTAGCTTGTAATTGGTACTGGCTGAAATTGTAAAAACTTGTATGGCATACTTTTCTACCAAAAATTGCTTGTAAGTGCTGTCATAATGCGATCGCACCTCGGAAATCTCCGGCTTTGTATAGAGTAATAGTTAGTTTGTCCCATATGAGTGAAACCGTCTATATCGAAACCAGTCTGGTTGGCTACCTGACAGCTAGACCAAGTAATAACTTGATCCTAATGGCAAATTTAGAGATCACACGAAGGTGGTGGGACACTCGCCGTAGTCAATTTACGCTTTACATCTCGCAAGTTGTTTTGGACGAGGCAGCAGAGGGTGACTCAGAGATGGCAATCAAAAGGCTGGAGATACTGCGAAACCTCTCTATACTCGAACTGAATGAAGCTGTCCAAGATTTGGGTGCGCAATTCCTCACAAGAAGCAACTTACCCCCGAAAGCAGCTGATGACGCAATTCATATTGCTGCGGCTACAGTCCACGGGCTAAATTACTTGCTAACGTGGAACTGTAAGCATATCGCTAATGCTCAAATTCAGAGAAAACTTGCAGAGATCTGCCTTGATTTTGGGTATAAGCTACCGACAATTTGTACACCGTATGAACTAATGGGAGAGTAAAGTATGTGGGAAGACGAAATTTTAGAAGAACTGCACCGAATTCGCGAAGAACACGCTCAGTCCTTTAACTATGATTTCAAAGCGATATTTGCTGATTGGCAGAAGAGGCAAGCGGCAAGCGGAAGAGACTTAGTGTCATTGCAACCTAAGCAGCAGTCTCACAACACGGTGCAGCGGACGGAACAGATATAGTCGTTGAAAAGTTTCAATGAAGGGAGTTGAAACTTTCGTTGTCGAGGGCGGTTTTCTTTCACCGTTTGGGGGAGGTGCGTGACCGTTTGAATAGACCACCCACATGCAGACCTCTCTCCAAACCTCTCTTCTACGAGGAGAGAGGCTTTGATCTTCTCCCCTTCCCTCGTAAGGAAGGGGCTGGGGGTTAGGTTTCATGATTGTGGTTCGTAAAACTATAGCAATCCTAAATGATTCGTAAATACCTCTTCCTTGTCCCCCTTGTCACCCTTGTCCACGCCCTTACGGGTTCGCAGATCCGATTGGGAGTGTTTCCCTCCTTCTCCCAATTCCTCGCCGCTGCGCGAACAGGGCTGTCTCACCAGTCGCCTAGTAGCGGGAAACCCGACACGATCGCGCTGGCTCCCCTTGTCCCTCTTGTTCATAAATCAAATAGGACTGCTATATTTGAAAAATGTTGGTCTTGGTTAAAGAGTCGAATCCGTAAAAGACTGGGGCAGTTTGATTGTTTGCGAGATGCCATTGAGGGCGTCTTGCGTTTTGCGTCCTAACCGCCTTGGCGGTTGCTATATCGGAATTATTTCTTCTTCCTCTTTCTCTGCGCCCTCGGCGTCTCTGCGGTTTTTTTATCATTCAGATGCTACCGGATTTGTAACCAGACCCAAAATTTGTCAGGGTCTGGAAGCATAAGCGAGGATTTTAG
>CAXTSI010000207.1:0-14313 GCA_964246695.1 uncultured bacterium
CCTCCCCCCCTCCTCTTTTGTAACTCACCTAGTTCTTGCAGCTGACCAATTCATCGTCAGTCGCCCACTACCCGATGACCCTGATGGTAAAACCATCATTGCGGGTTACCACTGGTTTGGTGACTGGGGTCGCGATACCATGATTAGCCTACCGGGTCTGACAATCTCCGTTGGTCGTCCGAAAGTGGCACGCTCGATTCTACGTACCTTTGCCCGCTACGTGGATCAAGGCATGTTGCCTAACCGTTTTCCAGATGCGGGTGAGACACCAGAATACAACACGGTGGATGCGACCCTCTGGTACTTTGAAGCGATTCGCGCTTACCATGCAGCTACTGGAGATGACGATAGCTTGCGCGAACTCTTTCCTGTCTTAGCAGACATTGTTGATTGGCACTGTAAAGGAACGCGCTACAATATTCACTTAGATCGTGATGATGGTCTACTTTATGCTGGCGAGGCAGGGGTGCAACTCACTTGGATGGATGCTAAAATAGGCGATTGGGTAGTGACGCCACGCACTGGCAAACCTATAGAAGTCAACGCTTTGTGGTTTAACGCTTTGCGTACAATGGCTGCATTTGCCCTGCATCTTGGCAAGCCGCACCAAGAGTATGAGCAGATGCAAGAGCAAGCGGCGATCGGATTTAAGCGCTTTTGGAACGATGCAGTCGGTTACTGCTATGACGTTCTGGATGGACCTGAGGGAAACGATGCTTCGCTGCGACCAAACCAGATATTTGCTGTGTCATTACCAGCAAGCCCTCTGACATCAGTTCAGCAACGGTGTGTGGTGGAGTCGTGCGGGCGATCGCTTCTTACCTCTCACGGTTTACGCAGTCTCGACTCCAACCATCCCCAGTATCAGGGTCACTACGGTGGAGATCAGCGTCAGCGTGACAGTGTCTATCATCAGGGAACGGTTTGGGGCTGGCTGATTGGTCCGTTTGTCTTGGCACATCTGCGTGTTTTCAACGATCCTGTCCAAGCGCGCAGTTTCCTAGAACCGATGGTCAATCATCTGTGGGCACACGGTGTCGGCAGTTGCAGTGAGATTTTTGATGGTGATGAACCTTTGACGCCAAAGGGTTGTATTGCCCAAGCTTGGACAGTAGCGGAGGTGCTTCGCGCCTGGATGGCAACGGAGATGCGGTGATCGAGAGAAATGCGATCGGCGGCTTCTGCCGATCGGAACTGATGATATCTTTAACCAGAATTACGGTGTTTCTTGTAAATCAAAAAGACTGAACCAATTGGTCCAAAGTTTTCTACATAGATTTTGTTGTTATAGTATAATCCAGGAGATAAACCTCCATCAAATAACATCCCTTCTTTAATTTTGCCTAAACAATTATTGCCAGCGATTCCTTCGAGAACATTATCAAACATATCTGGCTTCAGTTCTTGATTAAGTTGGGATATTTCAATATTTGAATTGGCTTTAGCATCATTAACCAGCAGAATCACATAACCTTTATCAGTGATAGCTACCATAGAGCGATTAGTTGCCTGTTTACAAGCAATTTCTCCCAAATCGTGACAAATATCTTTAAACTTGCCGTCACGATAAAATCTGCCATTACCTCCCACTAGGTTGTAATTGAGAATAGCATCATTCCTTTTTCCCATCTGCATGGTAGCCTGACGTCGTTTTGCGTCTCCTCCTGATATACCAAAGGAGGATCGCTTATTTTTAAATATTCCTGAATACTCTACTCCACGAGAAATATTCAAGCCTTGGGGTTTATTATCAGTATCTATATAGTCCGCGTTAATTGCTGCCAAAGGTGCTTGTCCGTTTAAAAACACATTTTCGTCAGCAATGATTTCATGAAACTGTTTCGGCACATATTCTTGACGTAGCTTACCCCGATCATCTTTGGCATAAAGTTTATGAGATAAACCAACATTGACTTTGAAATCTAATGCTTCTGATTTAGGGTTAAAAATAATCACATGATTGATACCTTTTTCATCTTTTTTACCTTGGTTATTAGTTTTAAAAAAATCGATACTGAAGTTTTTATCTGTACCTATACATGTTTTTGATAATGCCATAGATGAAGTTGAATGAATATTTTTACATGCAGAAAAAAGAATAATTGACAAGATAAATATAAATTGTAATCGAAATGATTTTAGGTTACACATATATTGTCTATATTTGAGAGGTAGCAACATTACCTGTGGAGTGATTAACTTGCATCCAGAAAGTTGTAATATTACCTTGTCTGGCTACAGTTCCTCGGTTATAAGAAAATGTATTGTTACCACCTTTAGGTCCGGAGCGCTGCGGAGCGCTATTGACTCTTGACTCTCCAACAAGGTTATCCCTTTTACGGATGCAAACGTTTATTATTATTATTTATATATTTAATAATTTTAGACTGAAAAGGCATTTCACTAGGGTCTGGTAATACTTTCAGTTCTGTAACTTCAATGTTGACTTTCGGACCATGTGTTCGTTGCCGAATTATACCAAAAGCGTAGACTCTTTTACCTAAGGCATTTCTGGCTGTTTCAAAAATACTGCCGGAAAAATAGCATTTAACAATTTTATTATCTAGAAAGTCACGAATCCCAAAAGATTGTTTTTTAGCAATACTGATGGAAACCAGTTGCCCTTCTATGGAACCGTAGGATCTGTGAAAATCTTTGATGATTTCATCGACATGAGAAGAGATGCTTGTAGTAACCTGAATTCTTCCAGGATCTGCCCTAAACTCTATTTCTGCAAAATTGTCGGGATCTAGCATCTCGCTAAATGCTCTGGCACTTTTTAGAACTTTGTTGGTAAATAACAAAGGACGCTCAGGTCTTTCTTTAAGAATCTCTAAACCCCTTACAAATGTAGAAATAACTTGAGCAGGTCTATTACGTTCAATCTCATCACTTATTAAGTTAGCTTCTGCTGTTAAATGAATACTTGCACTACTGATAGATGAAATAGACCATTCAACACCTGGCTTGCCTGTGCCAGATATGCCTCTATCCAACTCAGACAATATAGTTTGAAAATTCTCTAAAGCTTTTTGAAATTTTTCAAGCGGAAAATATGGGCCATCAATGTCAATGGTCAGCTTGTTACTAAATTCATCCCTAGAGTATCTCAAGTCTTGATGCCGCATTGCATTAATGCCTGATTGTATCACTCTGGTCTATTAATAAGCCGAATTATTAAGCCTATTTTTTAGTCACTTTATGGTACAAATATACTATATAGTAATGGAAGTATAGCATACCACCGTCCTCCGTCGCGATCGCACTCTCGTTTACATACATGCTCACCCCTGATTCCAATCCACAAGTTTTTCATCAATGCAAGCGATTCCGCAGGTGCGGAAACTTAGCACTTCCCTCGCCTCATCGCTAAATTCTAGCTGGCTTGCGGTTTAAGAAAGATTTAATTCAACAACTATTCCGAGAGGAAATTATGCAGGAATCTGTGATTTATCAAGACATCCTTCAAAAGGGAGAGCAAAGAGGAAAGAAACAGGAGGCGGTAGCACTCATTATGCGTCTCTTGACGCATCGGCTTGGTGCGATCGCTCCTCAACTCGAAGACCAAATTCGCGGCTTATCCGTCCCGCAACTGGAAGATTTGGGAGAGGCGCTTTTAGATTTCTCCAGCGAAACTGATTTAACTAATTGGTTAGCTACCCAGCAATCGTAAGCAAAATCCCAAAAGCAAAAAACCGCTACAGGATTACCGTAGCGGAGTATAAACTTTTGTGTTGATTCTGGGCTAATCCAAAATTAAGAGAGCCATTCTAAAACAGCTTCTTCTTTGGTGTTGGTATTCCGGGATGGTGTTTCACGGTTAAAACTCATGTGAATTGACCGCGTTTGTTCACCATCAGCAGCAACAGCCAAAATTGGATAGTCAATTAAACCATCTTGGAAGGACATTTGGAAGCGGAAAGTACCATCTGGATTCAGCTTAATTGGACGACCGCCAATTGTGACGGTAGCATCCGGTTCGGTTGCACCGTAGACAATCAGTTCAGCATCAGCAATTAACCAGAACTGACGCGGACGCATTGGTACAGCGTCCGCTGAGAAACCAACACCGGACATTCCCACACCTGACGCTGTTAAACCAGACACCGTAGGTACTGCCCACATACCCACGCCCGAGGGAAAGACGTAGGAACTGATAGCTTGTTCTGGAACCGCAGAACCAGGAACGTGCTGCATAGAGCCGAACACAGAGCCAGCAACCCGTTGCGCTTCGGCAGATTCAGCCAAGCCAAAGATTTGGTCGTAAATAGGGTTAGGGTTAGGGTTAGGGTAGCTGCCATTGGTAGCAGTAGCAGTAGCCCCAACCTTCTTGGTAGGAGGAACCAGTTCGTAGACGGTCTTACCTTGCAAATCTTCTTCAAAGTTCACTGTGATAAAGACGTCCTCAATCCAGTCGGAAGGATAGACAGGAGGAATGTGTACTCGTGCAGAACGAGCCAATACCAGCCAGCGACCATCAGCACAACGGTAGCCAATGTCGATTACATAATCGCGATCGCTCACCGGCACTGGCAAATACCATTCCCGTGCCAGTTCATCGCTAGGATACTCCTGAATGCTGTGCGGGCTTTGGTAATCTAAGTTAATGTCGGTGACATCGTAAATCCTTAGTGCCAGTTGTTGTCCCCCTTGGCGACGCAGTTCTTCTTTGTGTTCGTTGGGAACATCCCAGTAGGTGTAAGCCCACTGCGGGTCGCGAGGCATAAGCACAATGCGGCTTTCACCATACCCACTGGGAAGATCTGGCAGTCCTTCATCTACATCTGTGAGAATGCCACCAGTACGATCTACCTGACCCAACTCAAATTTTGTTGCTTCCACGGTTTCCTGTGCCTCTATTGAACGAGATTGGCTGAGAGAAACTTTGCTGCGCTCGACGTCTTGAATCGATGCCAGCAATTGCGATTTGCGCATCCGGCTATAACGAGAGACGGCATATTCGCTGGCTACTTTACGTAGTTGCCGTAATGTCATCTCTTCTAGCGGTGGGCGTTCTTTTGCCATGATTTTGGTCTCCATCCATTAGTTTGAAAGGTTAATAATATCCCCCGGTTAAAAAGTGATTGATAGTTTGCGATCAACCCTAGATGAACTTCTTACTCCTCACTCCTGGTTTTGTCCAAGGTTTAAATTTTTTAGTGTGTTTTTTAATTGCGGGTTACTCCCTTTCAATTTTCTGTCCCGCCAAAATCAGCATTTTGTTTTGGGAGTGGAGGAGCCTTTGTTAATAAACATTAACCTATAAGCATATGTAGGGATCAAGGGGGTTTCCGACACATTTTCGTTCTCTTGACGAATTTATTAGCCCTCCGGGGATCGATAAGTCATGTTTTCCTGACATATGGCGGCAATAACAGATTTTTGACCGTCCTTGTCAGCTCATCAAGTCATAATTTCATGACAAAGCTTGGGTATTGAGGAAGACACGTTCCGTCGGAACGTCTGTACATGCTAAAAAATTCTCTTTATTTGGCGCTGATCTTGTTGAGTACGGACATCTCTCGGATACGCCACACATCTCCGACACGAACCAAATCGTACTTTACTCGCAATTTTTCTTGACCAGATTTTTTCATGACTCCGTTTTCATAAAAGTGTGTTACCTCAGTCACCGAGGCTTGGACGGCAACACGATTCTGGTCCGTCAGGCTTGTATCTAAAGATTCTACTTTCAGGCTGTGTTCATACGAACGATAGCGGTGACTTGCTTTTTCCTGTTGGGCAATCAGCCGCCATTGAGACAGAGATGAGCCAACTAAAATATGGTCTAAACTATCAATTTCATGGTGAGATCCTAAAGCTGTAGCCTTTGTAGATAGCCAAGTCTTAATCACTTCCGCAGCAGCCTCCTCTGTCAAAGGTCCTGTTGGTAATTGCGGTTTGCTGCTGGGGTCAGGAATGGGTATTGGTGGTTCATTAAGCTGCACCTGCAACTGTTCATTTTGCAAAGATGGTGAAGCGGAAAACAGATTTTTTACCCATCCAACAGTTGTTGTTACGATCAGCAAAAATACTAGTACACTTGCGAAAGAAGCAAATACCATCCACACCAGTCTCGTTCGTGCTTCTTTGCGGGAAACAGGTCGCCGTCGATAACTACTATGACGATTATCTAAGGCAATATGAGCGCTACTAGCTTGAGTGCGTCTACGCCTCCTTTGTCTTGGGGGTTGTGTCGTAGCTACTTTACTATTTAAGTTCTGGTTGGTTCCTCTGGTAGTGCCAGCACTATAGAGAGGTGTTGCAGGAGTTTCTACTTTTAGAGGAGAAGCAGCTGAATTCGTGGGTGATTTAGGAAAGCTGGGTGGCGAAACGTTTGTTCTGTTGTTATAGGATTGGTTCTCAATCTCAGGTGCATTGCTACGGCGACGGGGATGAGTTGTCTGTGGTAATGTATTAGACTGGCTGTTGATGAGTGTCGATTCATGAGTTGAAAGTGCCTCCCAAGGCATTGTTTCTAAATAAGCTTGTACTTGCCCGTCGGCAAAATAATCTTTTAGGGAAGCTTCCTCACCAGCCAAATCTCGAAAGTGCGGAAACACTTCGTCGTGCAGCCACTGTTCTCCATATAAACACAGTCCCGGCAAAAGGTCTGGAGAATCTTGAGAATTGTCTCGAATAAAAACCAAAGCTTCGTATTCTTGACTGAGTTCCAAAGCACGGGTTGCTACTTCTGTCTGCCCTAGCAGTAGCGCACATAGTGACTGTTCTAGATGGACATCTTGGCGTTTGCTCAGACGGGTTAGCATTTGCCTTGCCTGACGAATTAAAGCGGGTTGGCGTTGGGCAAATCCCCGTGCTATCAATGCATAAACTGCCAAATATGTGGCAACAGCGGAAGGACGCTGACTTTCAGCCTCAAACAAGAGGTGCTGTTCTGCTACTGTTAAGTAGTTGCGTAGTTGCTGGATAAATCGCAGAAAGTCATCTATGTTTAGACCAGATTGGTCATCTCCATTACCATCAATGCCACCGCGCTGGTCGAGAACTTCCTGTAATAGTTGTAACCCTTGCCCTCGCTCAGCAGTCTTTTCTGTCGGTAGTGCTAGTAACTCCAGTATTCTATATGGTCGCAGCCGATAAAGATCCGCGAGAATTTCATCGCGAACGCTGGGGAATAGTCCTTCACGTGCTAAAACTTCCTCACCTGTTTCTAGAGAAATGGCAGCATTTTCGTAGTAACCTTGCTGCCATTGCTCGCGACCTAGTTCTAAACATGCTAGGGCGACGGTAAGAACAATGTCTGGACGTTCAGCACGATTGGATTCTTCACTTATTGGTCTGTTGCTTGGTTTGACACCTGCTGCACCATTTTTATTAATGATGTATGGACGACCATGTTCCAGCACCAGTTCATATTCCCCTAGTTCTTGCAGAATCAGTAAAGCACCAATTAACTCCTCTCGGGAAATGTCAATGCTGAGACTATTACTGTCAAGATTACTCTTGATGCGATTTTGAACCGCTACTGTCGCATGCTGAGTACTATCACCATACGCATTGGCGAGATAAAGCTGATCGTAGGCTTTGCGTTCTTTTGCATCTGATAAAACCACGTAAGCTTCTTCTATAAGTTGTTTACGAGATGTAATTGCTGCTTGGGAGTACTCACGCCGTGGCAGTTGCACAATGCGATCGCTGTATGCCTGCCGCAATTGTTCATCACTTGCCGCCAATGGTAGTCCTAAAATTCGGTAGTAATCTAGCGGAATTCGCACAGTCTACTTCCCCTGCAGCGCGAGCAACATAATTTTTCTAGAGCATTCCAGGTCTGCAAAACCGTGCCATAATAATAAATTGTTGACTTCAGACTAAAAGTATGTATTGCAACAACTTTACTTATGCCTTCCCAAAAATAGAGCCTTAACCCTATATACTTACTAATTTTTACCTTGACTATTAAAAGCGCCTGACTTTTTATTTGTTATTTTTGATATCTTTAGGCTTAACAGACCTGCTATCAGCCTTTGATACCGTATAAAACCAACAGCACCTGAGGTTGTGCTTGCAGGAGATTTTTTTTTATTCTATGTACGTGTGCTTGACCATTTCTATGGCTGGTTCAGATACACTTTCCCCAGCATAAATAAGGTGAAGCTAACACGCCTTGATAGTTAAGCTGCTACTAGTAAGCGAGGCTGATTCTATCATGATTAAGCTCTGATATCAATTATCTTTAGGTGAAAATCTCAGCATTTTCGCAGCTATTTTTTTAAATTGTTCATGAATATGCAGAAATATTGCCATTCTCATTGGTAGTCTATAAGGGAGAATGAGGATTTGTTGGGTGTTAGTGGTTAGTTGTTAGTGGTTAGTTGTTGGGTGTTGGGTGTAAAAAAACACAGTTAACTAATGTACGTGCGTTCCTACCGTTCGCCCCTACTGACCACTAACATGATTAAAAGCTTACGCTGTCCGAAAGCAACTAAGCCGAAAAGTTTTACAACAGGGATACTCAAAAATAATGGTTCAAGAACGTACCTTACCTAGATTTGATGTGGCAAAAGCGCAAATAACCAAAGAAGTTGGGTTGCGGTTATACGAAGATATGGTGCTAGGGCGTACATTTGAAGACAAGTGCGCCGAAATGTACTATAGAGGCAAAATGTTTGGCTTTGTACATTTATATAATGGTCAGGAAGCTGTATCCAGTGGAGTGATCAACGGTGCGATGCGACCGGGTTTCGATTTTGTTTGTAGTACTTACCGCGACCACGTTCATGCTTTGAGTGCTGGAGTACCAGCACTAGAGGTAATGGCAGAGTTATTTGGCAAAGCCACAGGTTGCAGTAAAGGGCGAGGTGGTTCAATGCATATGTTTTCCGCTGAACATCGCTTGCTTGGTGGCTATGCTTTTGTGGCTGAGGGTATTCCTGTAGCAGCAGGAGCGGCTTTTCAAAGTAAATACCGCCGAGAAGTGTTAGGCGATGAAACCGCTGACCAAGTGACAGCTTGCTTTTTTGGCGATGGAGCCTGCAATAACGGTCAGTTTTTTGAGACATTAAATATGGCAGCACTGTGGAAACTGCCGATTCTTTTTGTCGTAGAAAATAATAAGTGGGCGATCGGTATGGCTCACGAACGAGCAACTTCCCAGCCAGAGATTTATAAGAAAGCTAGTGTATTTGGTATGGTAGGTGTGGAAGTAGACGGTATGGATGTACTGGCAGTGCGAGCAGTAGCGCAAGAAGCTGTAGCCCGTGCCCGCAAAGGAGAGGGTCCGACATTAATTGAAGCACTTACCTACCGTTTCCGGGGTCACTCTCTAGCAGATCCAGACGAGATGCGCTCTCAAGCAGAGAAAGAATTCTGGTTTGCTCGCGACCCCATTAAGAATTTAGCGACACATCTGGTTGAGCAAAACCTAGTTGCTCAAGAGGAACTCCTCGCTATAGACCGTCAAATACAGCAGCTTATAGACGAGGCAGTGAAATTTGCCCAAAGTAGCCCCGAACCCGACCCAAGCGAGTTGTATCGCTTTATATTTGCCGAAGACGAGTAAAATGTAGTTAGTTGATAGTAGTTAGTTGATAGTTGTTAGTCGTTAGTAGTTCTACAGCTAACAACTATCAACTGTAAGGGCGAACAGCCCTTCGCCCGTACTAAAAACCAACAACTAACAACTAACAACTAACAACCAACAACCAACAACAAATGACTAAACTTCACCTCCAAACAAATCAGTCCCAGCTTTCGGTCTTACCAGAACGAGGCGGTATTATCCTCAGTTGGCTTGTACAAGGTCAAGAAATTTTCTATCTGGACGAGGAACGCTTTGCTAATCCTCAACTAAGTATCAGAGGTGGAGTTCCGATTTTGTTCCCGATTTGTGGGAACTTAGCCGACAACACCTACACTTACAAAGGTAAGCAGTACACTCTCAAACAACACGGCTTTGCTCGTGACTTGCCTTGGGAGGTGGGAGACAACCACCCTGGAAGCGCAAACCCTAGCCTTACCGTAGTGCTGAACAGCAGCGAGGAAACACGAGCAGTTTATCCTTTTGACTTTAAAGTGGCTTTCACCTACCAATTACAAGGCAATACCTTAGAGATTCGGCAGCACTATACAAATCTCTCCTCTGAACCTATGCCTTTTTCTGCGGGGTTCCATCCTTACTTTTCGGCGCTTGATAAAACCCAGCTAAAGTTTGAAATTCCCTCTGGTGAGTACCAAGACAAGGAAACAAAGGAAATTCATCCTTTCAACGGCAATTTTGATTTTAGCCGAGATGAAATTGATGTGACTTTTAAGCAACTTCATGCTACATCCGCTACAGTGACTGACAATACACGTCGGTTAAAATTGACGTTAGATGTAGATGAGATCTTTTCCACGCTGGTATTTTGGACGGTTAAAGGCAAAGACTTCTACTGTCTGGAACCTTGGAGTGCTGGTCGCAACGCCCTCAACACAGGAGAAAACCTCACTGTCCTGCAACCAGGATCTGACTTGGTGACCACTATCCGCCTCTCGGCAAATTTTTTCTAAAACAATTTACAAAATTAGAGATTTTTATGTTAAAGTTATTGGAGTCGTGACAAACAATGAACGGGTCGCTAACTCAACGGTAGAGTACTCGGCTTTTAACCGATTAGTTCCGGGTTCGAATCCCGGGCGACCCATAAATTTGGTAAGATGTTAGTAGTTAGTAGTTAGTGGTTAGTTGTGAATCAGTCCTACCAACTACCAACTAACAACTAACAACTACCAACTACCAACTAACATCTTTCATTTGGCATAAACTTTTTCAACATAGGCACCCATCACTAGTTATAATTTCCTATATGTTGAAAAAAGTCTTAAGACTGGCGTAATCATCACGCTTCTCTAAAACCGACTAGCTGACTACCATATTAGGAGGACTATCTATGGCGATCGTACCATTGCGGCTGCTGTTGGATCACGCTGCTGAGAACGGTTACGGCATCCCAGCCTATAATGTTAACAACATGGAGCAGATTCAAGCTATCATGCAGGCTGCTCAACAGACGGATAGCCCAGTAATTTTGCAGGCTTCTCGTGGCGCTCGTAAGTATGCCGGTGAAAACTTCCTGCGTCATCTGATTTTGGCTGCGGTAGAAACCTACCCTCATATTCCCATTACTATGCACCAAGATCATGGCAACAGCCCTGCAACTTGCTATTCTGCAATTCGTAATGGTTTCACCAGTGTAATGATGGACGGTTCGCTGGAAGAGGATGCCAAAACCCCAGCCAGCTTCGAGTACAACGTTAATGTCACCCGCGAAGTGGTGAAAGTTGCTCACTCTGTAGGCGCCAGCGTTGAAGGCGAACTCGGTTGCTTGGGTTCTCTGGAAACAGGTATGGGCGACAAAGAAGATGGTCACGGTGCGGAAGGTAAGCTTTCTCACGACCAGTTGCTGACTGACCCAGACGAAGCAGTTAACTTTGTGGAACAAACTCAGGTAGATGCTTTGGCTGTAGCTATTGGTACTAGCCACGGTGCTTACAAGTTTACCCGCAAACCGACTGGAGAAATTTTGGCAATCAGCCGCATTGAAGAAATTCATCGTCGGTTGCCCAACACCCACTTAGTTATGCACGGCTCATCCTCTGTACCTGAAGATTTGCTTGCCATAATTAACAAGTATGGCGGTCAAATTCCCGAAACCTACGGCGTACCTGTGGAAGAAATCCAAAAAGGTATCCAAAGTGGTGTGCGTAAGGTAAATATTGACACCGACAACCGTCTGGCAATTACCGCAGCGGTGCGTGAAGCTTTGGCAGCAGATCCAAAGGAATTTGACCCGCGCCACTTCCTCAAGCCTTCTATTAAGTATATGCAGAAGGTTTGTAGCGATCGCTATCAGCAATTTGGTACTGCTGGTAACGCTAGCAAGATTAAGCAGATTTCTCTGGATGATTTTGCTGCTAAGTATGCCAAGGGCGAACTCACAGCTGTAACTAAGAAAACTGCTAACGTCTAATTTGAGAACTAAGTAAATAGGGACACTATACTAAGGTGTCCCTAATATCACTGAGGATTCTCTTATTCGAGTTGACTCAACCGGGTATACTTAGGTTCCCCGGTTTTTTGTTTTATTTACTGCTAAGGTGCAACCAGTAGAATTCGTTGATTCAGACCCGATAAGTGCAACAACATGAGGCACAGGGCGAGGAGTATGACTTACTAAAGATTTACCTTTGTAAACCAAGGAAGTACTCTGACCTGAATCTACCATCACCGCATCCTGTAATCCAGCTTTAGCTAAAGCTGTTCCCAAAGATACAGCGTCAGTATTTCCTTGAGAAACGCCGATAGTGGGAACTAAAGCTTGGTTAATGCCCCAAAAGGCACGATAACGCGCTTGATCGAAACCATACAGACCTTTAAAGGTACTTGCGTCTTGAGGTTGACCATTTTTCACCAACCACGCCGCTGCCACAAAAGCATCAGTGACATCTGGCATTTCGGCTTGTATTCCGTCTAAAGTGTTATGCTTTACAGGGTCGAAGGGAATATAACGTGCTGCATGAGGACTGATGAGTACCAGAGGGCGTCCGGCTAATTTTGGAATATCATTTCTGTCACCAGGAATAAATTGGTTTGTGACCTGGCTGAAAACAGGTCCGATCATGAAATTAGAATTTAATAATTTCAAGGAAAAGAAACCCCCGTCTACAGCCGCGATCGCATTGGTGCCACTCTTAGCCAAAATTTCTGGAACCTGATAACGACTGTTGGCATGGATAGTTATCGGTTTCCCACCGGAAATTAAGTTTAGGGAAATTTTGTCGATGGTAGTTTCAGTTCGTTGAACAGGACTGGCAAAGTCGAAGCCTAATTTCCAGGGTGGCAATATAGGTCCTCCCCAAGCTTGGGCGATCGCATCTTTTAATCTTGATTGACCAATGCGCTTAACTGCCAATAAACTGTCTGAGAAAGCTGCAAACTGCTCACGATCATCATTCATTGTCAATGCTAACTGATATCCTGCGGCATACAGCGACTGTGCGACTCGCTCATCATATTTTCCTCCAGGATAAGTAAAGTAGCGGATGGGAATACCTAAATTTGCCGCTAAAATTCTCTTTGACTCCGTGACTTCTGTTTGCAGTTGCTCTGGAGGCATTACTCTTAAATCACTTGGTTGAGTGACACTATTAGATGCGATCGTCACTAAAGGATCGGCTGCCATCTGCCGTAGTTGTTGCCAACTGACATGAGATTTTCCAGTGTTTTTACCGATAGCATTAGTATAAACTGAAAATACAGCCGGATAACCGTATTTTTTCAGCAGTGGATAAACATACTCGTAGTGCCCACTATAACCATCATCGAACGTCAACAAAATTGGTTTTTTTGGTAGCGGTAGTCCTGTCTGCAAATGATTCATTAACTGGTCAAGACTTATGGGACTGACGCCAGATTCTCTAATTAGCTGAAAATGCTGCTCTAATTCATTAGGACTAAGATCAAAAGATACTTGTTTTTGCGGCAGGATGTCATGGTACATGAGTATAGGTACTCTTGCCAACTTTGCCCGTTGATTAATGTTAGGCCACGGGCTACGATTTAGGTAGGCAAATACATACGGTCCGAATGCTTGAACAAGGCTCTGTACGCCCAAATTAGGCTGACCTACCCAAGTTGATACCTCTACACTCATGTTTGCTAAACTGGAAACCTGCTGCTGTAACCTTGTATCGTTACTACAAGTTTCATCATGTGTGGAAAAAGTTTTTGGTACAGCTTTATTTATAGTGTAAGATTTCGCAATAGCAACTTCTGGAAATTTTTGTAAAAAAGAATATATAACCAAAAATACCAACATCAAGCTAGCAATGAAACTTCGACGTTTGCCAAGAAAGCAGTCATTCAGAAATTTGTAGTTTAGAATACGATTTTTAGGTAGTATCATACTTCTTTCAGAACAAGACGAATTTATTAGTTTAATTGTTCTGACTTAAAGAGAGAGCAGTTAGTATTATAATCACTATAAGTTAAGAAAATACTAAAGTTTTAAGTAGATGGTTACTAAAATGGGCGGGCAGGATGCCCACCCCACAAGATATTTAATTTCTTGTGGGGTGGGCATCCTGCCATTGGTGTCAACTTAAGCTGTAACCTTTGAAAATACAGGCGTTTCTCGTTTGGGCTGCTGCCTCCTCAAAGTGGAGGCAGTCGCAATGAAAAAATTTCACCACCAAGCATGAAAATAGTCTTTCCCCACTCCCCACTCCCTACTCCCTATTTTCAAGGCAGGAGAAAATTGCATGCTGACATCTCACGATCAAAAGCATTCAGCACAAATGGATGTTGAAAGC
>CAXTSI010000208.1:0-14298 GCA_964246695.1 uncultured bacterium
GTTGGTCATGGCATCCAGAATAATTGCCTACCCCGAATTATTGAGGGGATACGATGCCACTGCTGAGTGATGCCAGTCCTTTGTTGCACAGGTAGCTCAGATTGACTTGCAGACGCTTGGTTTCGGAAGCGCTTAGTAATGGCTTGGGTGGATTTTCTGATTGCTCCTCTTCAGGGATCATCCTGATAAAAAAAGCTAACAAATCCCTGGGGATTTCCCCATTTGCATTTTGATAAAGTTCCCAAGACCAAGCCACTTCTTACCTCACAGTATAGTATTCCTTACAAGGAATGTCAAGATTATAGCGGTTTTCATGCAATACGGTTCAGTTAAGGGTAGCTGAGGTCTTAGAAACCCGGTTTCTTGAAGAAACCGGGTTTCTGGGCTGATGCTTAACTGAACTGTATTGGGTTTTCATGTGGATGAAGTAGGGGCGCTCCTGCTGGACATTGGTGTCAACTTAAGGTCAAACCCTTGACGCGCACCAACCGACGCTCGTTTTATCGTTCCCAGGCTCTGCGCTCCATGTATTCTGGGAGGCGCAGCCTCCAAAGAAAGCAAGCAATGAGGCAGCAGCCCCAGCGACTGCATTCCCATGCTCTGCATGGGAACGAGCAAACTACTGCGGGTTTCAAAGTTAAGTTGACACCAATGACGGCAGGAGCGCCCCTACCAAGAGTTTTAACGAACGCATAATTAATTTTCGGAGATGTCTATTAAACAACGCGACACATGAACTAGAGGCAAGGCACGTTAGACATCGACCGAATTTAATTATTCGTTGTCTGAAAATGATTGTAGAGACGTAGCAGTGCTACGTCTCTACAATCATTTTCGCGAACTGTCTATTGGTGTCAACTAATAGGTAAATCTTGAAAACATCGGCTTCTCGTTACTAGGCTCTGCCTGGTAACGCTGTTATTGGAGGCTCTGCCTCCAACTTTAAGAGGAGGCAGCAGCCCACTGTAATGCATTCCCATGCAGAGCATGGGAACGAGAATAACGAGAATATCTAAAAAGCACCCGTACTGCCTAACTTTCGCGATTTAGTTGAGACGAATGGACACGGCTTTGACCCTACAAGGTATTGATTTGTAGCAATCATTTTTGGAATTGGTATGACTTGACCGCACCCTACCTTTTTATTCAGCATCAGCTTCTGGAGATTTTTCAGGTTTGAGTAACGGGAATGCGATCGCATCCCGAATACTGGCGCAGTCAGTCAACAACATCACCAACCGATCAATGCCAATACCTAACCCACCCGTAGGCGGCATTCCGTATTCCAACGCTGTCAAAAAGTCTTCGTCTACACCTTGTGCTTCCAAATCGCCAGCGGCTTTGCGTGCGGCTTGTGCTTCTAAGCGTTGGCGCTGATCGATCGGATCGGTCAACTCTGAGAAGCTGTTAGCCGTCTCCCGCCCAACCATAAATAACTCAAAGCGCTCCACTAAACCAGGTTTGGAACGGTGCGGCTTTGCCAAGGGCGAAATTTCTACAGGAAAGTCGATGACAAAGGTAGGCTGAATTAAGTTCTCCTCTACCTTTTGCTCAAAGGCTTCATTGAGGAGTTTGCCTATCGATGGGCAATTTTCTATACCATCAATGTCAGTATTTTTAGCAGCAGCTTTCGCTTCATCCAAGGTTTGAAACGAGTTGAAATCCAAGCCTGTATATTCCTTTACCAAATCGTGCATCGTGACACGGCGCCAAGGAGGAGTCAAATCAACTGGCGTACCTTGGTAAGTAATTTGCAGTGTGCCGAGTACCTCTTGGGCAACGGTGGTAATAATTCCCTCCGTCAGCGCCATCATGTCATTGTAGTCAGCGTAGGCTTGGTAAACTTCAATCGAGGTAAATTCTGGGTTGTGACGAGTGGAAATTCCCTCATTCCGGAAAATCCGCCCCAGTTCAAACACCTTCTCAAACCCACCCACAATCAACCGTTTGAGATGGAGTTCTGTAGCAATGCGCAGATACAACTCAATTTCCAAGGTGTTGTGGTAGGTGATAAACGGACGCGCATCCGCACCTCCGGCTTCCGCTAGCAAGACAGGGGTTTCAATTTCAATAAAATCACGCACTTCTAAGTATCTACGAATACCAGCCGTGATTTGAGCGCGGCGGCGGAAGGTTTGCCGGACTTCGGGGTTAACAATCAAGTCAACGTAACGCTGACGGTAACGCTTGGCAACATCCGTCAATCCATGCCACTTATCGGGTAAGGGTAAAAGAGATTTCGTGAGGATGGTATATTGTTTGACGTAAACAGATAATTCGCCCTTTTCAGTCCGTTTAATTGTCCCCTTGACTCCCAAGATGTCGCCAACATCCGTGAGTTGCTTTAAGTGGTTGAAGGCATCGGGATCAATATCTGCCATGCCTTCTTGGATGCGATTTTTATCTAGATAAAGCTGAATTGCGTCGGTTTCATCTTGTAAAGTGAAGAATGCCAGTTTACCGAAGACGCGACGCGCCATAATGCGTCCAGCAATGGCAACTGCCAAATCTACTTCTTCACCGATGGGCAAATCGGCAAATTTTTCTTGTAATTCAGCGGCGTGGTGAGTTGATTCCCAACGATAAGCATAGGGATTCATTCCTAGCTGCTTCAGCTGTTCGACTTTCTCTAGGCGTGTGGCACGGATATCTTCTTCCGACATGGTTAACGAACTTTGGGGGGCAAGATTAATAGGGCAGGATTTTATTATAAGTGCTGTCAAAGGAGCTGAGATCGGCTGTGGCTTAATTTGCGTAACCCCTATGAACTGCAAACCCAGATCAAGCATGAAAATGTGCTTTCTCCCCATTCCTGTAAGGGCGGGGTAACCCCGCCCCTACCAGAGGACGCATTTTTAAAATTTTTCCAACGTTATTGATAAAATACTCATCTAAATCAACTTTGCTCAGAGGATGTTAAAAATTCTTCTCGCGAAATACCAGCCTTCCTTCCAAATGGGTCTCAAGGTTGAGCTTTTAATTTGGGAGGTTGAACGCTGTCATTCGTGTGGTAAGCGTCTTGCGATCGCTTATGTCCCTAATAACAACCTTGGCAAAATTGATTTTGTACCTTACTTAGGATTGCTGCATGCGTAAAAAACTTAAACGCAAGTCAACTCTAGTTTTTCTAGCATTGACCTCAATTATCTGTGTTATTACTTTACTCTTCCCAACATTTCTAAATTCTACTGTCCTTGCCAAGGATGCCAAAAACTTTCCCCAGAAAACAAGCATCGTAGCTGTCAAACCCTCCACAGACAATCTCGAACAGCTAATAGATCAAGTTAATCGGCTGCCAGATGCTAAAGATCGTCGTAATCAAGCATTTCTGATTCGTCTCAAAGCAGCACTGCACCAAAGGAATAACTTTTCCTTCGATCATCCCAATAACGGAGATGAACAGTTGTATGCCAGCCAAAATTATATTGCCAACTTCACCAAGGCACTGCCACATGATGAGCTAGGTCAGGTAGACAAGAGCACCTACTCCGCCGAACTGAGTGCTATTGGGACTGGTAATTTTGCAGATTTTGAGGCGATCCCGTTAGGGGGTACAACTAAGTTTGCCAACCCTCAAGCAGCCTACGCTTTTGACTTAGAAGGAATTGATTCCCATGGTCTGACCATCCCTGCGGCACCCACCTTCAATAGTGCTGACACAGCCAGCGATATCGCGGAGTCTTACTGGGAAGCGCTGACCCGTGATGTACCTTTCTCCCAGTATGACAATAGTCCCGACACCCAAGCCGCAGCGGTTGACCTGTCTCATTTTTCGGATTTTCATGGACCGAAAGAGAATGGTCAAGTGACTACAGAGAAGCTGTTCCGGGCTGATCTACCAGGTGTCCTTACTGGACCCTACGTCTCCCAGTTTTTATGGGTCGATGTTCCCTACGGACTTGGGGTAACCCCCAACTTCCCGACCAACGACGGACAACTTGGAGTTGGACCTGTGCCAGTTCCGACAAACTCACAGCAAAGGAATTTCGCGATACCTGGTATAGACTACTTGAGCGATCGCCAAGAATGGTTAAGTATCCAAAACGGGCAGCCTTCATCAAAGCGAACTCAGTTGGATTCTCAAGCCCGCTACATTCACACTGGTCGCGATTTAGCTGAATATGTCCATCGGGACTATCCCTATCTGACCTTCGTCAATGCTGCCCTGATTTTGCTTGGTCAAGGACCAAGTGCCATTGAGTCAAACAATCCTTATTTAAATGCAAAAACACAAGCAGGTGGAACCACACTTGGGGCGCGAGACATTTTAGATGACGTTGCTAGGGTGGCGAATCAAGCAACGAAAGCCGCTTGGTATCAGAAGTGGGTGGTGCATCGCCGCCTGCGACCAGAGGCATTTGCTGGGTGGATTGACACTCAGAAGAAAGGCTTGGCAAGTTACCCAATCAACGAGGAGATATTAAACTCCCCCGTGCTTGAGCGAGTCTTTAGCAAGTATGGCAGCTACTTGTTACCACAAGCTTTCCCAGAAGGGTCACCAGCCCACCCCTCTTATCCAGCAAGTCACGCGACTTTCAGTGCTGCTGCAATCACCGTGCTGAAAGCCTTTTTCAATGAATCGTTTGTCTTTCCCAATCCAGTGGTTGCCAGTGATGACGGTCTGTCACTGCTTAATTACACCGGACCTGCCTTGACGGTGGGAGGTGAACTGAATAAGCTTGCCGCTAATATCGCTATTGGACGGGATATAGCTGGAATTCATTGGCGATCGGACTCGATTGAAGGGTTAAAGCTAGGTGAAGCGTTAGCCATTAGTGTCCTTCACGACCGTACAAGGCTTTATAACGAGCCATTTAGTGGTTTTACACTCACCAAGTTCGACGGTACAACAATCACCATCAAAGATGGAACAGTTACCGTTCAATAGTACACAACCTCTTATATCGTATGCGTTCAGGAGGGGTGATTGGTTGAACGACAGATAGCCCCCTAGAGGTGAGCGAGGATTTGGCAGGTTGTTATCGCCTATGAAGTACTGCCGAGTGAAGGTAAGGAAGTCAGACTGATAAAAGAGGGTTATTCAGGGGCGATCGCCTGAAGATAGTCAAAACTTCAGTTATCCCTAATAATTAGGTGTGATGGCGGAGCAACAGGAGATTGTCGGTTTGGACGATCGTGTTGCGCGAGGGGGGCTACCGCCCGCCCTCAGGACTCCCCCCGATACCAGTTGCTGACCGCCCGCTACTTGGGTGAATGGTGTGCCTCCAAGTTCTAAAAGCGGGCAGTCACCCAACGGGAAAGCAGTCGCTACAACGGGGGGAACCCCAACGCCAGATGCCTGCGATCGCGTTACCCGTCTTCTCCCAAGGGGAGACGAGTAGCGCGAACAGCACTGGCTCCGCAACGCGCTGCTCACCGCTTCGCTGCAACTGGCTCAAAAAAAAGCTACAGGTTAATACTGAGACTAAACGCAGGATTCGGGAACGCAAGCGGATTTAAGATAACGGGTAAAAAAATCCGAGTGTGTCAGTCGAAACTTTCCTGAGAAGAAAAAGCGGTCAGCAATGTTGAACCGACCACTTTATGGTCAATTAGTGTATTTTAGTAAAATATATTTATTAATATTTTATATTTTGTGCGTCAGTACTGTTTACTAAACCCTTGTGAAAAACGGTAATTTTAGGGTGAAGAAATAAGGCTTTGCGGGGCGGTATTTTTGCGTTAACTAAACATTAGATTAGTCGTGATGTTTTAGGCTCCTCATGGAATAACCTCGAAGGCCGTTGTTCGGTGCAGACGATAAATGTAAAAATCGCTGTCCAGGGAAAAAATCCGCCTGATATTTAACGTTTCCGCCGCCGCGACAAGGGAAGCATCGGCCAGATCCATCGGCACATTTTGATACTGCCTCATCAATTCTCGCATTCTTTGCTGTTCATCAATCCCATTCGTATGGAGATAGAGCGCCTTCCGGTCAACAAACTGCCATAGAATGTCCTGGGCGAACCAACCCCGCAACTGATAAAGGAAGTACATCGCTTCCGTAAAACAGCACCACGTTGTCAACAACGGGCTGGTTATTTTTTGATACGCTTCGACACAACGGTGATGCGCTTCGCCCTGTCCCGCATCAATCAACGCAATTAACGGGGCTGTATCAACCAGCATCACGGTCTGCGAATACCTTGTTTGGCAAGCTTGCTGGCAATCGCTTCACCAAAGACCGTTTTCTCATAGGAAGAGGGCGGTTCAAGCTGACTGTTAAGAGATCCAATCAGCCCTGAAAGAGAAGAAGGCAGGGGGTTTTGCTGTTGAGCATCGGGGGGGAGCTGTGACGAAATCCAGTCAGCGGGTGTCATCCCCTGCGTTTCGGCAACAGCCAGCAGGTGACAGTAAACATTCTCTGGCAGGGAAATGAAATGTTCACGCATATGATAAAGCTCTCTATGACTCTTTACTTTTAGCATATCTGTTTGCCTTATGACCGCGATCGCGCAAATCAAGTCCCAGCGCCATCTTGGGATGAATGTCGCCAAGCGATCCTATCGTTGTTAAAATAATTTTACTCATTGTTACTTACAACACCATTCCCATGCAATGCCATTAAATAATAACTACATAATAGACGTTATAATAATTATTATTCTGAGGGAGAAAGGAAACAAAGCAAATGACTACTACCGCTCCAATAGATTTAAATTCCTTTCAATTGTACACTTTTGAAGAATATCTAAATTACGATGACGGAACAGATAGACGCTACGAACTTGAGGATGGAATACTAATAGAAATGCCTCCAGCCTCAGACATACATGAAGCGATTATTACTTTCTTACTGTTTTGTTTTCGTGATGAAATTCAGCGCTTAAAGCTAGACTGGCAGCCTCGCCCTAGCGGGACAGGTGTTCGTACTTCTAGCAAAAAATCTCGACTTCCTGATTTAATTGTGATGACTCCAGAGCAAAGGGAATCAATTCAAGGTAAATCGGCTGTTCTAGAAGTACCACCAAAGTTAGTTGTAGAAGTAGTTAGCAATGAATCAGTAAAACGAGATTATGAAAAGAAGCCTATAGAATATGCTAATCTTTTTATCCCTGAATATTGGATTGTAGACCCTATTAAAAATAAAGTAACAGTTTTTTTATTAAATGACTATTCATATCAGCAAGCAGTGTTTACTGGAAATCAGCGAATTTTTTCTCAAACTTTTCCCGGCTTAAATATAACAGTGGCAGAAGTATTGGCAGCTTGACACTCAAAAGTAGCTAACACTGGGAACCCATAAAATAACCAGGCTACAATGTCTACATTCATTTATTCACTAACTTGAATTGTCTCTACCTGCACGGTTTCTTGCCTTCCATAGCGCAAGTTCCTTTAGTTCGACACTATAATTTTATTGGTACAATTTTCACGCTTCCACAAGTCAGGAGAGAACTGATGATTTCAGATGAAATGGGCAGGCAACTGCACAATCGCTCAACACTTGGCGAACAGCTCACTAACTTGGAAAAAGAGCAGCTAGATGCTTGGTATGCAAAGCTAGATGCAATTGAAAGCAAGCTGCTTGGTGACAATGCTGATTCTCAAATAACAAGCGCAAAATTGCTAACTCAGATTGAAGCATCCTTAAACCAGTTAACATTCGTAACTCAACGCATTCAGCAAATATCTAGCGAAAATGATGATTTACGCCAAGAAATTGGTGTATTACGCCAACAATTGGCGGTTCGACGTTCGGCATGACTATATCAAAAGAAGTACGAGAACAAGTTCAGCAACGGGCAAACTATGCCTGCGAATTTTGTGGGGTGAGAGAAACTGACGTAGGAGGAACTCTAACGGTCGATCACTACCAACCCAATACTGCTCGGTTAACGATAGTTGATGTTCCAGAATCCCGGTTTCTTGAAGAAACCGGGATTCTAATTTTCGCTTATCCGAGTAGTATTGACTACCAACCCCAATCGAGAGGAGGTTCTGACAATTTAGAAAACCTAATTTATTCTTGCGCTTGTTGTAATCAATATAAGCAAGATTATTGGAGTAAGGATGAGTCTTTACCAAAATTGTGGAATCCTCGCTCTGAACACTACAATAAACATTTTATTGAGTTAGAGGATGGGCAGTTGCTAGCTGTGACTACAACAGGAGAATTAACTAGCAACCGATTACGACTGAATCGTCCACCGTTAATTGCTTATCGCCTTCAACGCCGTCGCCCGTCTGCTAGAACGATACCGAGATTTAGTTTTGTTGCTAACTCAATTAAATGCCCAATTAACAATTTTAGTAACAGAACAGCAAGCTCTCTTGAAAGAACAACGAGAGATACTACAAGCTTTACTTCGGAATCTACTTGATAGTTTCTAACTACATTAACCACTACCCTACAAATTTTTGCTTGATGTTTGACTACACATAGCGATCTATCTCCTCAGTTAGGGTGTAAAAATAGGTTTCGTCTAGAAACAACTGACTTGAATTATCTCTACCTGGATGGTTTTTTCGTGGAGGTAGAGAACAGTTCAATCTCAGCAGATTCTCCCAATGCTTCGTTGACTACAATTAGCTTCCCCTGTTCATCAGCCCCTAATTGCTGATTTGCATTGAGCAATTCAATTCCATAAATCGTTCCATCTGCAGCAATGTCCACATTCATTTCTTCACTGACTTGAATTGTCTCCACCTCCACAGTTTTTTCTCTGAGGTAAATATAAGCTACGTTGTATCTTGGATCGTAGGTAATTTTCATATAATTTTTCCCTTAAAAGTATTTGACGATTACAGTAATAACTAACCAGTCTTCCCCTTCTTGAACTGCAATTGCCTCAACTTTCTTTGTGGCATAAAGCTTCGCATTCCACTCCCCATTAAACGGAAAGTTACGCCTATAGCAGTCCTAAATGATTCGTGAAAGCAGAGAAACCGGGTTTCTTTAAGAAACCCGGTTTCTGAGGCTTGAGATTTTCACAAATGGTGGCAATAACTTCTTCCTCAGTTGCTCCACGCTCAATTAATCGTGCTTGAGCATAGGGATGTAACCTAACGGTTCTCTATTAAACTTCCGGTTCTATCCCAGCAGCCCGCAGTTGTGCTGCTAGTCTCTCAGCACGTTGCCGTTCTTGCTCCGCTAATTCGGAACCCCATAGTAGCAGCTGTCCTTGTTCGTCCCACCACCGCAACCAATATCCTGTGCGATTTTCACGGGTTCCTTGCCATAAGCCAAGGTAGAGATTCATTTCTGCTACCCAGTAACGGTTATTTTCATTAGGTGCTTGCAAGATGTACTGTTCCGATTGATACAATCGATAGACTTCCAGACTGCCGCTATCCGGTTCCAAGATGACGTAATTTGGCACTTTTAAGATACGCTCGTAGAAAAACCATTTTCCAGGGGGATAAGTTGGTTTGATGGAATACTCCGTACCATCAGTGTCCGAAATAAATTCCATCACAATTACTGGTAGATCTCCCTGTAGCTGCGGCGTGTAACTACGTTTCACATCTTCTCGTGGAACACGAATGCTAGGCACGTATGCCCAATCGGGAGCTTTAATGACAATTCTGCCATTCATGGTAGCACAGATGCCGTAATTTGTCGGAGTTATGGCGTTTTCGGGTAATCTACCAGTAATTTCCAAACTTTCGGTTAAAGCTGCAGCAAGGGGAGGCTGATTAATGTTATCCACTGGATCGTCTGGTAGTACGTAATCATCGGGTAATTTTTCCCAAGTTATTTGGTAGTCATGGGTGGCGACCATAGCGGGTTTTCCTTTTTAATATGGAAGGGTTGGGGTTTCCTCCTCGTCCGGTTCTAAATCACTATCTTCCAGATGTTGATGCGGTATTGCGGCAATAATCGCATCTATTACCTTTGACACGGGCAAAATCTCGATATCAAGGTCGGGGTATTTTTGCCCCTTCGGGACGATCGCTCGTTTAAATCCCAGTTTTGCTGCTTCTTTTAACCGCAGTTCCATTTGCGACACTGAGCGGACTTGTCCTCCTAACCCCACTTCCCCAATTAACACGGTGCCAGGATCGACAATGCGATCGCGGAAACTAGCAACTATGGCGATCGCCACTCCCAAATCCACTGCTGGTTCTTCTACATTCAACCCACCTGCGGAAGCAACATAGGAATCTAATTTCGACATTGGAATTCCCACTCGTTTTTCTAAAACCGCCAGAATTTGCACTAAACGGTTGTAGTCCACGCCAGTTGAGGACCGACGCGGCGAAGCGTATGAGGTGGGACTTACTAAAGCTTGCAACTCCACGACAATGGGGCGAGTACCTTCGCAAGCCACGACAATCGCAGTCCCTGGTGCCGGATCGTCACGGTTACCTAAAAATAGCTCTGAGGGGTTGGCGACTTCTCGTAGTCCGTGTTCCACCATTTCAAAAATGCCGATTTCGTGAGTTGCTCCAAAGCGATTTTTGACTGTCCGTAATAACCGATGAGATGCAAAGCGATCGCCTTCAAAATACAACACCGTGTCAACTAAGTGTTCTAATACTTTCGGTCCGGCGATCGCCCCTTCTTTGGTGACGTGTCCCACAATTAACATTGTGATATCCTCGTGCTTCGCCACCTTCATCAAAGCCGCTGTACATTCCCGTACTTGGGCTACAGAACCGGGTGCAGAAGTAAGAGCCGGAAAGAAAATCGTTTGAATACTATCAATTACCGCCACATTCGGTTTCAGTGAGTCTATTTCCCGCAAAATCTCTTCCAGATCTGTTTCCGGTAATACATACAAATCTGCACCCATACTTTCAGCTGTTTGTGGTTGCGGAATTTCTACTACACCATTCTCATTGCTCAGTACCGTCGGGAGTTTTCCCACCCCCAAGCGCAAAGCTCTTAATTTTATCTGTTGTCCTGATTCTTCACCCGAAATGTAAAGAATGCGGTATCTTTGCGCCAATTGATTGGATACTTGCAGTAGTAGCGTCGATTTGCCAATTCCTGGATCGCCGCCAATCAGCACCATAGAACCGGGGACAACTCCACCGCCCAGCACCCGATCCAGTTCTCCATAACCCGACTCCCAACGAGTTACTTGGCGATCGCTAATTTGCTCAAATGTCAATGATGCTCGTGCCTTAGCTGGTTTTTTGGGAGATTTGCCGTTACTCTGCTGGGAGTGCCAACTACTCACTCCCCGACTCGGTATATCTGTCGATGACTGTATAGCAAACTCTTCTTCCAGAGAATTGTAGGTGCCGCAAGCTGGACACTTGCCGAACCATTGGGGAGAATCTGCTCCACATTCGTTACAAACGTAATGGGTTTTAGGCTTTGCCATTCTTAATCTAATTAACTAATCTTAATTTTTTCTTAATTCTTGGAGCAAAATAAAATCTAGTACTGGTAGGAAATGCAGGTTTTTCCCAATCAATTCGTGGAATGATATCTTAATAATATGATAGTAAAAATTAATCATGAAAAATTTTAGTTAAGGAGCGTTGAAAAAATTGGAAAGTCATAAAGAAAAAATTTTGGTTGTAGATGATGAAGCCAGCATTCGCCGGATTTTGGAAACGCGCCTTTCGATGATTGGCTATGATGTGGTGACAGCAGGGGATGGTGAAGAAGCTTTGGAGACCTTCCGCAAAGCCGAGCCGGACTTGGTGGTTTTGGATGTGATGATGCCAAAGCTAGATGGCTACGGCGTGTGTCAAGAATTACGTAAAGAATCAGATGTCCCTATTATTATGCTAACAGCCTTAGGTGATGTTGCCGATCGCATTACCGGTCTGGAGTTGGGTGCTGATGACTACGTGGTTAAACCATTTTCCCCCAAAGAGCTAGAAGCCCGCATTCGCTCAGTGTTGCGACGAGTAGATAAAACCGGCGCGAGTGGTATCCCCAGTTCTGGAGTCATCCATGTTAGCAATATCAAAATTGACACGAACAAACGCCAAGTCTACAAAGGCGATGAGCGCATTCGGTTAACCGGTATGGAGTTTAGCTTACTAGAGTTGTTAGTCAGCCGTTCTGGAGAAGCTTTTTCTCGTTCGGAAATTTTGCAGGAGGTTTGGGGATACACACCAGAACGTCATGTGGATACCCGTGTGGTAGATGTACATATCTCCCGTCTACGAGCAAAGTTAGAGGACGATCCCAGTAACCCAGAATTAATTCTTACCGCCAGAGGTACAGGTTATCTATTCCAACGGATTCTAGAAGCAGGAGAAGAGTAAAGAATTAAAAATTAAAAATTAAAAATTAAAAATTTTTTAATTTTTAATTCTTGTGAAGTATGGCTAAACCTGACCCCAATCGAGTTTTACGGCGTCTACCCATTGTTGTTGGTGGGTTGGGGGCTGTACTTTTGTTGATTAACCGTTTGTTGACGCCAGAACTAACTAATTCACAAGCACGTGGAGATGTGCTGGGTGTGATTTTGAGCGCGGTATTAATTTTGACAGGCTTAATCTGGCAGCAGGTGCAGCCGCGATTACCTGATGCTGTAGAACTGATTGGAGAAGAAGGTTTTATACTCGCGCCCCTATTGCCACCGCTTGTGAAAACAGAACTAGCTTGGGCATCACATTTGTTATTAACCAACACAGTGACGCGATCGCTCGTAGTTTTCTATCAAGGTAAAGTTTTGTTACGTCGCGGAATTCTAGGTGCTAAATCGGAAGTAGTACCAGGACCAATTTTAAACCGGGTGCTGGAAAAACAAAAGCCAGTATATTTAGTTGATTTGAAAGTATATCCTGGACAAATTGAGTTTGATTATTTGCCAGAAAATACTCAAGGTGTAATTTGTCAACCCCTTGGTAACCAAGGTGTCCTAATTTTAGGGGCAAATGCTCCTCGCAGTTACACTAAACAAGATGAAAACTGGATTGGGGGGATTGCTGATAAATTAGCTGTTACACTCAGTGAGGGAATGGGTAATGGTTAGTTGTTAGTTGTTAGTTGTTAGTTGTTAGTGGTATTATTTGACAACTAACCACTAACCACTAACAACTAACAATTATAATTTATGGAAATTACTTATTGGTTACTAGTTGCCGTCATGATTATAGGTATCATTGGCGCTGTTGTTCCTGCTATTCCAGGAGCCAGTTTAATATTAATTGCAATTGTCACATGGGGATTCGTTAGTGGTTCCTTCGCAGCGATCAAAATACCATTAATTGTGACAATTGTCGTTTTAGTTTTTAGTATAGGAATTGATTTTTTAGCAGGCTACCTGGGTGCAAAAAAAGCAGGTGCTAGCAAGTGGGGACAAATTGGAGCGGTTGTCGGTTTTGTGCTCGGATTCTTAGGATTATTACCCACTTTGCCCTTAGGCGGTCCATTGCTAGGAATGTTATTAGGACCACTTTTGGGAGCAATTATTGGTGAGTTCGTTTACAAAAGAGACTTACCTTTAGCTGTTAGGGCTGGGATTGGAATTGTGGTAGGTACGCTAGTTGGGAATTTGATTCAGGGGTTGTTAGCGATCGCCGCCGTTGGAGTTTTCCTATTCACAACACTCCCTCACTCATAATCATATCCCTCTTGTGGGATAGGCAGGAAAGCCCACCCCACAAAAAAATCACAAAATTAGCAATTAGCAATTAGCAATTAGCAATTACCCAAAGCTTTTCTAGCTTCAGTTGCAACTGCTTCTACTTGATCGTTTGCCAGAGTTTCTAACATAGATTTGGCATCTGCACCGCCTAGAACATTCAGGGATTGCACAAGTCTGTAGCGGATTTGCCAATCTGGATTTGTCATATAGGCAGCTAACAAGGGAACAGCTTGTGTATCTCCCAACTCGCCAAGGGAACTAATGGCAGCGGTTTGTACTAATTCGTTGTCTGACGAGAGTGCCACCTTGAGTAACTCAAAGGCTCTGGGATCTCCCAACGCTCCTAACGTAGCGATGATACTGAATTTTACTATCCACTCGTTAGTGGAGTAGTAAAGCTGTTGTAAATCTTCAAAAGCTGCATGCAGCTTGAGGGCGCCCAAACAGTCTGCTGCTGCTGCTTGCACATCTGTTTCAGGATCCTTAAGCAAGCTGCGCAATATATTCAACGACAAGTCTAAATCCTGTCCGCCGAGGGTATCCATCTGACTAACAGCTGAGTAGCGAACACGGGCATTGCGATCCGTCACAGCATTTTGAATCAACTCAAAACCAGTCGCAGGTTCTAGCTGGCGGATTTGATTAACTGCACGCAAGCGATCGGCTAAATCCTCAGAACTGAGCAATTGCTTCACAGATTCAGGAGTAATACTCATTTATTTATCTCTCTTTTTAAAGGGATTTTGCTAATTGCTAATTGCTAATTGCTAATTGCTAATTGCTAATTGCTAATTGC
>CAXTSI010000209.1:0-14278 GCA_964246695.1 uncultured bacterium
CACTAACCACTAACCACTAACCACTAACCACTAACCACTAACCACTAACTAATTAGCAGTATTGTGTTACATCCTCGCCACATTCATCGGCTAGATAGCACAAAGCTCGGAAGCGTAAGCCAACCAATTCGTCATATAAAGGGTTGAGCTTGCACATCGGCGGAATATGAAACAAGGTTTTACCAAATACTTTAACATCGCGCTCAAAGGGACATTGAGCAGGAATGAGTTTGCACAAGCGGTGAGCTAGTTGGCGATCGCGGATTTGAATATTGTCCATCCATGAACGTAGGGGTTGGAGAATATTACCATTAGGCTTGAAAGAAGGATGCAGCAATCGGTTGACAAAAGTATCACTGGCATGTCCTTGATTTAGCGATACCCAGCTGGCAAGAAATATTTTTTTGGTGGTATTATCAAACACCTTCATGGTTCACTCCTCTGTTTTAGTGAGGGTCTTCACCTGTCCGAAGAAGATATACAATCTGGAGACGGGCTTTCCCGGAAGAATTGTGCTTTGACTGAGATGGCATCTGTTGTTTATGTAGCCACTTGAATCACAACCTGTTCGATCTTACGTCAAGTTAACCTCAATTTTCCGGGGATCAGAAGTGTGATTATGGCATCTTATTTATAACTGGGTAAATATAAAATTTTTATAAAGTCTTCTATCTGAAGATATAACTTTATCTCTTTTTATCAATCAAATAAATACAATAAGTATAAATACTAGTGTAGGGCGAACGGCCCTTCGGCTTGGTGCAGAAGCGATGAGGGAAAACCGACAACATGCGCGCTGCTTCACCGTTCGCCCCTACACTAGTATTGATAGGCAATGGGGAATGGGGATTCCCCATGCCCCTTTTTATGATGCTACTTGAGCAGCAGTACGGGTGCGACGCCTTCTACCGTCGGAGACTTTCACAGGTTCTTCAGGGATTTGCATCAACAAAGTCACAGATGGTTGACATTGTAGCTCTCGTTTTAGAGAGCGCAGCAGTTCCTTCTCTAAATGCCCTTGCAATCCAGCCCAGTCGATCCCCTCGACTTGGTCACCGTCAACAGACTGGGCAAATTCTGACCAGCGTTGGTTGAGGATTTCCTCCATCCGCTGCTGTACCCACTTTTGCAGCAGCGATCGCTCAATACTCGTCACTACACCCCGCAAGTGAATTTCTGGCTTTGCCATCAGCTTGCCATTCCAATCTATTGCCGCCGCTATAGTGACAATGCCTTCTTCTGCCATGCGTTGCCGTTCTTGCAGCACCTTAGCACTGACCATGCCAGAACCTGAAGTATCTACCAGTTCAATACCAGCTGGCACTTTACCAGCAACGCGAATTGATTCAGCAGTGAGTTCTATGACATCGCCATTCTGAATAATGATCATGTTTTCGGCAGGAATGCCCATACTCCGGGCTGTCTCGGAGTGCTTCACCAGCATCCGATGTTCGCCGTGAACTGGCACGAAGAACTTGGGTCGAGTCAAGGCAATCATCAACTTTTGGTCTTCTTGACATCCATGACCTGAGACGTGAATTCCTTTTTCTCGTCCATAAATCACATTTGCTCCCTGCATCATCAACTTATCAATGATGTTGACTACAGCGATCGTATTTCCCGGAATTGGGTTAGCCGAAAATACCACCGTATCCCCTTGGCGGATTCTGATGTGGGGATGATCTTTGTTAGCAATGCGCGTCATCGCCGACATCGGCTCTCCTTGAGAACCAGTTGTCAAAATCAACACCTTTTCATCAGGAAGATTGCGGACAACGTGCAAAGGCTGAAGCAGATTATCATCACACTTGATATATCCAAGATTGCGGGCATGGGCAATCAGATTCAGCATCGAACGTCCCACGACGCTGACTACGCGATTGTACTTCTGCGCCAGCTGCAAAACCATGTTGATGCGATGCACACTGGAAGCGAAGGTTGTCACGAACAGTCGCCCAGGAGTTTGAAGGAAAATCCGCTCCAGATTTGGATACACTGAACGTTCTGAAGGGGTGAATCCTGGTACTTCCGAGTTAGTTGAGTCGGAGAGGAGGCAAAGTATGCCTTTTTCACCATGTTCGGCTAGACGTTGCAAGTCAAAATGTTCGCCATCCACTGGGGTGTGGTCAAATTTAAAATCCCCTGTATGGATTACCACACCCATGGGAGTATGGAGAGCGACAGTAAAGCTATCGGCGATGGAGTGGGTGTTACGGATATACTCCACAAAAAAATGGTTGCCAATCCGCACTAGATCGCGAGGAAGGACGGTTCTTAATTCGGTGCGATCGCGTACTCCGGCTTCTTCCAGTTTGCCTTCTAGCATTGCCAATGCCAGACGAGGACCATAAATAAGGGGAATGTCCAATTGCTTCAAGTGAAAGGCAATTCCGCCGATATGGTCTTCATGACCGTGGGTAACGATCATGCCTTTAATTTTTTGGCGATTTTCCCGCAAATAGGTCATGTCTGGGAGGACAATATTCACCCCATGCATTCCGTCTGTAGGAAAAGCCAACCCGGCATCTAACAGAATAATTTCATCTTCGTACTCGAAAACACAGGTATTTTTACCAATTTCATGCAGTCCGCCCAACGGAATAATTTTTAGGGCGGAGTCTATTTCGTTTTTAGCCATTTTCTCCTTAGATTATTCTTTGTAGTTAAAAAGTATGAAAGATTAGCGGTCTTGTAGCACAAGCAGCACGAACTGTCTATAAAGTCAGTTTGAAAGCAACGATCGTTTTAATCGGATTTTCAATTTCGATTAGCAAATGGTCTTTACACTTTCAGGATTCATACTATATTCGTCAGTCGTAACACAGGTGTTTTACCTGCAACATTGTAAAAATTACGCACAGTATAAATATGTGTCTTCCGCTACCAGGTACACAAGTAATCCTCAAGTTCCTGGCTTGATTAAATTAAGTTCCTTCAGAACCGTCTCTAACTTCTGACTGATGGATGTGTCAGCTTCACATAGGGGCAGTCTCGTTGAACCGACCTCCCAACCTTGAAGTTTCAGTGCTTGCTTGACTGGGATGGGATTTGTAGTTACAAACAAAGCTTTAAACAACGGGAAGAGTTGGAGATGAATCTCTGTAGCCACTTGAACTTGACCGGAACTAAAGGCTTGAATCATCTGCTGTAGTTTGGGTCCTACAAGATGAGAAGCCACGCTAACTACACCCTTCGCCCCGATTGCTAACAAGGGCAAAGTCATGTAATCATCACCAGAGTAAATCTGGAATTCTTTTGGTGTCAAGCGGCGAATTTCACTTGCCTGGTCTATGTTGCCAGTGGATTCTTTAATCCCGACAATGTTCTTCACTTCGGCTAAGCGGGCAACTGTTTCTGGCTGAAGGTTTTGACCAGTACGACCAGGGACGTTGTATAACAGCAGCGGTAGGTCAGGGGAGGCTTGGGCTACTGCCTGAAAGTGCTGATAAAGTCCCGCTTGCGGCGGTTTATTGTAGTAAGGAACCACTTGTAGAGTTCCATCTATATCTATTTTAGCGGCTTTTTGGGTAGCTGCGATCGCTTCTTTGGTGGAATTGGAACCACATCCGGCAATCACCTTAGCTTTTTGATCCACAGCCTCCAATACCACACTAAACAACTGGTATTCCTCTTCCCAAGTCAAGGTTGGGGCTTCTCCCGTTGTGCCACAAACTACCAATGTATCTGTACCGTTGTTAGCTAGATATGCTGCCAGTTGTGCTGCCATATCGTAGTTAACACTGCCGTCTTCTTTAAACGGCGTAATCATAGCGGTTAAAACCCTGCCAAAATCTACCACCCTCTTTTCACTCCTAATTACCCTATGCAGTTTTTTTCTGTCTTGGTGGTTTTCTATTGTAATAACTCATTTGTTTATTACTTTCAAGTCATTTGTGTGTTGTTGATTGTTAGTTGTTAGTTGTTAGTTGTTGATTGTTGGTTGTTAGTTGCTGGTTGTTTTCTACTAACTACTAACTACTAACCACTAACCACTAACTACTAACGTTTACTAATGACTTAAGTAGATTTTTTTCTACCAATAACTCCGCTATTTGTATTGCATTCAATGCTGCGCCTTTACGGATTTGGTCACCACACAGCCACATCTCCAAGCTGCACGGATGAGAAATATCTTGACGAATTCTTCCCACTAAAACTTCATCCATCCCAGTAGCTTCTATTGGCATGGGGAAATGATTTGCTTTCCAATCTTCAACCAATTTTACCCCAGGGGATTGACTTAAAATTACTCTTGCTTCTTCTGGGCTAAATGCCGTCTCAAATTCTAGATTAATTGCTTCCGAGTGAGCGCGTAGTACGGGAACCCGTACACAAGTTGCAGTAATTCTTATTTGCTGATTACCAAAGATTTTGCGGGTTTCGTTGACCATTTTCATTTCTTCTTCGCAGTACCCCCGATCGTTTAATGGGGAGTTGTGCGGGAATAAATTAAATGCCAATGGGTAAGGAAATACTTCAGCAACAGGTTGCAAGCCTGATAAAATGGCTCTCGCTTGGGTTTTCACTTCTTCCATCGCTTTCGCACCAGCACCACTAGCAGATTGGTAGGTTGCAGCAATAATGCGTTGAACTGGTATAACTTTATGCAATGGCCAAACCGCCACCGCCATTAAAATCGTCGTACAGTTGGGGACGGCAATAATGCCTTTATGGTTGGCTGCAGCTTCCGGATTTACTTCTGGAACCACCAAGGGAACTTCTGGGTTCATGCGAAAGGCACTGGAGTTATCAATCACCACTGCACCAGCCGAATTGGCTTTTGGTATCCAAGTTTTGGATGTCGAACTACCTGCACTTGCCAGCACTATGTCCACATTATCAAAGGCGCGATCGTTTACGGGCTCTACTGGTAGATTTTCCCCACCAAACGACAGTATCCGTCCCTCACTACGTTCTGATGCCAACAACTTTAAGTTAGCTATCGGAAAATTCCGGCGTTCCAGTAATTCCAGCAACTCTTTGCCAACGGCACCCGTCGCTCCCAAAATCGCCACTTGGTAGGATTTAGACAAACTTGCTTCCTCCTTATAGATGTTTATGCGCAATTTTTCCGAAAAAGTTACAATTTATCCTTACTTAAATAGCATCCTTCACAAATTAAAGCAATTTGAATACTGAGATTATTTGCAGTCTGAGGGAACAGGGAACAGGGAACAGGGAACAGGGAACGGGGAACAGTGTATCCCACGGATGGACGCCGTGGGATTGTAACAAGGACGCAGTTTATATGAGCCGAAACGCGTCTCGAAAAACATCTTTCTTTCTCAGTGGGCTTTAAACCCACAACTGAAGTTTTTTGTTTTCATATTTCCTGTTCCCTGTTCCCTGTTCCCTGTTCCCTGTTCCCTTTTTTTTGTCTGATGTATTTCTTAATTTAATACATTTATTTTCTTGATTGCGCACTCGCAATATTGCAGTTTACAACAATTAATTATCAATTCCCAAATAAATCCAAATATTACATTATACAACAAACTGCTAGCAAACTGGAAAGATATATCTGCGCTTCAGCGTAGTCAAGTTGTCTGTCTTGTAAGGTGCGTTGTCTGGACAATTGATGTACTATGATTCAAATGGTTTGAAACTAGCAACACAGAACATGAGCAAAGCATTAGCTGCGCTCAGTCCCACAAGGTAATATCAATCGTACAACTTTGGAGTACGAATAGCTAGTTGAAAAACAGGATATCACGATGTTAGCCCTCTGAGAAAGGGGAATGGCTAATCGCTAATGGCTAATCGCTAATGGAATGGCAGACTGGCAGTGGCAGACTGGCACTCTCACAATTAGCACTCTCACAATTAGCACTCTCACAATAAATACCGGAAAACTTGAGAAAAAGCATGAAAGTCACCCAGGAGAAACTTCCCGCCAGTCAAATCGGTCTGGAAATAGAGATTGCGCCAGAAATGACCAGGCAAACTTACGAACAGGTCATTAAAAACTTATCCAGTAAGACAAATATTCCTGGGTTTCGCAAAGGTAAGGTGCCTCGGCAAATACTGCTACAGCGTTTAGGTACAAATCGAATCAAGGCAGCAGCGTTGGAAGAACTCATTCAAGATGGGATCGAGCAAGCCCTGAAGCAAGCAGAACGCCAGGTGATTGGACAACCACAATTGCGCTCCTCATACGAGGAATTGATTAGTAACTATGAACCAGGGAAACCCCTGACATTTTCCGCCTCTGTGGATGTAGAACCAGAACTTAATCTGAATCAGTACACTGGTTTACAAGTGAAAGCTGAGGAGGTCAAGTACGATCCAGAGCAAGTGGATCTCGTTTTGGAAAAAGAACGCCAAAAAATGGCGACGTTAATTCCTGTGGAAGGACGCCCCGCCCAAATAGGCGATGTTGCAGTGGTCGATTTCAAGGGTGTTCTTGTAAACCGTGAGGGTGAGGATGAAACAGCAGAACCTCAGCCAGTACCTGGTGGGGAAGCAAATGATTTTCAAGTAGAGTTGGAGGAAGATAAATTTATTCCCGGCTTTGTCACTGGCATAGTAGGGATGAATCCCGGAGAAACAAAAGAGATTTCCGCACAGTTTCCAGATCCTTACGTGAACGAAGAGTTGGCAGGAAAACCAGCTGTTTTCACTGTGACGCTTAAAGAACTGAAGGAAAAAGAACTACCCCTATTGAATGACGACTTTGCCCAAGACGTCAGCGAGTACGAAACTCTGGAGCAATTACGCAATTCTTTGTCAGAGCGTTTTCAGAAAGAAGCTCAACAGAAAACTTCATCGAATCAGCAAGAAGCCTTGTTGGCTGTCCTGACGCAGCAAGTGTCCGTTGATTTGCCAGAAACGATGATTCAACAGGAAGTGGATGCAATGCTGACACAAACAGCAATCCGGCTTTCTCAACAAGGGCTTGATGTCAAGAAGTTGTTTACCCAAGATGTGATTCCTCAATTGCGGGAACGTTCTCGTGGTGAAGCAATTGAGCGCCTAAAGCGATCGCTCGCTTTGCAGTTCGTCTCTAAGCAGGAGTCCATCCAAGTGTCAAGAGAAGAAATCGAAGCGAGAGTCCAAGAACTGAGCCAAGAGTACTCGGGGCAAGAGTTTGACCCAGAAAAAGCGCGTCCAGTGGTAGAAAACGAACTGTTAACCGAAAAAATCCTCAATTGGCTTTTGGAACACTCTACATTAGAACTTGTACCTGAAGGCTTCTTGAGCGCTAGTAATGCTGATGCCGTCGGAGAGGAAACTGCACCAACTTTAGCTGCGGCTGAAGTTGAAGCACCAGAAACTGATTCTGAATCATTAGAAACCGAGTCACAAAAAAGTATCAGTGAGGAAACCTCCCCAGAAAATACACCTGCTCCGACTAGTGAGGACGGTTCCAGCCTCAGCTAAGAATACCAGCCGTCAGCGTCAGAATCAAAATACTGATAGCTGATGGCTGATAGCTTTTTAATGCGCCATAATAAAAACAACTGTAGCGTTGCTATGACCACAAATTCTCCTTCGTCAATAAATCCTTGTTTTGACAACTGACAAAATTTTGGCACTTAAGGTAGTCGTCAGGGTTTTAAACCGAAGAAGAGCGGAAACCTTTTTCCGTCGTGACCTGTCCTCAGGAGTAACCCATTTTGGGTAACTTTAGCCCAAAAATGGCACGAATTAAAGGCATAGCAGTGTTAAATGAGGCATAATGGTTAACACATAGCTAAGAGGCAGCGCGATCGCTGCATGGTTGTCTGTCCTACTGATTGTTAAATGTTCTTTTATGCTTGTATCGCAGTCGGGAAATTCCCAAATTAGCAGTTTGAGTTACCAAAATAACTCACTTACCAGTCCTAGCAACGTCATCCCGATGGTGGTAGAACAATCTGGCGTGGGAGAACGGGCTTTCGACATCTTCTCCCGCTTACTGCGAGAGCGGATTGTGTTTTTGGGAACGCAAATAGATGACGATCTAGCCAACTCAATTATTGCCCAGTTGTTGTTTCTAGACGCTGAAGATTCAGAAAAGGATATTCAAATCTACCTGAATTCTCCTGGTATTCCTCCTGGTGGCTTCGTCACACCAGCTATGGCAATTTATGATACGATGCAACAAATTCGTCCCGATGTGGTTACCATCTGTTTTGGAGCAGCCGCAGGTATGGGGGCACTTTTGTTGGCAGCAGGAGCTAAAGGTAAGCGGATGTCTCTACCTGATTCTCGGATACTCATCCATCAACCGTTGGGAGGTGCTCAGGGGCAAGCCGCTGACATCGAGATCCGAGCTAAAGAAATTATTTATCATAAGTCTATGTTGAATCAGTTACTGGCTCAACATACTGGTCAACCTTTAGAAAGAATTGAAGCCGATTCTGAACGCAACTTTTATATGTCGGCAGACGATGCAAAAAACTATGGCTTGATCGACCAGGTCATCTCCCGACAAAATCTTCCCGCAGCAGGGGAAAATGTCACCATTCTGAAATAAGAGGCTGGTATGTCTAAGTACGACTCCCATTTAAAATGTTCGTTTTGTGGCAAGTCTCAGGAGCAGGTGCGAAAACTAATCGCTGGACCAGGAGTGTACATCTGCGACGAATGCGTGGACTTGTGTAATGAAATACTAGATGAGGAGTTACTCGATACGAATGGATCAGCCCCGTCACAGCCAGCACCGAGGTCAGAACCACCACAGAAACGCCGCGCCCGCTCCGCTAATATCTCGTTTAATCAAATACCGAAGCCACGAGAGATTAAAAAGTATCTCGACGACCACGTAATTGGTCAAGATGAAGCTAAAAAAGTGCTTTCAGTCGCAGTCTACAATCACTACAAGCGGCTGGCAGTGGTTCAGTCTAAAGCCAGTGGCAAAGGTTCGGGGGAAGACTCTGTCGAACTCCAAAAGTCCAACATTCTGCTAATGGGTCCGACAGGGTGCGGCAAAACTCTTTTAGCCCAAACTCTGGCGAAAATTCTGGATGTCCCGTTCGCTGTCGCCGACGCTACCACGCTTACTGAAGCGGGGTATGTGGGAGAAGACGTGGAAAATATATTGCTGCGACTGTTACAGGTAGCAGACTTGGATGTAGAAGAAGCACAGCGGGGAATTATCTACATCGACGAAATAGACAAGATTGCTCGCAAGAGCGAGAACCCCTCGATTACACGGGATGTTTCTGGCGAAGGCGTACAGCAAGCTTTGCTGAAAATGTTGGAAGGGACAGTCGCGAACGTGCCCCCTCAGGGAGGACGCAAGCACCCCTATCAAGACTGCATCCAAATTGATACGAGCAACATCCTATTTATTTGTGGCGGAGCCTTCGTAGGCTTAGACAAGGTTGTAGAGCAGAGAACTGGCAAAAAGTCAATGGGCTTTGTGCAACCAGGAGAGGGTCAGACGAAGGATAAGCGCACAGCAGACACTTTACGCCATTTAGAACCGGATGACCTAGTGAAATTTGGCATGATTCCAGAATTTATTGGACGAGTGCCAATGGTAGCGGTGGTAGATCCGTTGGATGAAGAAGCGCTGATGGCGATTTTGACCCAGCCACGCAGTGCTCTAGTGAAGCAGTACCAGAAGTTACTGAAAATGGATAATGTCCAGCTAGAGTTTAAACCAGATGCCTTGCGGGCGATCGCTCAAGAAGCCTATCGCCGCAAAACTGGTGCCAGAGCGCTGCGGGGTATTGTGGAAGAACTAATGCTAGAAGTGATGTACGAATTACCCTCTCGTAAAGATGTGACTCGCTGCATGGTAACGCGGGAAATGGTCGAGAAGCGATCAACCGCCGAACTGCTGATGCTTCCATCCTCACTACCCAAACCAGAATCAGCATAAACTGCTAATTGTCAATTGCTAATGGCTAATTGCTTGTTTACCATTAGCTATTAGCCATTAGCAATTAGCAAAAAACTCTAAAATCCTCACTTTCAAAATGCCATACATTAATGTTCGTGGCGTTGAGCATTATTACGAGTGGATAAGAAAATTATCTGCTGCTCAGATCAAGCCAGTAATGGTTTTCATGCACGGTTGGGCTGGTTCGGCTAGGTACTGGAAAAGCACCGCCGATGCTTTATCAGACGAGTTTGATTGTTTGCTCTACGATTTGCGGGGATTTGGACGTTCCCGTGGACAACCAACTGTCGCCAAAGCAAGTGAATCTTTTGTCGAATCGCAATCGCGACAGGAAGAATCTGAGGCAATCAAAGAGTTAACTTATGAACTAGAGGAATACACTGACGACTTAGCAGCTTTGCTGGATGGGTTGCAGTTTCAACGCGTGTATATCAATGCTCATTCGATGGGCGCGTCAATTGCGACTTTGTTTCTCAACCGCTACCCCCATCGTGTAGAACGAGCGATTTTGACCTGTAGCGGCATTTTTGAGTACGACGAAAAAGCATTTGCAGCCTTTCATAAATTCGGTGGCTACGTAGTCAAATTTAGACCTAAGTGGCTAGGAAAAATACCGTTTGCTGACAGAATGTTCATGGCGCGATTTTTGCATAAGTCCATACCTGCGGCGGAACGTCAGGCTTTCTTGGAGGATTTTATCCTAGCAGATTACGATGCAGCTTTGGGTACAATTTTTACTTCTGTAAGCAGGACAGCATCTGAGGTGATGCCACAGGAGTTTGCTAAGCTGACTGTGTCCACGCTGCTGGTAGCAGGAGAGTATGACAAGATTATTCCCGCCGCCATGGGACGTCAGGCAGCAGCACTGAACAAAAAAATTGAGTTGGTCGTGATTCCCAATACTGCTCATTTTCCGATGTTGGAGGATGCTGCAACTTACCTTACACGGGTAAGAGAGTTTTTGAATTAGTTAGTTGTTGGTTGTTAGTTGTTAGTTGTTGGTTGTTAGTTGTTGGTTGTTAGTTGTTAGTTGTTAGTTGTTAGTTGTTAGTTGTTAAAAAGAACCACTAACCACTAACCACTAACCACTAACCACTAACCACTAACCACTAACCACTAACTACTAACTACTAACCACTAACTACTAACAATTTCCAGACTAAACCAAACCTAATTCTCGTTTCAGTAAGTTAATCGACTGAATACCAATGTAGTTTTCGCAGCGAATCAGCTTGGGTGGACGAATAATGTCTTCTTGAGCGACATGTAGTGCTGCTTGGACGGCAGAAAAGCTTGCGGGTTCGGTGCAGAAAATCACCTGCGCCCGCTTCACTATCGCCTGAAGTTTGTAAACATCTTTTGGTTGCGAAGTCATTACGAGTAGTTCATCTCCCCGGAGACCGTGGAGGATCACTTCTGTTCCGCGAAGAATGCCAGGACTGAGGCTGACTATGCCAATACAGGCGTCTTTTGGTAAATTTTTAGCTAGGTTTAACTCTTTGGCGTAGTCGTAGATATCAAGAGGAATAACGCGCACTGCTTTGGGAGCTGCGATCGCCTCCACGTCCGCAATAAAATATCGGCTTGTGACCACTGTAGCTGAGGAAGTTTGATCTAGTACAGCAGCTAATTCTTCGATCGCTACCAACTGTACTGGTGTTTTGAGAGATTCTTCCAATTCATACACCATGACTTCCCCAACACCGATATCTTGAGCTGGGGCGGTCACCAGCACCCTTGCACTACAACGCAAGCGCCAATCAATTTCTGCTAAAAATATCTCTCTGGCTTGATTGAGGGAGCAGCCTTGAGAAAGCAGTTCGTCAAGTGCTTGCTGGACAACTTTGTATGCTTGAGGATCTTGTTTAAGAATTGGAGATTGCAACTTGCTACCGCCCTCATGACCTTGGGGGCGGACGTAAATTCCTGAACCTGCCAGACTTTCTACAAATCCTTCTTCCTCTAGTTGGCGATAAACCTTGCTGATAGTATTACGGTGCAACCCAGTTTGCATGGCTAGTGCCCGGGTACTCGGCAATTTATAACCTGGTGAATATTGCCGAGATGCAATCGCAAATCTAATTTGATTAAACAGCTGGGCTGATGCGGGAATTTCGCTGTCCGGTTGAATACGGAACTGGATCATCACTCCTCCTCTTGCGTACTACTGGCGGCATGTGACGAGCTGGAGATGCTACCTTTCAAATATCTTAATTTATACATTGAATTAATCTGGTAGAAATTTCTAGTACTCTTGCTACTAGTAATTGATAATTTGATTGGAGATAGCGTTGCGGTACTGGCATTGCTATGTCTATTAATCCTACGGCACTGGTAAAAACTGTGATGACACGAGCCATCGATACTACAACTGTAAAACTTTCGCAAGCTGATTTGCAAATACCTGCTTACTTGGCCTCGCCTGTAGATGCTGGTTCTTATCCAGGAATTGTAGTATTGCAGGAAATTTTTGGCGTCAACGTTCACATTCGGGACGTTACAGAACGTCTTGCCCGCGAAGGTTATGTGGCGATCGCACCTGCAATCTTCCAACGAGTTGCCCCTAATTTTGAAACCGGCTACACAAACCAAGACATTGAAATTGGCAGAAACTATGCGATGCAAACCACTAGGCAGGAGTTATTGAGCTATATTCAAACTGCCATTAACTACCTCAAAACCCTGCCATCCGTTAAAAAAGATGGTTTTGGCTGTATTGGCTTCTGCTTTGGCGGTCATGTGGCATATCTTGCTGCCACTCTACCAGACATCAAAGCCACTGCTTCCTTCTACGGTGCTGGCATTGCCATCCGCACTTTAGGAGAAGGTGCTCCCACCATCACTCATACCCCGGAAATTAAGGGCACTCTTTACGCCTTCTTTGGCTTAGAAGACAACAGCATTCCTACTGAACAAATAGATGAGATTGAGGCAGAGTTAGAAAAATACAAAATTCCTCATCGTGTGTTTCGCTACGATGGATCTGACCACGGATTTTTCTGCGACCAACGCGCCAGCTATAATCCTAAAGCTGCAGCCGATGCTTGGGAACAAGTGAAGCAACTGTTTGAACTGCAACTCAGCAACTAAGTAGTCAAGAAACATCCATTCAAACGGCTAATGGTTAATGGAAAAAACAATTAATAACCCAGTTGCTAGTTAGACTTATATGATGCATGGTAATGGGTAATTGGTAATTGGTAATTGGTAATGGGTAATTGGGAAAAAGGGACTCAGTTTTTTCTGACCATTACCGCGTTCCTCATTACCCATTACCCATTACCAGCCCTAACTATAAACTCGTGCAATTAGCCATTAGCAATTAGCCATTAGCAATTAGCAACTAACAACTTATCTTCAAAAGTCATGAATTCCGAAGCGAAACTTTCTCAAGAAGCCAATTCGTCTTTTACAATGGACGATTTTGCCAAGGCACTGGAAAAACACGACTACCAATTTCAAAAGGGACAGGTGGTACACGGCAAAGTGTTCCAACTAGACCCAGATGGTGCCTATGTCGATATTGGTGGCAAGGCGTCAGCTTTTGTCCCCCGCGATGAAGCTTCTTTGAGAGCAGTAACTGATTTGTCGGAGGTGCTACCGTTAAGTGAAGATCTAGAATTCTTAATCATCCGAGATCAGGATGCGGAAGGTCAAGTAACCCTTTCGCGAAAGCAATTAGAAATTAAGCACATTTGGGAACGACTGGCGCAAATGCAAGAAAATGCCCAGACCGTTCAAGTGCGGGTAATGAATGTGAATAAAGGTGGAGTTACCGTTGAGTTACAGGGTTTGCGGGGATTTGTTCCGCGATCGCATCTAGTTGAGCGAAATAACTTAGAAGCACTCAAAGGTCAAACTCTGACTACTAGCTTTTTAGAAATTGATCGCAATAACAATAAACTGATACTTTCCCAGCGCTTGGCAACTCGGAGTGCTAGTTTTAGTACCTTGGAACTAGGTCAGCTAGTGTCCGGTAAAGTTACTGGTATCAAGCCCTTTGGTGTGTTTGTGGATCTAGAAGGTATCAACGCTTTGCTCCACATCAAGCAGGTAAGCCAGAAATTTATTGAAAATCTGGAAAAGATATTTCAAGTTGGTCAGCAAATTAAAGCTGTCATCTTGGACTTGGATGAAGGTAAAGGTCGAGTTGCTCTTTCTACCAGAGTTTTGGAAAATTTCCCAGGCGAAATGCTAGAAAATATGGACGACGTCATGGCATCAGCCGAAGCGCGTGCAGAGCGAGTCAAGAATAAGGTTTCGGAATAGGTTAATTGTTAATTGTTGGGTGTTGGGTGTTGGTTGTTAGTTGTTAGTTGTTAGTTGTTAGTTGTTAGTTGTTAGTTGTTGGGTGTTGGGTGTTGGTTGTTGGGTTTTGGTTGTCAAAAAGTACTACTAACCACTATCTACTAACTACTAACCACTATCTACTAACTACTAACCACT
>CAXTSI010000210.1:0-14188 GCA_964246695.1 uncultured bacterium
ACCGGGTTTCTTGAGAATGACTAATGGTCAAACCCTTAATCTTTGGTTGAGAAAACCGGTTTTTTAGGTCTTGTTGAGAATGGTGCAAGATATCTGACGTGAAAAGAAACCCGGTTTCGCAGGAGTTACCGGGTTTCTAAATTTTCACGAATGATTTAGGACTGCTATATAGCAGCAATCCGTGCACACCATAGTGAACATCTCCCCGTAAGGGCGGTAGGGTTTCCCTCCCTTGCAAACTTCGGGGTTTCCCGAGAGAGGGGACTGCTTTCCCGTTGGGCCTCCCCCGAAGGGGCGCCAGCGCCCCTTGTTCATCAATCAAATAGGACTGCTATAGATGATGAGGGAAAAATTTTCCGCCTATTTGCGCCACTGTGGCGATACCTCGCACGAACAGAGGTAATGGAGAAAGGTCTTGATCCAGAGAACGTAGAACTGGGAGATAGACTGTTATTGAGTATTCAACAACAGGTTCTAGGATTCGAGAACTTATAGAAAAGGCAATGTTCGTTTGTAAAAAGCAGCGAAGTTTTTTTTGTGGAATGAGTCAGATAGTCAGTGAAATAGCTATACTCCAAAGTGATACCCTCAATACACTGAAGATTTTTAGGGCTGGATATTATGACATCCTATGCAACCTCCTCTGCAAAAGCAGAAATGAGTGAACTACGGCGGTTAAAAGGTTTACTACCGCCAGAATTGCAGAGTTGGGTCACAGTTGAAGGCACAACTGAGGTCAATCCACCCCTGATCCGTTGCGAAGAAATTGGTAAAGACCAAGTAGAAGTTCAAATTGACTTGGTGAAATGGGATTCACTCGCGATGGATCAGCGTAATCTGCTATTCTGGCACGAAGTTGCCCGCATTCAAAATGACACTATCCCCAAAGATGGCTGGGAAATGGCAGCCCTGGCAATTGGGTTAGGTGGTGCTGTTGGTGAGTTGTGGGTACAGGATGGATTGCTGTTGTTGCTGGCTTTGTCTCTGTGCGGTGTTTCAGGCTGGCGACTCTATCAAAAAAATAGTGGCGAAAAGCAAATTAAAGAATTGACTGACGCGGACGAGAAAGCGATCGCCTTAGCAACGCGCTTTGGTTATAGCCTCGCCAACGCTTACAAGAGTCTGGGTAGTGCCTTGAAAACCTTGATTGACACTACCCCAAGCAAGCGCCAGCGATCTAAATACGAAGCACGACTTTCTGCTCTCAAACGCAGTGCTAATAAGGTAAAAGCGAAATCCCGGACTCCGGACGACGAAGGTGGAATGTAGTTCGTAGGGGACAATTCAATTAAAAATTAAAAATTAAAAATTAAAAATTTTTAATTCTTGTACTCCCTCATTTCCACGATCTTCGCTTGTAGCTTGGGAAACCCTCCGGAGAGTACCGCAGAATATTTGGAGGTAAACACTCATAATAACTATTCGGAGGCTCTCCTACACCGCTTCAACTATATACTACCAATTATGTTTTTGCTTGATGATATCTTCATAAATTAGTTAGTAGTTAGTAGAACAACTAACCACTAACTACTAACCACTAACAACTAACACTTATAATTGATTCAGCATTTTATGAGTTTGGGGCACTACACGTACTTGCTTCACAAACTTCTTCATCAAAGCTTGCCAATTCAGAACTTGATGGGGAGAAGGAGCTAGCACGGGCATTTGTGTAAAAGCAACAGGTGTTTCCAAAGGTGTGACAGGCTGTAAAAATACTGGAATTTCCGGACTGACTGTTGCTACTAACAAAGCTGAGTGTTCCAACTCGGCAGAATCTGTATTCTGAGAGACAACTATCTTCACAAAAACTTCTAATTGTGCGTCGTAACAGAGTTGGAGAAATTTTGCATGTTCAAGCCAACGGCTTTCACCACTCGTACTGGGTAGTTTAAAATCCATGCCTACAGAATCTAGGTAGGGCAGAATCAGCGCTAGTTGTTCTGGACGATGCCCGCCAGTTTCCAAATATATAGGCAATCCGATGACTGAACGCACTTCGGGTAAAAATTGCATTAAGAATGGGGCATGAAGAAGTGGTTCGCCTCCAGTAAGGCTTATACTATCGTGTAGACCCGGTAGATTTTGTCGCTTAACCCATTCCAATAACATAAGTAGTGGAACTGGATTTGAGCAAATTTCAAAGTCACGTAATCCAGGAGATCGTTCTATCTTACAATTAGCAGGTGCATCCCAAGTATGAGCGCTGTCACAAAAATGACAGCGTAGGTCACAAAGGGCAAAGCGAATAAATATTTGACGTGTTCCCACGTTTAGTCCTTCCCCTTGGATAGCAGAAAAGACCTCAATCAGGCGTGCATGGGGTGTTATGGCAGTTTTATTAGTCATCTGACGATAGCAATGCTACAAACTTGGCTGACGCAAGCGCGTTATCGCGCCACTTTGGCACAATAGCAAGGATATTTTTTGGGTTCTAATTATATTGTGAACTGTTGGTGGCAATCCCCAATCTCAAACCAAGTAAAAGCGCGGTTATCGGGCATTCCTACTGATTAAATATTAAGTTAGGTTATTCCCAACAACAAAGTAATGTCTGGCAGATGATGTTTATATGGCAACAAAAGTGCAGGGCTTCATGACTAGCCAATCCATAGATGCAGATTTTCCGGTTACGTTCTTAAATGATACGGCAATAGTACAGGTATCAGCACGGTTGAGTGTGCTTGAGGCTGTAGCCTTTAAGCAAACCTGCCAAGAGTTAACCGAGATCGTACCAGTTCCCAAGAAAATCATCATTGATTTTCACTCCACTGCTTTTATGGATAGTAGTGGTTTAGGTGCCTTGGTTAGTAACTTCAAACTTACCCAAGAAAAAAAAATTGAATTTATACTGCTGAATGTTACCCCTCAGGTCATGGCAGTACTAAACCTGACGGGATTGAATAATACTTTTTCAATCGAGTCTGGTGGCGAAACACCACCATCTTCTCACCGACAATTGGAACAGCTACCAACGACCCATCCTTCTGTGCGATCTTGGATGAAAAGGTTCATAGACATCGTTGGGGCACTGATAGGTTTGGTAATTACAGGAATTTTGTTTATCCCCATTGCTGTTGCTATTCAACTTGACTCGCGTGGTCCTATTTTCTTTGCTCAAACCCGTTGTGGTTGGATGGGTAAGCGTTTTCGGATTTGGAAATTTCGCTCGATGTATGTTGATGCAGAAGCTAAAAAAGCCGAACTAGAAAAGCAAAACCAAGTCCAAGGGGCATTTTTTAAGATTGACAACGACCCAAGAGTGACGCGAGTGGGTCGCTTTTTGCGGCGAACCAGTTTGGATGAACTGCCACAATTCTGGAACGTTCTGAAAGGAGAGATGAGTTTAGTTGGCACTAGACCACCCACACCTAACGAAGTTGAGCGCTATGAAGTACCGGAGTGGCAACGTTTGGATGTGAAACCGGGTATGACCGGAGAATGGCAAGTTAATGGACGCTCTACTATACGTAAATTTGAGGATGTCATTCGCCTGGATTTGCAGTATCAAAAAAACTGGAGCTTACTGTACGATCTGAAGCTGATTTTCAAAACAGTAGCTATGTTGTTAAACAAAAACAGTGGTGCTGTTTAAGTATTAGGGGTTAAGTCGGTCATAGGTAATGGGTAATTGGTAATAGTTTCTTACCAATTACCCATCATCTATGACCAATTACTTAATATATAACTAAAAGTACTAGGATTTTTACTTACGTACAAATACCAGAGTAAAACTTGCTTTAAAAATTTACTTAGTATTAAATTTATCATTGGTGGTATTAATCTCCTAAGTCAAATTTTACTCAAACTTTAATAAATAATACTGACATTAAGAGAGCCTGAAGAGACAATGCAATAGAGGTGTAATAAAAGCGCGAATCTTGAAGACAAATGTGATTATTGCACTAAAAATCAGAGTTCTTCAGACTAATTTGTGATGCGAATTTTAATTTACTCATACAATTACTATCCAGAACCAATTGGTATTGCTCCCCTGATGACTGAATTAGCAGAGGGACTGGTCAAGCGTGGACACCAAGTGCGTGTAGTCACCGCTATGCCCAACTACCCTGAGCGTCAGATTTACGAGGGCTATCGGGGTAAGTGGTATCTGACTGAATTCAAAAATGGTGTTCAAATTCAACGTAGTTATGTTTGGATTCGTCCGCAACCTAATTTACTAGATCGGGTTTTGCTAGATGCTAGCTTCGTGGTCACGAGTTTTCTGCCCGCCCTGATGGGTTGGCGTCCAAATGTTATTCTCTCGACATCGCCCTCTCTACCGGTTTGCATCCCAACGGCTGTTTTAGGATGGCTGCACAATTGCCCTGTAGTACTAAATCTTCAAGATATATTACCGGATGCTGCAGTCCATGTCGGTCTGCTGAAAAACAAATTGCTGACTCACTTGTTTAGAGTGTTGGAAAAATTCGCCTACCGTACCGCCAGCAAAATTACCGTAATCGCCGATGGGTTTATAGAAAACTTACTGGCTAAAGAAGTAGCAACGTCCAAAATCGTGCAAATTCCTAACTGGGTTGATGTAAATTTCATCCGCCCCTTGTCAAAAGAAAATAACGCTTTCCGTGCTGCCCATAACCTGAATGGCAAATTTGTAGCGTTATATTCTGGTAATATTGCCCTCACACAAGGCTTAGAAACCGTGGTCAAAGCTGCTTCTATGTTGCGGCATATTCCAGATATTGTCTTTGTCATCGTTGGGGAAGCTTCATGTTTGCAGCGATTGCAAGTAGAATGTCTGGAATGCGGTGCAGATAATGTTTTGCTACTGCCGTTACAACCCCGGGAAGATTTGCCAGAAATGTTGGCAGCTGCTGATGTGGGTTTAGTGGTGCAAAAGAAAAACGTTGTCTCCTTCAATATGCCATCAAAAATCCAATTGCTACTTGCTAGCGGTCGCGCGTTGGTTGCATCGGTTCCCGATAATGGCACAGCCGCAAGAGCCATCAGACAAAGTGGCGGTGGAGTTGTTGTGACTCCAGAAGATCCCCGTGTTCTAGCCAAAGCTATTTTGAACTTGTACAAACATCCCGAAAAAGTCCGAACTCTAGGTTATAACAGTCGTCAACATGCCGTTGAGCAATATAATTTTGAGCAAGCATTAAATCAATATGAGTCTTTGTTTTACTCAGTGACAGCAAATCAACCAGCATCTGAGTCAACAGTAGTTTCCAATTTAAATCCTTAATGATTTTAATTATCGGCTAAAATATCAGCTAAAAATCTGGTACAATACCAGACAGCAATTATTCAGGTATGCTGCCAGCTTGCAAGAGTGAACGCCTGGATACACCTTCGCCACGCTCGGGAAATGTCTGGTTCTCCACGTTTTCTGTCACAACTCTGTTGTTGGATTTTGCCCTTTGCCTCTTCATGGCAGCGCGTGCTTTTGGGGGTAGTAAACTCCTGCTTTGGGCAAGTTAGAAGAGCATTATTTCTCGGTTAAAATAGAAGAAATAGAAAGTCCCACTTTAAAAGTCTTTATGCGCGAACAAGTCCTAGCTTGGTTAGCAGAGAATGTTCCACCTTCGAGGGTCAATCATATTCTCAGGGTCGAGCAGATGGCAATGGACTTGGCTATTCATTATCAGTTGGACAGGGAAAAAGCATCAATGGCTGGTTTGATGCATGATTTGGCAAAATATTTTAAACCACAACAACTCTTACAGATGGCTCTTGCTGATGGGTTAGAAGTAGATGAGGTCTTGTTCGTAAATCCCCATCTATTGCATGCAGACGTAAGCGCCATCGTAGCTAGAGATGTATTTGGAGTCAAGGATGAAGAAGTATTACAAGCGATCGCCAATCACACTTTAGGTAGACCAGGCATGAGTCTGCTCAGCTGTATCGTATTCTTAGCAGACGGCTTGGAGCCAGGACGCGGCGACACCTCGGAATTACAAGCTTTAAGACAAATGAGTCGTCAAAATATATATCAGGCTGTGTGGAAGACTTGCGATTACACTCTCAAACTCTTACTGGAAAGCCCAAATTTGATTCATCCGCGAGTCATAGCAACCCGCAATTGGTTTTGTACAAGGTCGAAACCAAAACAACTAATTGTAAAATCAACCGCATAAGCACTGGTTTTTTTGTTAGGATTCAAAAAATCGGTTCACACAGTTGCAATTCAATTGTCATTTGTCAGTATTGTAAAAAATCACAAGAAAAATAAGCAGCTGAGGTTTAATGTCAGATTATTTCCAAGCAAATTTTCCATCACAATCTGTTGCAGTGACAAATAGTGCATTCATTGCCACATCAGCGGACGCTGACGATGTGAGTAAAAAGATAGCTTTAACCATCGCTAATGCAGCCGCCGACCGGAAAGCTGGAGATATTTTACTGCTGTTTGTAGCAGATGTATCCTACCTAGCAGATTACTTTGTGGTAGTGACTGGCTATTCTAAGGCGCAGGTAAGGGCGATCGCCGAAGCAATAGAAGAAAAAGTAGAAACTGAGTGGCAACGCCGTCCCTTACGGACAGCCGGAAAAGCTGAGGGCAGCTGGGTGCTACAAGACTACGGCGAAATCATCGTTCACATTATGATGCCCAAGGAGCGCGAGTTTTATAATTTAGAAGCGTTCTGGGGTCATGGTTCACGTGTCGAGTTGACAACGGACGTTGACAGTAGGGAGAAGCCAACATGATTAGGTCTTCAGTGTCAAATTGCCCAGTTCCCACTGAGCAACAGCCACTAAATGAGTACGAAGAGTTAAAATCGTCCTGGCTGTTTCGTGACTGTACGTTAAGTTGGGGCGATTATATTACGAAAATAGCTTGGATTTGGGGTTTATCTGGGCTAGTGGCAATCCCTGTGGTAGCGGTAAGCTTTCCCCCAGAAAAGTATATCGCACAGTTTATCTTTTGTAGTGCCGCAGGAGCAAGCATCGGGGTAGTGCTAGCGCTCTCACGGTTATATCTAGGCTGGTCTTATGTCCGCGATCGCCTCATCAGTCCAATAATTTTTTATGAAGAGTCGGGGTGGTACGACGGTCAAACGTGGACAAAGCCACAGTCCGTACTCATGCGCGATCGCTTGATTGTCACCTACGAAATCCAACCGATCATCCGGCGGTTGCAAATTACTTTTGTAGGCTTGGCTGTGTTGTTCATTGCTGGTACTATAGTTTGGCACTTAGTGTGAATAGTGAGGAGTTATGAGCTATGAGCTATGAATTATTAACTCCTCACTCCTCACTCCTAACTCCTAACTCATAACTTAAAATAGACCCATGACAATGGGAAAACGAACTCAAGCCGCTGCCTTGGAAGTCAGGTTGCTGCGAGAAGGCATTATTGAATCAAGGCATATAGTCCAGGCGGTGGTCTGCGACGAACGAGGACGGGTACTATCCGTTTCCGGAAACGCCGAAACTGCTACTTTTGTCCGTTCAGCGCTCAAACCATTTCAGGCACTTGCGGTCACCACTACAGGTACACTGGAAAGCTACGACCTTACCGATCGGGACTTGGCAATTATCACAAGTTCCCATAAAGGAACAATCGAGCAGGTAAGACAGGTATTTAATATCCTTTGGCGATCTGATGTTGACCCCTTGGCACTTCAATGTCCGATTCCTGAAGGCAAACACAGTCGTCTGGAATATAATTGCTCTGGCAAACACGCCGGCATGTTAGCTGTTTGTCAGCAATGCCATTGGCCCTTAAATAACTACTTACAGCGTAAACACCCAGTGCAGCAGCTGATTTTAAACAAAGTATCAGAATTGCTGCGAATGCCAGCAGAAGAATTTATCAGCGCTCACGATGACTGTGGCGCACCCACCTATCTGATGCAACTCGGTCAAATGGCGTCTTTATATGCCCAGCTAGCTTCTCGTAGCAATTTGGATGTAGAGCGCATTGTCCGTGCCATGACTAATCATCCAGTTATGGTAGCAGGAGAAGGAGAATTTGATACGGAACTGATGCGTCTCACTCCCAGGGAACTGGTAAGTAAAGCAGGTGCTGAAGGAGTGCTGTGCATTGCCAGACTTGGGGAAGGCATGGGATTAGCAATTAAAGTTATGGATGGGGCGAAGCGCGCAAAACATGCCGTTGCCATTCACTTACTTCGGCAGTTGGGTTGGATTAGTCCCAGCGTTGCCGAAACCCTGTCAGACAAGTTTATGAACTTGGGTAAATACAAGCGTTTAGAAGTTATTGGAGAATTATCAATTTTGTAGTTGCCAAATTCGGATTTAGCTGTTATAGTAAAAAGGTAGACAAAGCGACGCGGGATAGAGCAGCCTGGTAGCTCGTCGGGCTCAACAGGTTAGACTAGCTAAACGCTTAAAAGTTAGTCAGACCGTGGGCGGTACATAAGGAAACTTATGTGCGATTACCTGTCAAACTCGGGGAAGCCATTAGCGTGGTAATCCCGAACCAAGCTCCAGAAGTGGAGAAGGTGTAGAGACTGGGAGGCAGGTACCCTAACAGGAAAGCTGAGGGTAAAGGGACAGTCCAGACCACAAACTGGTTAATCCAGGCAGCGAAAGCTGTAGATGGTAAGCATAACCCGAAGGTCAGTGGTTCAAATCCACTTCCCGCCACCAAATGAAAGTAAAATAAAGCCCTGTAATTCATAATTACGGGGCTTTATTTTATATGGATACAAAATTAAAAGGAGACATAGCAGAACAAGCTGCTGTTCTTCATGCCTTAAAACGTGGTTGGGGAGTTCTAAAACCTGTAGGAGACAGGCTTCCTTATGATTTGGTGTTTGATGTAGAAGGAACTTTAATTAAAATTCAAGTCAAGTACGCTTGGTTTGATGAACCTTCTGGCAATTATGTTGTAGATAATCGTCGGACTAAGACAAATAGACGGTTAATGCTTAGAGATGCGTACAAACAATCAGATTTTGATTTTGCCCTGGTATATATAGAAAAATTAGAGTTGTTTTATATCTTTCCCGTAGATATATTTATAGCTTATGGTAGTGAAATACACCTAGTAGAAGCCGAGAAGCGACAGCGTAAACCTCGTTCTGCACAGTATCGTGATGCTTGGGAGTTAATCTTACAAGTAGCTTCAAGTAAAGAAATTTTTGTAGATTCGCCTATTCAATTTGGAGAAGCTAGTTTTTGATCTATGCTGGAGAAAAAGCTATCTAAAAAGCGCGGATTTCAGAACCAGCAAATTGGATTCTTGCAAACTTTTGTTAAGCAAGGCCTAAAGCGGTTGATGCCAGAAACACCAGAGGGTGAACTTGTTGGTGTTCAAAAGGCTGTGGGATAATTTCGCGTCCTGATGGAAAAGGTTCAGGAATTACGGCAAATCAAGAATCGGTTGGCAGCGATCGCACTACGATCGCAAAGTAATCAATTTAATTCAAATCCAGAAATCGGTGCGGGCTTTCACTTCCAGAAAAATTACCTTAGCTTGATAGTAAAACAGCAGAGAGCGCAAAGGCAAGGCAGCGCGTTGCTGCGCCAGTGCTGTTCGCGATCTTCGACGTTAAGATCTGTTGAAGGTATTTATCTTCCCGAAGGGTCTTTAACAGCATCGAGAATACGGACATTGTGACCCCAAGGAATTTGTCCAACAACCTGTTGGACAATTTGTTCATCTGGGTAAGCTTCAGCAAATGTCATATATTATACCATGGCGATTTCATTCTAAAAAGTTGTAGGAGTATGGAAGAAGCACCACCACTTTCTCTTCTTCCCCCCTCCGTTGTTTCTTCAGAGATTGTCCTATTTTCTGGAAGTCCCCGATCGCATTACCGTCAATAATTTTCATTCGCTCCGGTAAAGTATTCGTAAAATAACCGTGAAGTACCTATAAAAAAGCCAACTCTTAACCCATCTATAACCTATCTGTCATCGACAATCCGGTAATCTAATTTACGCACCTGAAATGGCGATCGCAGAGGCTAATTGTCCAAAATGCGCTCACCGACCCAAAGAATAATCAAGGATATAAATGATCGCAAAGCTTGGCTACTCAGTGTTTCAACGCGTCACCACTGCGCGTTTGCTGCGGAAAATGTGTTTACTGGCGCTGACTGTGCCGTTCCTGGCAAGTTCCACAATCAGTTTGGCGACTGCTAGCAAGAACGAGAACGAGGGCGAGAACGAGTCATACGCCATCGGACTTTGGGGCGATTTCCCCTACTCGGACCTGCAGGCGACGAAGGGGGTCCCGAACCTGATCGCTGACATGAACGCGCAAAACCTGGCCTTCACGGTCCACGACGGTGACCTGAAGGCGGGCAACTCTACAGACGGTTCGGTCACGCCGACCACCTGTAGCAATGCCCTCTACACCCAGGCACTCGGCTACTTCAACGCCCTTCAGGCACCAGCAGTCTTCACACCGGGCGACAACGATTGGACCGACTGCGATCGCCCCTCAAACGGTGGATTCAACTCACGCGAACGCCTCGACTACGAGCGATCGGTATTCTTCAGCACGAATTCTTCCCTCGGGCAGCGTCAGCTAGCCCAGGAGGTACAGACGGCACCGCTGTGCCTTAGTGCAAACGACACCACTGTGCCCTGTGTTGAGAACCGCCGCTGGACGCTCGGTAAGGTTACTTATGCGACACTCAATATCCAAGGTTCATGCAACAACCTATGCGACACTGCGCCTGACCCGGAAGAGTACGAGGCGCGAAACGCGGCTAATATTGCATGGATGAGAGAAACCTTTGAAGTGGCAAAGGCACACAATTCGGTGGCGGTCATGTTTATCTCCCAAGGCGATCCGGGGTGGGATCTGACCGACGGAACCAGAGCACCTTTGCGCGATCCGATGACGCTTGCCCAAACCGATGGGCAGCCTGATGGCTTCCAGAGCTTTTTATTAGCGTTGCGCGATGAGGTGATTGCTTTCCGTAAACCGGTTGCCTACGTACACGGCGACTCGCACTACCAGCGCGTTGACAAGCCATTTCAGGATGCTCAAGGCAGACGCCTCGAGAACTTCACTCGTGTCGAGACATTTGGCGACAATGCGGCGAACGGTACCAACGATGTGAATTGGGTCAAGGTGACCGTAAAGCCCCGTAGCCGAGAGGTGTTTTCGTATCAGCCACAGATTGTTCCCGGCAATCGAGTAGCGGTTCCGTCTCCGTAACGCCACGCAGTTTCTAATTGGATGCCTAAGCCAATTAGTAAATTTAATTTTCAAACCATAGATTAACACAGATGAACGCAGATAATTTATCTATGTGTATCTGTGTTCATCTGTGGTTTGTTTAATGCTTGTGTAAGAGGTTGAATGACGAGCGATCGCCCTAGTATCTTCTCTTTTTTTGCTGGTTCTGGCTTTCTTGATTTAGGGTTTGAAACCAGCGGTTTTAACATTGTTTATGTCAATGAAATCTTTTACCCATTCATAGAAGCATACCGCTATTCACGAGCTGCATTTAATCTACCTTTGCCAGAATACGGATATCACTACGGGGAAGAAGCAGACGTAACAAAACTTGTCTTGACGTTGCATGCAACGTCTCTGTTAGAGTTAGTAAAAGACTGCCGCAAGTCTACTGATATTGTGGGATTTATTGGTGGTCCTCCCTGTCCTGACTTTTCTATTGGCGGTAAAAACAGAGGACACTTGGGAGATAATGGTAAGCTTTCTGCTGCCTACGTTGAATTAATTTGCCGGACTCTACCGGATTTCTTTTTATTTGAGAACGTCAAGGGTTTATGGAAGACGAAAAAACACCGTTTATTTTTTGAAGCACTTAAACACCAACTAAACCAAGCAGGTTATATATTAACAGAGCGGTTAATTAATGCTATTGAGTACGGTGTACCCCAGGATAGAGACAGAATTATTCTCATTGGTTTCCGAAATCAGGTAATCAAGGATATGGGAATAAAACTTGCTCGGGACAATTTAATTCCTGAAGGTATTTTTCCTTGGAAGAAACATATTTTATATCCTAAAGATAAAGTCTTTTCTTACGCTTGGAGTAAGTGTGGACCATTTCAAGAAGATTCAATTCTGCCTTGTCCTGATAGTATTCCTCAAGAACTAACAGTTGAATACTGGTTTAGGAAAAATAATGTGCTAAACCATCCCAATGCTGAACACTGTTTTCAACCAAGGGCAGGTATGAAAAGATTTGCGTCGGTTGATGAAGGAGATGATTCGCGCAAGTCTTACAAACGTCTTCACCGATGGCGTTATTCTCCCACAGCTTGCTACGGTAACAATGAAGTACACTTACATCCTTATAAAATTCGACGAATTTCAGTGGCTGAAGCTTTAGCAATACAATCTTTGCCTGTAAACTTTGCGCTTCCAGATAATATGTCACTCACGAATATGTTTAAAACAATTGGTAATGGTGTGCCTTACCTAGTATCAAAGGCGTTAGCCCAAACTCTTCTTAACTTTTTAGTTACTGACGATAAAAACGCTTTCCAGTTTTCCTGCATATAGGAATCCTCCGCAGATTTTTGAAATATATAGCGATCCTAAGTGATTCGTGAAAGTAGAGAAACCCGGTTTCTTTAAGAAACCGGGTTTCTGAGGCTTGGGATTTTCACAACTGATTTAGGATTGCTATATGTAGGTAGGGCGCAAGCGCACAGAACCAGGATGTGGTGGGCAGTGCCCACCCTACTGACGATAAAAATGCTTTCCAGATTTACTGCATAGTAACTGTCTAATGTCAAATAAAATTAAGCAGTCGAAGTTCAGGTAAAAATCATAAGATAAGAATTGTGGATGAATTTATCAAAATAGTCGGAAATTTTTATAAAGTTTAATAATCAATCACAGGTAGAAGAGGCGATGGCAGCAGATTATCCAGACATTGATATTGCTCCATATATCGATCACACCCTGCTGATCGCAACGGCTACTTCAGAGCAGGTCGAGCGGTGGTGCGAAGAAGCAGACAGATTTAACTTTGCGGCGGTTTGTGTATACCCAACCTACGTCAGGCGAGCAGCAGAACTCCTCCGGGGTAGGAAGCCCAAAGTTTGTACTGTGATTGGCTTTCCCAGTGGGGCGACGACGAGCGCCACAAAACTTTACGAAGCTCAAGAAGCGGTGGAAAATGGTGCCACTGAGTTGGACGTAGTCATCAACCTAGGCTGGTTGAAATCTGGCAACACTGAGGCAATGCATCGGGAAATTGCGGAAATTTGCGAAGAGACTGGGCAAACGGTGAAGGTAATTTTGGAAACAAACCTGCTGACGGATGCTGAGAAAAGACAAGCAGCGGAAATATTTATGGATGCAGGGGCGACATTTCTTAAAACCAGTACAGGCTGGAATGGCGGTGCAACAGTGGAGGATGTACGTCTTTTGAAGGAAGTTGCACGGGAGAGGATAGGAATTAAAGCCTCAGGGGGTATTCGTACCATACACCAAGCCCTAGACTTAATCTTAGCGGGTGCAACCAGACTGGGAACATCTCGCAGTGTCGATTTGCTCAAAGAGCGCGATACGCTGGAAAAGAGTGATTAGTTATTTGTCCTTTGTCGTTTGTCGTTTGTCTAAAGCTAATGACCAATGACCAATGACCAATGACCAATGACCAACGACCAAATAACTAATGAGTAAAACTTATAAAGCGACAGGGATTAATCTGAAAGCTCAGGGGTTCGGCGAAGCGGATAGACTAGTGACAATTTTGACTATTGAGTTTGGTTTGATTCGTGCAGTTGCTCCAGGAGCACGCAAGCACAACTCAAGCCTAGGTGGTAGGAGTGGGATGTTTGTGGTAAATGAATTACTGATTGCTAAAGGGCGATCGCTCGATAAAATTACTCAAGCACAAACTATAAAATCTTATCCTGGTCTTGCCAAGGACTTGGGGAAACTAGCAGCAAGTCAGTATTTAGCAGAAATAGTGCTGTGTCAGGCGCTCAGCGAACAACCTCAACAAGAACTGTATGAGTTATTTAACGAACAACTCAGTCGCTTAGAAGCACTGCCTAACACAAACAAAATTCGTGTTTTACCACATCTGGCTCATGGAGTATTTCACCTTCTAGCTTTAGCTGGACTGACTCCCCAGGTACAAGTTTGTTGCTTAACTGGGCTGAAGCTAACGCCAGATTTTACAGACCCTCACTGGCGAGTAGGATTTAGCGCTTCTGAGGGTGGAACTGTTAGTTTAAAAGCTTTGGAGCGCTTACGAAAAGAGGGAGATGGGGGAGATGAGGGAGATGAGGGAGATAGGGGAGTAGGGGG
>CAXTSI010000211.1:0-14186 GCA_964246695.1 uncultured bacterium
TATTAACTCAGCCGTGCTGGGTTGTTTTTCATGCTTTAGTCTAAACTCCAGTTGAGGTGTCTGACTAGAATATCGAACTACTTGCAGCAATCTAACACTGATTCAACACCAATAAAATTGAGCAGGATGTACTAACATTAACAATCAAGGGCGTGTTACACAGCCTTGACAATCGCAGATTGAACGTCTAGACTTTTGTTCATGACATAGCCACACTTACAACATCTGATTGCCATAAAAGCTCCCATCCTTTTCTAATTAACTTTTTAGGGTCAAAGGTTCTATAACTTAACTTGAAAAGTCACTGTTAGTTTTTTAAAAACTGTTGAGAGGCACAATATGAGCATTCCACTTTTTTTAGAGCAACCCACAGAAGAAAGACTAGTAACACTAAAAGATGTTACTTGGGAGAAGTTTAAAGGTATTGAGGCACTGCTAAAGGACAACCGCGATGTCCGACTGTCTTATTTGTCAGGAATTTTAGAAATTATGTCTCCAATTGGCGATCGGCATGAGCGCGTGAAAAGGACTTTGGGATTACTGCTAGAAGCGTACATGAGAGAGTTGGGTATCAGATTTTACGCAACAGGCGGCTTCACCCTTGAAGAACCAGGCTATGCTTCTGGTACACCCGATGAGTCCTACTGCATAAGCACTGATAAAGACACGCCCGACATTGTTATTGAAATTATCGTCACCAGTGGAACCATTAATAGAAAGGAGCTATATAAACCCAGGAAAGTTCCTGAAGTTTGGTTCTGGAAATCTGGCACTATGAAAATATTCCGTTTAAATGCAGCAAACGAGTATGAAGAAGTAAGCCGTAGTGGTTTCTTCCCAAATTTAGACAAAGCACTGTTGTTGCAATATATCGCAATGCCTGACCAGTACGATGCTGTTCTGGAATTTGTCCAGGCTATCCGAAAACAACTTTCCTGAAATAAAAAATATCTCGGCTAAATGTATATTCTCAAAAGTTCGCTATTTTAAATTTGTTGTCACTCCATCAGCTTCAGTCGTTGAAATTTCTCAGGGGTGTCGGCTTCAGGTGAAGGAGTATACATAACGAATCGCAAGTCCGGTGAACCTTCTGGTTGAAAAACCGTGTACTCAAATACTAACCGTCCCAATGTCGGATGTTTGTATTCTTTACGTCCTTCGTTTTTCCCATATACGTCATGACGGGACCACCACTCTCGAAATTCCGGACTGACTCTTTGCAGGTCTTCGATCAGTTCTGTCAACTTCTCATCCCCTAAATAGCGGCTACAAGTACCACGAAACTTGGAAACGATAAGTTGAGCATGGTCTTCCCAATTAATTAACATCAGACGATGCGCTGTATTGGTAAAGAAGAACCAGATGAAGTTACGCTCTCTAGTAGACATAGCATCAAAATCGCCAAGTAATCTGCAAGCAGACTGATTCCAAGCTAAAACATCCCATCGTGAACCTGTGATGTGGGCGGGACCGACTGCATCAAACTGATCAAGTACAAGTTGAAGTGTGGGACTGACTACTTCTTGCTGGACAAATTCCTTCAGTGGTGCTTGTTGCAGCGCTAGCATAAACAAATGTGTCCTTTCCTCTGGACATAGTTGTAACGCTTGGGCAATGCTTTCCAAAACTTGCTTAGATACGCGAATATTCCGCCCTTGCTCAAGGAACGTGTACCAAGTTGTACTAACATTGGCTAACATGGCAACTTCCTCGCGCCGTAATCCCAGTGTACGTCGGCGAGAGCCATTTGGCAGTCCGACATCTGTTGGAGTCAGGCGATCTCGCCGTGTGCGTAAAAAGTCGGTTAACTCCCGGCGTCTTTGCTCGTCGTTCATCTTTTTGTGTTCAAAAGCCTTAGGGTAGCACTACTTATACCAGCATAATCTCTATCTTGTACTGGTATGTAAGAGCCGTTACTTTGAATTCAGAAGCGATTTTGGAGAACTCAAAAATGAAAGTATTTTTAACAGGAGCAACTGGTTACATTGGCACTGTAGTCACCGAAAAGCTGCTTGCAGCAGGACATAGTGTTGTTGGTCTGGCAAGGAATGAAGCTGCTGCTTCCAAATTAATAACACGGAACGTAGAACCATTTTTAGGTGATTTACGAGACACAGATAAATTAGCTGGTGCAGCACGAGAAGCTGATGGAGTGATTCATACAGCGTTTATTCATGACTTTAGTGACTTTGAGGGTGCTGTACAGGTTGAGCGTCATGTCATTGCTGCCTTCGTCGATGCCCTGTCAGGTTCAGGAAAAGCGTTTGTGGCAACATCTGGTACTGGAGTATTGGGAGACACAGGCTTACGTATTGTTGATGAGACAGAGATAATTAATCCAACAGGTACTTTAGCAGCCAGAGCCGTCGCAGAGCAAGACATCCAAAGTGCAGCCCAACATAATATTCGCAGTATAACATTACGCCTGCCAATTTTTGTTTACGGGCGCGGTGGGAGTACATTCATTCCCTTCCTGATTAAAGATGCTGGTGAAGCAGGCGTAGCATGCTATGTTGAGCCTGGGGATTTCAAATACTCAGTCGTTCATGTCGATGATGTTGCCGCACTTTACGTGCTTGCACTGGAGAAAGGCACAGCAGGTTCGGTTTACCATGCTGTTTCTGAGTCGGGAATTACGGTGAAAGCGATCGCTCAAGCAACGGCACGTTTAGTTGGTTGTGAAGCTAAAAGTATATCTAATGAAGTTGCTAAGAAGGTATGGGGTCCAGAACTGACTACGTTTTTCTCAATTAATAATCAGGTGTCGAGTTCTAAAGCTGAAAAGGAATTAGGTTGGAAACCCCAAGTCAGTATTTCCATCCTGGAAGATATTGAACATGGTTCATACCGTAATTTTAATGCTAAGTAGGTGAACATAAATAAACGCGCACATAACTTTTCCTGGGGTGAGGGCGGGCAGGATGCCCACCCGATATTCAAGTTAATTATGTCCACTTACTTGAGTATATATTTAAGTTGGTCTACGCGGACGTGCGTTGGTGTCACTCCACCATAAGAAAATAAGGTAACAAAAACAATGCGTGCAGCTTGGTATGAAAAACTGGGTAACGCCCAAGACGTTCTGACTGTGGGCTTCGTCGATATCCCTGAAGTTGGTTCAGGCGAAGTACGGGTGAAAGTTTACGCGAGTGGTGTCAACCCATCCGATGTCAAGCAGCGGAGTGGCTGGGGTGGACTGAAAATGCGGCATCCACGAGTGATTCCCCACAATGATGGAGCCGGGATAATCGAAGCAGTGGGAGAAGGCGTATCCCCCTCACGGGTTGGGGAACGGGTGTGGATTTATGAAGCTACCCTGAGTCGCCCGTTTGGGACAGCAGCAGAATATGTTGTCGTGGCTAGTGACAATGCTGTTTTCTTGCCCGACAACACAGAATTTGCAGCTGGCGCTTGTTTAGGTGTGCCAGCGATGACTGCTCACTACAGTGTTTTCCAGGATGGCGCTGTGACTGGACAGACAATTTTAGTTACTGGTGGTGCTGGTGCGGTGGGAAATTACGCGATTCAGTTGGCAAAGTGGGGTGGTGCAAGGGCGATCGCCACGGTGAGTTCACCCGAAAAAGCAGAAATTGCCCGTGCGGCAGGAGCAGATTACGTCATCAACTACAAGACGGAAGATGTGGCGGCTCGTGTTAAAGATATTACAGGCAAAGAAGGCGTTGACCGCGTAGTTGAGGTTGACTTTGCCAGCAATCTTGAGACGAACTTGGCAGTGCTGAAGCGCAATGGAGTCATTGCCACTTATGCCTCTGATTCTAACGTTCAACCGCAGATACCCTTTTACCAGTTGGTCTACAAAAACATTACGGTTCATTACGTGTTGGTGTATGTGATGCCGAAAGCTGCTCATCAAGCAGCCGCAGAGGATATTACAACTTGCCTAAAAGCTGGTGTTTTAAATCACGTTATTGCTCAGCGCTTTCCCTTATCTGAGATTGCCGCAGCTCATGAAGCGGTGGAAAGTGGACGGGCGATCGGCAATCAGGTTGTGGAGATTATTTTAGTACAAGGGTAGGGGCGGGGTAACCCCGCCCTTACGGTCATATTGTGGTTTACTTCCTCTTTGTCTCAAGCATGAGTATAGTGGGTTACTGGTAGCTCAACTAGTTTCCGTATCGGCTGAGGTAATATAGCGATTGTGCAAGTAACTGATAACAAAGTTCCTACCCCAAAATTTTTTAAAGAAAGAAGAGGTTTTTATGCAAGTTTTGGTCATCGCCCGTGTAATTGCAGGCACTGCAATTGAAAAGGTTCTACCCCTAGTAAAACCTGAAGCCGCAAAAGTTTGGGAGTACTACGCAGCGGATCTAGTTCGCACAGTACACTACTTTGCTGACAACAGTGGTGCAGTACTGCTATTTGAAGCACCCAATCTGGAAGCAGTGAATGGCGCAGTAACGCAGTTACCAATGGTACAAGCTGGGGTGTTGGAATGCGAAGTTATTCCTCTAGCCCCTTACACAGGAATCGCGGAATTGTTTGCCAAGTAAAAATAGAAAATAATGAGTACTTCCAATCCTGTTGCTTTGATTATTGGTGCCACCGGCACCACAGGTTCTCACCTCGTCAATTTGCTAGAACAAGACCGTGGTCCAGACGACCTTGAGATCCGCGTTGCAGTTCGTAAACCTGAACAAGCTGAAACCTTCGCAAAACGGGGGATCGCGACTGTGCATCTTGACCTTGATGACCTCTCGACCTACGAAAAAGCACTGCAAGGTGTACAGCGCTTATTTATGATTACTGGCTACACCGTGGATATGCTTAGCCAGGGCAAAAACCTCACCGATGCTGCACTAGAAGCAGGCGTTGAATATATCGTCCACGTCGGCACCTTTCACCAACCTGGTCGTCCGCAAACGAAACTAATTCGCCATTACATCTGGCATCAACTTGTGGAAACCTATATTGAAGCAAGCGGCATTGCTTGGACTCACCTGCACCCCAACGCCTTCATGCAAAACTTCTTCGGCGCAGTGCAGGATGGCAAACTTCGCATGTTCTTTGGTCACGAACGTGTGGGATTAGTAGACTGTTTTGACCTTGCTCGTGTTGCTGCTGCGGCGCTGCGTGACCCCCAAAAGCATGCGGGAGGGCGATATTTCCTGAGTGTGGAAGCGCTGACTATGACTGAAGCCGCGCAAATCCTCTCGGAAGAACTCGGCAAAGCTATCGTCTACGAACCGCTACCTGCCTCGGATATGCGAAAGCTGCCCATTGGGCAAGCGATGGAGACTGCCTACTTCGAGTGCATTGTCCGGCAGATGGAACTGCTTCAGGCTGGACAACTTCCTGACTTTGCTGATGTTTACAACAACATACCGCAAATTATCGGAGAAAAACCAACGATGTTTCGCGAATTCGTCCGCAATAATCGGGCTTTGTTTGAGGCTGCGTAATGTGATACTAGCGCACGAACTGAAAGATACCCCCATTAAGGTCAATTCTGCCGACCCAGACTGGTGCAAAACAGATATGGGGAGTGATGAGGCGAGCTACACGGCAGAGGAAGGTGCTGACACTCCTGTGTGGCTGGCAACGCTACCAGAAGATGGTCCTACAGGTGGTTACTTTAATGCTCGCCAGCCAATACCGTGGTAATTTCCAGATATGTCTGCAATTACAGTATTTTTCCATTAGATATGGAGTGAAAATGATTGTAGAACTTTCGCGCTCTACGTCTCTACAAGGGTTTCAGACAACGAATAATTAAATTCGGTCGATGTCTATTGAAAACAAGGCGGACAATCCTCTCCACCCCACAAAATAAGTGGTTCTGTTTTGGGGTCACTCGTTTCCCGGCTCCAGCCTGGGAATGCAGCCCTAGAGGCTCTGCCTCTCAAAATTTAGTGGAGGCAGAGCCTCCTGAATGCGTTCCCACGCAGAGCGTAGGAACGAGAAGAAACCCTGCCCCTGCTGTATCAAATTTACTATGCAGTTACTTGCTGTTGATTTTGTTTATTTTGTAATACTGCAGACAATCGATTAAGTGCATTTACGTAAGCTTGGGCTGAGGCTACGATAATATCTGTGTTAGCTGCATGACCTGCAAACACTCTATTTTCGTGCTTAAGGCGGATGGTGACTTCCCCAATAGCATCAATACCTGCTGTTACCGACTGTACGGAATACTCAATCAACTGGTTTGGTACATTCACCACGCGGTTGATTGCTTTGTAAACAGCATCTACTGGTCCTGTACCGATCGCCGCATCGGTTAATTCTTCACCTTCTGGAGTCCGGAGGGTGACGGTAGCGGTGGGACGGGCGCGATCGCCGCAGGAAACTTGCACTAACTCTAAACGGAACAAATCGGGGGCTTGTTGGATTTCATCGTTAATGATTGCTTCCAAATCCCAATCTGAAACTTCTTTCTTTTTATCCGCTACCTCTTTAAACCTGATGAACGCTTTATTTAATTCAGTATCGGACAATTCATAGCCTAATTCCCGCAATTGAGTCCGGAAAGCATTTCTTCCTGAATGTTTGCCCAAAACAATTTGATTTTCTGTCAATCCAATTGATTGGGCATCCATAATTTCATAAGTGAGCTTATTTTTCAGCACACCATCTTGGTGAATGCCTGACTCATGGGCAAAGGCATTTGCCCCGACAATTGCTTTATTTGGCTGCACTAGCATTCCCGTCAAATTAGAAACTAAGCGTGAGGTTTTGTAAATTTGCCTAGTGTCAATATTTGTTAAAAGTTCTTCAGAATCAACTGGGCGTCCAAAAAACGGATTGAAATATTGCCGTCTCACATACAAAGCCATTACCAATTCTTCTAGCGCTGCATTTCCCGCTCGCTCACCAATACCGTTTATGGTACATTCTAACTGCCGTGCACCATTTTTCACGGCTTCTAAGAAGTTGGCAACTGCTAAACCTAAATCATTATGTCCATGAACGGAAATAATTGCTTGGTCTATATTAGGTACGTTTTCTTTAATACCCTTAATCAGCGCTCCAAATTCAGTAGGTGTGATGTAGCCGACAGTGTCAGGAATATTAACTGTTGTTGCGCCTGCAGTGATTACTCGCTCTAATACTTCGTAAAGAAATTCCGGCTCAGATCGTCCGGCATCTTCCGGAGAAAATTCTACATCAGCCGTGAAGGTTTTGGCATAAGCCACCATTTCTTCGGCGATCGCTAGCACTTCCGATCTTGTTTTTTTCAGTTTGTACTTGAGGTGAATATCGCTTGTGGCCAGAAAAGTATGAATTCTACCTTTAGCAGATGGTTTTATAGCTTCTGCTGCTGCTTTAATATCATCCTGCCGCGCTCTTGCCAAAGAGCAAATTATCGGACCATCTTCTGTTCCCACTATTTCGGCAATTTTGCTAATGGCGTCCTTATCTCCAGGACTAGCAAAGGCGAACCCGGCTTCGATTACATCAACACCCAGACGCGCCAGTTGCTTTGCTATTACTAGCTTTTCATCTATATTCAGCGTTGCTCCCGGACTCTGCTCACCATCTCGGAGTGTGGTGTCAAAAATGATAATTTTATCTGATTTGGTATTCATTTCCATCTCGTTGTTTAATTTTGACTTTTCGCTTAAAATACCTTATAACTCTATTTTTTTACTCTTACCTTTGGAGAAAATAATTCCTAAGGCTACTAGCCTTCTGTTTTTTCTATTTGGTCGCGGATATCGTTTAAGTCTATATATCTGTCCGTAGCATTACGTAATTCTCTAGCTATCATTCCTTCTGTTGACACTACTGTAATATGAGTATTTTTTGAGCGTAATAGTTCAATCGCTCTTTCAAAATCTCCATCTCCGCTGAATAAAACTACTCTGTCATACTGATCTACTGTATTAAACATATCTACAACAATTTCAATATCTAAATTTGCTTTTTGAGAGTAACGACCAGAAGAATCATCATAGTATTCTTTAAGAATTTTAGTTCTGACTGTATATCCCAAACTAATTAGAGCATCTCTGAAACCGCGCTGATCTTGGGGGTCTTTTAAACCAGTGTACCAGAATGCATTGATTAAGGTGGTCTCTGACTGCTCGTGTTTGAAGTAATCTAAGACCCGTCTTGGGTCAAAAAACCAGCCATTTTTTTGTTGAGCATAGAACATATTGTTTCCGTCTACAAAAATAGACAGACGATTCATCGGAGAACCCATAGAAAATTACACCTAATAATAGAAAAGAATTTAGATTGAACAATAGATTATAGCAATTATAAAATAATAAGTTTGCTAATATCTATATACATATTGTCATATATAGCTTGTATCTAACCTCTCTTACAATAGAAAATCGCGTGAAACATTGATGTTAAGCTTAACATGTGCAAAACTTTTTTCACCCTCGGCGTGGTCATAGGCATACCCTAATCAAAATCTACCCATAAAGTTGACTTAATAACAGCATGCTTAGCTGTATACCAGTCAAGTTTACTCCTAAAGAGGTATTTAATAGATAGGGGCAGGGTGTAGATTGCATCTGTTCTTGTACTCCTGGGAGAAACGTTGGTATTGACACCCAAAGAAATGCTTGCTATAGGGTAGGACGCCCCTCGCACCTCTATGCCTTAATAAGAAGTTGTGGTGCTGGTGCTTGGTGCTTCCCATTAGATAGAGTAGCAGTGCAGCAGTGGTGGCAGAATCTCCAAGACACTTGCATAAACATGACTAGGAGCGCGTCTTCAGCCCGTAAGACGAGGATTTGGTTTATATGCCTCCTAATTTAACGGGTGTGCCGCAAAAACCGGGTGTTTACAAAAAAGTAACACTTACACAAGTTTTGTGAAGAATAGAGGATACTTTACAAAACTATAAGATTCTCATAGGGAATACCAAAAAATAAATTATCCATTCCAACGGGAGCGCTCTTCGGATACGGCACCGTTTTAGCTTGTTGTGGTGCCGTACTCTCGTCGTCAGAGCGCACCCTACACTCATTACAGATTTTTTTAATTGGAAGTCCCATAGAAGTCTAATTTCATAGTTGTTACACAAAATGAAGAAAGTCAGGCGTCAGGAGAACCCTATCCATAAGGGGATGGTGTTTAATAAATGTTGATAATAATTTATTTTGATGGTTCCATCCATTAAGGGTGGGCATTTAACTCAAGAGTCATTCACCAATCCAACAGCAACCATTCTGGCTCTTGGCTCCTGACTACTTCTTCGTAAATAAAGGCATTATAAGTAAAACAATATGGTAGAAGAACCTAGATCTACATTAACTAAAAAATATATTTCTGCTGCCAATCAACTGTCAAATAAACCAACAAAAGCGACTTCTACGGGGTTGGCACGCTCATTAAAGCTAATGGTTCGCTTAGGTCATACGCTCAATGTCACTTTGGCAGTAGGAGCAGCAATGCTAGCAGCTTCTAGTTTGGACTTGGCTCAATTTATGGAAAGTCAGGCGCAAACATTGTTTTATGTACTGCGGGGACCGTTAACTCCGACGAAAGACATAGTGATTCTGGCAATTGACGATCAGTCTATATCAGTCCCAGCACAGTACTATAAAACAAATCCACAACAGTATGCCTACTGGGAACCATTAAAAGCTTTTCCCTTTAAACGTGAGGCATACGCCCAAGTTACTGAGAAGTTGATTCGAGCCGGGGCAAAATCTGTAGCTTTAGACGTGATTTTTGATACAGAAAGTAGTTACGGCAAAGATGACGATGAAAAGTTACGGCAGTTATTGCAGCGTTATGGAGGTCAAGTTACTTTAGCTGCGGATTACGAAAATTCTGAAACATTTGCTGCGGCAGCTTCATACAACTGAAGCTGCCGCAGCAAATGTTTCTTACAGGGTCTGTATCCATTGGTTCGGTTAATTTTCCCTTAGACGTAGATGGTAAAATTCGCAAATTTGCCAGCGAGTTTCCCAAGTTGTTAGGTAATGCTCTGACAGAGAAAATACCATCCTTTGATGAAGCAGTTCTTAGAGCAGCCCAAGTAAATTATCCCCGACCTCAAGGCAATCAAATTTATTTTGACGGACCTGCGGGTACATTTGACGTCATTCCCTTCTCCTACGTACTTGACCCACAAAATTGGAACACCTATTTGCAGCAGGGAAAGGTTTTTAAAGACAAAATTGTGCTGATTGGGGCAACAAGCAAGTTGGGAAACGATTATCACGCCACTGGTGCTGAAGGCTGGCTGAATCCTGACCACATGTCGGGAATAGAAATTCACGCGGCGGCGATCGCAACTTTAATGGCAGGTAAAGCGATCGCGCCAGCAATGAAGAGCGATCTCTGGAGTGGTTTGTTTGTACTTGCTTTAGTTGGTGGATGTGGAGTAATAATTTCCACTCCTCAGCGGGGTATAAGTAGATTGTTCCTCAGTTTCGCTCTTGCCACGACCTGGTCCGGAATTAGCTATGTATTCTTCGTTTATGGTCAGTTAATTTTCCCGACTACTGTGCCAGTAGTAGCGATCGCCACTGTCGGACTCTGCTACTTGGGAACTGAGGTGGCTAGGGAAATATTCAGAAAAAGTCAATTAATAGATATTTGTCAGAAATATGCATCTCACCATGTTGTCCAAGAGATTCTTAGTCAACAGGATGACCTGAAAGATTTACTCCAGCAAAAGGAAATAGCCAGATCGGGAAAAGTCCTTGATGGGCGCTATAAAATTGTCAAAGTTCTAGGTGCAGGTGGATTTAGCGAAACCTATATTGCCGAAGATATGAGACTTCCAGGCAACCCTCTCTGTGTTGTTAAGCAACTAAAACCAGCCCACAATAAACCAGAGGAGTTGATAGTTGCCAGACGTTTATTTAATTCAGAAGCCCAAACCCTCCAAAAATTGGGAACAAACAACCAGATACCTCAGCTTTTAGCTTACTTTGAAGAGTCAGAAGAATTTTATTTAGTTCAAGAGTATATAATCGGTCACGATCTGAGTCAAGAACTGCCAACAGGCAAACCCATCAATGAAACTACAGTTATCGAGATTTTGCGAGACTTATTGCAAATATTGGCATTTGTCCATCAAAATGGCGTCATCCACCGGGATATTAAACCCAACAATATTATCCGGCGAGACTCAGACGGCAAACTGGTACTGATTGACTTTGGTGCCGTCAAAGAAGTCACGACACAACTACTTGATAATCAAGAGCAAAACGCCTTCACCATTGGCATTGGTACTAAAGGTTATGCACCAAGTGAGCAATGTTTTGGGCGTCCACAATACAGCAGTGACATCTATGCACTCGGCATGGTAGGCATAAAAGCCTTAACTGGTATAGCTCCCCATGAGATAGAAAGAGATGCTAATGGCGAGTTGAAATGGAGTGCCTTAGCATTCGTAAGCCATTCTCTGGCTAGTATTCTGAGCAAAATGGTTTTGGAAAACTTCCAACAGCGTTATCAATCTGCATCCCTAGCTCTTGAGGCACTAGAGGAGTTGATAAATGACGACACACGCCAATCATCAATGCCTACTTTACCTTTAGAAGATGATTCAGAAACTCCTACCACACCGTGGACCTAACCTCATTCAAGACACTTCCGTGAACTACCGCACAGTGACAGCAAGCTGTTCACTGTGGGCTTCTAGCATCCCATGAACACAGTTTTTAGACGCTGTGTCGAGCTTACGCAGGATTTCTAGAACTTCCTTGGAGGTACTAGCTGTCGCAGTAACTTTAATAGTTACTTTCCCCTTCAGGCTTTTTATTGTGGGGAACAGTCCCAGCCCCACACGCTTAATGTTGATAGAGGCATTAATGTCCCGGTCAACGTTAAGCAATTCTTTCAGGTCAAAATAAGTCCTGATAGAGCAATCCGTAAATACGAACTCATCACGGTATGCCAATAATTGCGAAGTGTATGCAGGATTTACCTTCACTACAATTGCTCCAGCTTTTGAGGCTATGTAGTCCAGTGTAGTGAAGAATTGACCAAAACCAGCATCCAACCAGGATTTGTTCAATCCCGATTTGGCGCTTTGTCCATTAGCAATGAACTTTCCGTCATCATCTTTTTTGGCTTTATTGCGCTTGGTTAAACCACGAAGATTAAGGTCTTCATGAAAGAAAACTTTCTTGCCAGTGCGTACTATTTTGTGAGCAGTTTTATAAGCGTGGTCTTTACGTGAACGGGCAATGCGTTGATGTTCCCGCGCTTCTCTATTAGTTAGCTTGCGACGCTTAGCGCTGCCCTTTTTCTTAACAGCTTTTCGTCTAGATACTTTGGCTAGTCTATCTTGAGATTTGCGAAAAGACTTTAAAGATGGTAGTTTCTCGCCATCGGAGGTAGCTAGGTAGTCGTTTTCATGCAGTACAGCGTCCATTCCCATTGAATTATCCCAATTTGGGGTAATTTCATCTGGGTTAAATGTTGGTACGGTTGGGTCGTCAAGAGCGATGGTCAAATACCAGCCGTCAGCCTTCAAGGTAACTAGGATGTTCTTGAGTGTGAACCCATCGGGTAAAGGTCGATGCAATCTCACCTTAATCCACCCAGCAAGCTTAGAAATTGACAAGAATAACCAATCTTTTTCGACTCGTTCAATAGTTACCGCTTGACCCTCAATCCTTATTGTTCGGAAGCTAGCAGCATTTTTAAAACGGGGCTTGCCACTTTTCAAGCCATTGTCGTCCCCTTTTAGAAATCTCGAAAATGCTAGATCAACACGCTTCGAGACATCTTGCAAAGTTTGAGAAGGAACCCGTTTGAAATCAAGCAGTTCGCCACTATGCCCTACTTTTTTTAAATCTTGCTTGATTATTGGTAGCTGTGCTTTCTGATTATAATAATCAGGCTTTGTGTCAAACAAAGACGGAAAAAGTTCTTTCCACCAGGGAAAGGATTTAAGCTGTAAATTATTATCTTGCCACCAAGTAAATCTTTCTCCTAGCTGCCAATTGTACCAATACTGACAAATTCTCAGCCATTCATTAAGTTCTAGCTTTTGATTGGTATCTGGATACATCCGGTATTGGTAGTTCAGTAGCGTAGGAATCACCTCCTTTCTATGAGTGTTGTTATTATAGACTACAGTGATTATAGCAAAGTTTCAGGAATGGCTATGAGAAATGATTTTATTTCAAAGGGCAGGTCAGTCAGCGACCTTAAGGTACACTTGGTTTTGACCACAAAATATAGGCGAAAAGTCTTTACTGTGGAGATGTTGACTCGCTTGCACACCATTCTTGAAGAATTATTAATTAAATGGGAGTGCAAGCTTGTTGAATTTAACGGGGAAACTGACCATGTACATGCCTTATTTCAGTATCATCCTGACTTACAGTTAAGTACACTTGTTAGCAATATCAAATCAGTTACGTCTCGTAAGCTGAGACAAGAGTTCGCAGAACATCTAAGCCGTTTCTACACAAAAGATGTTTTTTGGAATGGGTCGTATTTTGTCGCTAGTTGTGGTGGTGTGACCATCACAACTTTGAGACGATACATTGAAGGTCAATACCGACCTGAAAATGGTAACTCCTCAAGCACCCCGCTCCCTTATCAGCCTAGCGGCTGATGTTAGTCGGAGATCATGAGCGTCGTTACCCCAAAATTCATCCCACGCTCCCCTTCGGGTGAGACGTGGGGCTTCTTTTGGATTTAGCTAACGAGTACGCCGCCCCTCCAGGCATCTACTTGGGATTGAGTCGTTGTTGAATTCGTGAGGGATTAGTTGGTCGTTGTTCCACTGGTGGTGGTGGCTGTGGGGTGGTGGTTTGGATTGGGGGTGCGATCGTTGGTGGTGGTGGCTGTGGGGTGGCGGTTTGGATTGGTGTCTCTGTTTCTCTAACAGTAGTAGGCTCTTTGCCATTTACTAGGCTGTTGCCAGCACCAACATTAACCCCATTATTGGGCAGGATTTGTCCTATTTCCAGTAAAGTGTTTGTTGGGGAATTGTCTCTAATAGTCTTTTGGCTAGACAAGTTTGAAGAACTAGGAGTCAGCCTTAAAAAAGATGGGTTTTCAACTACTCCGCTCCCAGTTACTGGCAACTGGGCGGCGACAGCAGCAGCGGTTTCAGCTTGAACTTCTGCGATCGCCGGATCTGGATTACGTATACTACCCTGACTTAGATTAAGTCCTTGAACCAGATTACTAGTTTCATAAAAAGTTCTCAAATCAAAATCGTATAAACCCTGAAATGTAACCGTTCAGGGGGGAGTGCCCTGGAACATACCCATTGCCTAATTAATCGC
>CAXTSI010000212.1:0-14179 GCA_964246695.1 uncultured bacterium
ACTCCCCACTCCCCACTCCCCACCGTGACAGTAGAAGTTGCGCATGAAATCCTCATTCGTCATTGGTCAACTTTGCGCTGGTGGTTAGAGGAAAATCGCGATCGCCTGCGAAAACAAAGGCAAATTGAACAAGCTTCCCAACTGTGGTTGCAAAGTGGTCAGCAATCTGATTTTTTGTTGCAGGGAGTGCGGCTAGCAGAGGCAGAAGATATTTATATTAAGTGGACCGATGAACTCTCTGCTGATGTTCAACGGTTTATTGAAGCTTGTTTAGCAGAAAGAAAACGACAGCAACTTCAAGAAAAAACAAGACTCAAACAAGCCCAAAGGGCTGTAGTTGCACTGAGTGGTTTGGGAATAGCAGCTTGCAGTTTCGCTGGGTTAGCTTACTGGCAAGGACGAGAAGCACAGATGAGAGAAATTGACGCATTAAATTCGTCATCCAAAGCTAATCTTTTATCAAATCAGCAGATTGAGGCACTCATTGCCAGTGTCAAGGCTGGGAAACAGCTAAATAATACTTTTGGCGCCCCAGCAGATGTGAAATCGGTGACGGTCAGTGAGATGAGGCAGGTATTCTCTGGAATTCAAGAACGCAACCGTTTAGAAGGGCATAGTGCTGGGGTTGTGAGTGTGAGTTTCAGTCCTGATGGGCAACTGCTTGCTTCTGTCGGTTTAGACAAGACTATCAAACTCTGGAGCAGTGATGGTCGCTTGTTAAAAACCTTAACTGGGCATAGCAATGCAGTCTCTAGCATTAGCTTTGCTCTCGATGGTAAGACCATTGCCTCCGCCAGTGTTGACAAGACGATTAAACTCTGGAGAGTGAGTGACGGTCGCCTGCTATTAACAATTCAAGTATATAACCAAGCGGCTAGTTTTAGCCCTGATGGCAAAACTATTGCCTCCGCCAATGCTGACAATACGATTAAACTCTGGAGTGCTAGCGACGGTCGCCTGCTTAAAACCCTGAATGGACACACCGATGGAGTCATTAGCGTCAGCTTCAGTCCCGATGGTAAAACTATAGCTTCAGGCAGTGAGGATAAAACCGTTAAACTTTGGAGTAGTAGCGACGGTCAGCTGTTGCACACTCTAAGTGGGCATAATGATTGGATCAACAGCATAACTTTCAGCCCCGACGGCAAGACAATTGCTTCAGCAAGTCGTGACCACACTGTTAAACTTTGGAGGAGTAGCGACGGTCAGCTGCTGCAGACTCTAAGTGGGCACAGTGATTCAGTCTTGGCTATTGCTTTCAGCCCTGATGGTAAGACAATTGCCTCAGCCAGTCAAGACAACACCGTTAAACTTTGGAGTCTGAACGGTATAGAACTAGAAACTTTCAAAGGGCATAACGGTGGGGTGAGTGGCGTGAGTTTCAGTCCCAACGGCAAGACCATTGCCACAGCTAGTTTGGATGGAACGATTAGACTTTGGCAGCGTCGGGACAGTTCTTTGCTGCAAATCTTGGTTGGCCATAGTGGTGGAGTTTATGGTGTGAATTTTAGTCCTGACGGTAGTATAATCGCCTCAGGAAATTCGGACGGAACCATTAAACTTTGGCGGCGTAGCGACGGAACTTTACTCAGAACTTTATCAGGTCATAAGAATGCTGTTTACGGCATCAGCTTTGCTCCCAATGGTCAGATTATTGCCTCAGTTAGTGCTGATAAAACCGTTAAACTTTGGCGGACGAGTGATGGTGAATTGCTCCACACCCTGACTGGGCATACCGATGAAGTCAATAAGGTCAGTTTCAGCCCACAAGGTAATACCATTGCGACTGCTAGTCGTGATAACACTGTCAAACTTTGGCGGACTAGTGATGGCACTTTGATTCAAACCCTTCAAGGGCATCAGGCAGAGGTTTATGCAGTCAGTTTCAGCCCAGACGGTCAGACTATTGCCTCAGCTGGTGCTGACAATACCATTAAACTCTGGAGCAGTCGCACTGGTCGCTTGCTAAGAACTCTCCCTGGGCATAACCAATGGATATATGGTGTCAGTTTCAGTCCCGACGGCAAAATTATTGCCTCAAGTAGTGCTGATAAAACCGTAAAACTCTGGAGGAGTAGTGACGGACAGCTACTCAGTACTCTTCAAGGACATAGCGATGCCGTCCGTAGCAGTAGCTTTTCTCCTGATGGTCAAACGATTGCTTCCGCCAGCGAAGACAAAACCGTGAAACTCTGGCGCTTAGATGGTCGGCTGCTAAAAACCCTCCCAGAGCATGGGAATGCTGTCATGAGTGTCAAGTTTAGCTCTGACGGCAAGACTTTGATTTCCGGCAGTTTAGACGGTACTGTCAGACTCTGGGATTTTGATGCTAAATTCGTGAAAACCTTGGAACTGGATTCTTTAATCAAGGGTGCGTGTTCTTGGCTGCACGATTATCTTCACACCAATTCTCAGGTCAGCCCAAACGAGAAAAAACTTTGTTCTAGTTGAGAGTAGCTTCGCTTAAATTAAAAATTAAAAATTAAAAATTAAAAATTAAATGGAGCGTCGCTCATCTGTAAGCTCACAGAACAAGGACGCCTTGCAATACTGCTCGGTTAAGGATTGTTGAGGTGCTAGTGAGGTGCCAGAAACCCGGTTTCTTTGAGAAACCGGGTTTCTAATTTTTGCTTAACCGAGCAGTATTGGGACGCCTTGTACAAGAGCGCTGCTAGGAGTTGGGTACAATTATTTTTTTTGAAGTGGCAACAACCACAACGTTCATTTTTTCAGTAATTTTACATTTTTAATTTTTAATTTTTAATTGTTTTGTCATTGATGTCAACTTAAGCAAAACCCTTTACTAAACGCTTCTACTTAACAGAGTCTGGGTAGGGGACAAGGAGGTTTCGGTGGATTTGTTGGTGTTGGTGTTGGTGTTGGTGTTGGCTCAGTTCCGACTTTTTGGGGGTGAGATTTCTTGCTACAGCCACTAGAGAGGCGACAAGATGCTTTCAGGACTGGCAATTTTGTAGACACTGTTACCTGTGGACTATCTGCTTTGACTAGGGCAATTGTTAAGGTATTCGCCAAGCTGGGAACTGCACCTAATAATACTGTTGGTAATGCGATCGCTATACTCAATAATTGCTTTTTCATATCAACTCTTTTTTATCTTAGTTACAAACTTATCGCCAATCTGCTTTCGTAGTGCGTCACTTTTGTAGCAATGTACTTATCTATCTACTAATGCAAATACATTCAAAATATTCTTAGGTGTTTTGAGTTTGTATCTTTTCACAAAATTAATAGGTCTGATTGTGTGTTTTTATGCAACCAAGCTTAGAACACTAATTCAATTATCCTGGAAAAACCTCTTCACGTTCGGAGCCTGTAACTTGGGAAAACCCTTCGAGGATCGCTAGTTGCCTACAAAAGGAAACCTTTCTTCTCAGTAGCACCAGACGCTGCGCGAACAGCACTGGTTTCATTGTCATTCACACCACCGAAGTTCTGATCTGCGGAAACACTCATAACAACTGCTTGCTTGCCCCCCAACCCCTCCCGTAAAAGAGGAAAAGTTCTATTACAAATCACAGGCAAATCCATCATGAACCCGATGTTTTTTTCTGGCAAGGTCGCCATATAAAGCAACGGGGATGCTACGGATACCATATTGCCAATTTATCCGTTTACAGGTTTCTGTTGCCAGTAAGGCGCGCATGTACACATCTCTGAGAGCAAAAGCTTGGGTGCAAAGCTTCGTCACCAACTCTTTGTCCGTTTCCATCGTTTCAACTCTGCTTTGTAATGCCAATTGCTTGTAGTAAAAATTTGGATTATTGCCGCACTGTACAGTCAATTCAAATTTACTCCCCTTTGAGTTTTCTGTAGGTACTGACATAATTAGAAACTCAGGGTTAAATCGAATGTCGGACATTTTAATATTATTAGTGTCCCACCTCCATAGCTGGTAGTCGCTGTCATCAGCAAAGGCAGGTACAGCGCTGGTAAATAAAAATACTGTTGCCAAAATACTTAGAGCCTTCATTTAGTACCTCGCATAAGAACTTTCTGCTAGTATTCCCATGTGTATGCGAGGAAGCAACAAGTATTTCAGGATTCTGAGATCCCTTAGCCGATCGTTATTCCCTTGCAGGCGCATTCATGCGTAGGGTAATTACGAATTACGAATTATACTGGCAGGTTTTGCTACCAAATGTCTAAACACCTAACGATCAAAGAACTAAGTAACGCAGTTGTCAGCGGTATTACTCCGCGTATGGTGCGGTATTTCAACTACATAAAAGCTATACAGGCAAAGGCTTTAAACAAATAGCTAAACTTGCTGAACTAAAATTGAACTAAATTTCAAAAACCTAATTTCCCCGTTCCAGCCCCTGCGCGAAAATTTTCCCAAGTTTCAATGTCACAGCGAACGCCTAACAATCGACCTTTCTCAAAAATTTCTTCTACTTCCTTCTTGTTGATATTAAAACCTGAACAAACTCATTCTTGGCTACAACACGTTGCTTCTATTGCCTTGAGAGAGGCGGAAAATGATCGGCGACGGCAGAATTTTCGCAACACTCTAGAAAGAATCAGAATGCTCCCGCAGATGGCGTACCTAGTTTCCCTGTCCTCCTCCACCAATACTGCCCGAAAATGGCAGCGTTGGTGGCACATTTAATTGTCAAGGTTCAGTTTGGGCGTAGTTTGGCGCTTTGGTTAAGTCGCACTAATTGCCTGTTTCAAGTCACGGATTCGGTCGAAGTACAGCACCTCATCAGTAGAGGGTTTGTAAACGTAGAACCCAAGCTGACCGCCGTTCACATCTAGGAACTTTTGGTAAAGTTCTCTTTTGTTGATGGCGAAATCTTTTGCTTCAGCAGCACTGGTAAACTGTGCTGCCTCATAGGGTCTGAATCTGTTTATGTGGGTCATTTCATAGATCAGGCAGCACTCGTCAGTTTCTTCTGCTGGATTAACAAGTTTTTCTGATATTTGGACACATGAGCGTCTGCTGGATTCAAATGTGTTGGCTTCGATCAAGCCATTCAAATCTTTCAGCCTGACTTTGATAAACTGTAGGGTGGGTCCTCCGTAGTAAAATTTTTGGCGATCAATATCCACTAAGTAGTAGCCAGTACTCCCACCAGTCAGCTTAAAAAGGTTTAGCACTATCTTCTTGTGCGTTAGTCCGCAAGCCCATATCTGGTTTTCTGAGTCTTGATCCTCGTAGGAAAATTTTACAAAAAACCAGTCTTGAGACTTTGCTTTTCGATAAATACGGTAGTTGTGTTTAGGTAGAAAATCCATACTACTTTCGCTTGAAAATGCCAGGGTCGTCGTCTATTCCATTGCCGTCTTCAGTTTTTGGAGGAGGAGGGGGAGGCGATTGTTCCAATTGCTTGGCATCTTCCTTAGGTTCCTGTTTTCCATTTGGCTTCGGATCTTCTTCTGGTGGTCGGTAGGGTTCTTTTGGGGAAAAGGTCATTTTGTGTAGAAGCGGGATTTGAACTATTTATCATACTCGTATTGACAATACTATACAATCAATACGAATACAACGCCTTTTGAAAAATTAACCCGCCTCTTGGTTAGTGGCGGGCTTTTCTTTACTCAACAGATCTAATAACTGAGCGTGAATTTGCCTGAGAGACTGGTTTTCGTCTCTCAGGCGGTTGATTCCCCCACCAAACGAGTATTTTCCATACCTATTTTTTGTTCCACGGCTTCCAGCCTCTTTTTCAGTTCAGTTACGTCCGTTGCTTCTTGCTGCTTTGTACTCAAGTACGCATCGACAAAACCCAAGATCACCTCTGTAGCGGTTTTACTGTCCTGCTTTAGTCTGTTCATAAACTCATCTTTTTTCTCTGGGTCGATCTCGACCGAAATAAAAGTTCTTTGCTTTTTAGCCATAAGCCACCATTTCTTGTCTCCCTATATCCCTAATCTAGAGCCACCACAGGTGTATTGCAAACGTATTGAGATAATTGTATTGATACGTATTGATTGTATTGATTAAAATAGATTTAACAACCAAAAACACTCATGCGATCGCCTTCCTCCTACAGATGTGCGATCGCATGAGTGTAATCCCTAAACCAAAAAGGATTTATTCCATGCTACAACAATTCACTCACATTGAAAGCACTGGGGAATTGGAAGGGACTGGTAGTAAATGCTGGTTCGATGACAAGCAGCATGAATTAAAGGAATTTTTGACTCTAATTGCAAAAACTTGGAAGGAAAATATAACAATTCCTGATACCTACGGGAACGTCACACCTTCTGAATCACATTTTGCCACATATTTGAAATCGATAGGAGTTAAAGAAAGTGTCTAACTTATCCTCAAAATTTCAACAGATAATTAATGCAGCTTCTAAACTGTCCCCAACAAATAATAACTCGTTATCATATTTCGCCCAACGAATCAACAACGAAACATCTAACAATATCGTAATTTTGATAGATGTTTCTGGTTCTATGCAGGCAACCGTTGAGAACGGGATTCGTAAAATAGATATTTTACGCAAAGCAGTTGACCGCCCTCTAGCTGAAAAAGAATGCGTAGTTACATTTTCCAATAGAGCAGTAATTCTGCCCAACTTGCAATCAATCCCAGAACCAATGGGTAACACAGACTTGTGTTTAGGGCTTGAAGCAGCTAAGCAGTACAATCCTAGTCTGCTATTGCTCATTTCCGATGGAAGCCCCGATGACAAAAGCGCTGCGATCGCCCTTGCAAAAACGATGGCATGTCGCATTAACACCCTGTACATTGGGGAAGATGATAATTATGAGGCGATCGCATCCTGAAGAAATTCGATCTATCAGAATGTGGTGCAACACTGACTTGGAAGCATTTCTTTCCCACTTTACAAGTACCTGCATTTTTGAACTATGTTAAAGACCGCGATTTATGGGATTTTGACCTACCAGAGTCTGAGGAAATTCATGAAGCAGTAGCAAATATAGGGCGATCGTTTGCCCTATTCGATGCCCTTGAAAGATTGTCCCAAGAGCAACTAATAGAAGCATTTGCACCGTTCGGAAAGCGATTACTGCAGCCAAAGCGTAAGCGAGTGGCTGAAATTGCGATTCAAGCTTACTGGAGGATCGTTGATCGATTTAAAATCATCGTTGTAGAAATTCCCCTCTCAGATGTACGTCTCACCTCAGATGTTTGCTCTTACTTGTACAAGAACTATCCTTCAACCCCATTCGTCATGTCTTACACGCAAATGGAGGAAGGAGACTGGACATTAAGCTTTAGGAGCGACAAAAAAGGCTCTACTAACTTTGATGTGAGTGCGATCGCAAGTTCTTTTGGTGGAGGCGGACACAGGAATGCTGCCGGCGCAAAAATTAAAAATCTGACAGAAGTCTTTCCGGAAGCAACTGTGGATTTAGAAAATATACCTTTTCAAGTAATACTCTAGTTAAGTTGAAAACAGCCGTCTTCAATAAAGTCGATGGCTGTTTTCTTATTTTTTGGCGATCGCAAAAAACAAAATTTTCCCAATATTAAAAAGAATTGCCCACACCTTTCCATATCCGATAGCGCAATACCATGCAGCTAGTAGACGTTTTGCCACTGCCCTGTGCCCCTACTAAATTAAGAATACCGGCGTCTATGACCTCCCTTAAATCCGAATCCAACATGAGATGAATCCCCGGTGGTATCTTGGGTTCAAGAGGTTCCGGGACCGAAGCCGACGGTTCCGGGATCGGTGGCGATACTGGGGTGTCAGTTTCGTCGTCTTTCGGTTCTGGCTGCCTAGTCAATTCGTCAATTAGATGTGGATTTTTCTCCAAATGAAGGTAGGCATAGCCGTCGGTTAGTTCTCGCTGGAAGTCTTTGACGCGCATTTCTGAGGCGATCGCCACTTTCTCCAATTCTTCCTCTTTCAGTAAAACCGAGGATGCCGCTTCTAGGGCTTTTGCCTCCAACTCTAAGGCGAATAATACCTGCTCTTTATCTAGCGCGGATGCCGATACCAGAATCGATACTCCGCAGAAAGCCATACCCAAAAGGCTTGCAATTGTCCTAGACAGACCTGATCCTGGGGTGAAGTGCGCGTCAAGTTCACGGATGCCATACCACACTGGGGCGGAAACTTGGGTGCAAGGAGTTGTGGTGCGATCGCAGTAACTGTACTGCGCGTCAAACCGCCCAGTAACGCCACACAGCGCGAGAAAAGCCCCGCTCATCAGCAATCCACAACTTACACCCAACGCACCTTTCACGCCAACAACCCAATAACAACGCCTAACTTACATCTTGCACCACTGCCAGAAACCGGGTTTGTTGCGAATCAGTAAAGCTAAAACCCTTACTTTTTCGTTCACAAACCCGGTTTCTCTCACCTTGTTGAGAATGGTGCAAGATCTCAGCTAATAACATCAGTGCAACAACAGCTAGTATTGCGCACTGCCAAACTGGCAGTATCCATAAAAAGATGTGAACTGGAAGGCTAACGACTGCCACAACCCAATCCCAAAAAGCAGTGCAGCTGAGTAAAAGGGCAAAGCCAGCTATTCTTCTAATGGCAATAGTGGATTCTGTCGAATCAGTAGGAGACACAAACATAAAATATCCAGATGCCGCAAACAAGAACACCCAGTAAAGTATCCAGCCACTGGGGACAAGGCGGGAGAGGTTTGCGATCGCCACTCCCAACAAAAACCAAAAACCATAGATACTCAAACGGTTTATGGCTTTTAGTCGTAGTAATTTAGGTGGTAAGGCATGCGTTATTTCAGGTGTTTTATGATTTTTTGGTAGTCAGCGCGATCGCTCCAACACTAAACATGCCCCCACCTAGGATTAAGGGAATTGCTATTTTTGTACGGATTGCAAGTGAAAGTAAGATGCCAGTGACGAGGGCGAGGGCGATCGCGCTTAGCAGGGCAAGTGTTTTTGGTTTTAGGAACGAAACACAATGACAGCAGTATCAACCATTTGATTCGGCTGCTGCAGCTAGCAGAGGCGGCTCGTGCCAAGCTTGTATTTCGTTGCTCCAACACTCCAAAGGGCTGCGTGTTCCGGAGGCGATCGCCTCTAGAATTGCTGTCGTTTTCGGACCATAAGTCCCAGATTCAAGACTTTGTATCATCGTCATCAGCGCCTGGGCTTGAAAGTTGTCAGCAAGCACTATTCCTACTTGTTCTGCTTGAGTTTTCAGTTGCTGCTGTATGTGTTCTCCGCCAGTTTGAGCGGACTGCTGGCTTCTCGACTTAGGAACTTTATGGGGGGAGGTTCCCTTCGCGGCTTTCACTGCTTCTTTATCTTTCTCGTTCAAAGTACTCCTCCATGTGTTTATTAATTTCCAAGATTGCTCGCGTTCTTCCACGAGTGCGTACAAGAATCCGAAATTCAATCAGCACTTGCATTGATTTGCGCCCGTAACCCTTGTCACAGTAAGGGATGTAATCAAACCCTTCTGTTTCCAGTTCGAGCAGCAACGCTGTATCGTTCCGTAGCTGGGCTTCCTTTATTTTTAGAATGGTTTGGGCTTCAACCTTGCCGACCCAATCACAATTCAGAATCATCCTTGCTCATCATTTCAGTTGATAACAGTTTGATAGTTGATATCCAATAAATAACCCGCCATAAAGACGGGTTTCTATAGCCATTGGTATTGCTATTAATCAAACATTGGTGGTGGTGGTGGCTCTAGTCCCTGCGATCGCACAAAGTCAAGCAGTTGAACCGCTCTACACACCGCATCACCAGGCTTGCGTAAGTTATTGAAGTAGCGACGGACTGTATTTTCTTCGATTCCCAATGCTTGCGACGCAGCAACCTGGGTTGGATAATTTTTTCTTAATAAAGACCTTACGTAATCTTCTCGCGTCATAATGATTTTGCTCCTATGCAGCGCATTCCTGTATTTGGGGAAGTGTCTGATGAATTTCAGTCATCAGGGGCGGAAGTCGTCCACGAGGACGGCTTCTCTATTTGTAAACATCTCTCCGATGTCCGACGCGTACCACTGTGACTAGCAGGATATCGTCTTCTATTTTGTATATGATGCGGTAGTCGCCAACACGAATACGGTAATTCGTACCGGATTTTAATTTCTTGACTCCAGAGGGGCGAGGATCGTCGGCTAAGTCTCTCAGTTTTGCTCTAACTCGCTGCTGAATATTTGTGGGCAGTTTTTCGATCTGCCTCGTAGCAAGTGGGGCTAATACAACTTGGTATGTCACGCACTCTTATCCAGTTGTGCCTCAAACTCCTCTAGGGGAGTAGTTCCTAGTCGAATGGCTTCTTCCATTGCAATTTGGGACTCCCTTTCATCCTCCTCATCTTCAAGAGCTTTTTCGGCTCTGATTGTCTTCAGCACGTCTTTCATTAAGCCAGGAGAGATGTCCTCTAGTTCTGCGATGATTTGTTGTTTTAGGTCTTGTTCTTCTTGTTCAAGGGGGGTCATTTCTTTGTAATTCATCTTGTCTTTTTAATGAAATCTTATCACAACTACTTCACTAGGGCGCTAATCAGGAATTACTATATCATCTGAAATAAGATCGTTTGACCAATGGCTAATAGAGAAAAACCAAGTACACCGGAGCAGATCCAAGATGACATTGCTAACCATCCAGAGCGAGGCATGTTCACCACTGACGACGGGCGATTAGTGCCTGCGGTAAGGTTTGAATTAAAAGAAATCAGGGGAAATGTGAGCACTGAAGCCTATGAGATACTGCTCATTCTTAAAGAGGCTGTGGACTTGCTCTATAACCAGATAAATAGAATCCCAAACACAGTTGACGTAAAGCCACCCCGGCTGACAATGGCAAGGCATCTTTCCGGGGGGATACGACCGAAGGTAAATGCCGCATCATCTGTGGCTATTCCCCTATCTGTGGTTGCAACACCTACAACACCTACACCACCTGCTAGCAAAACATTTGATGCATCAGTTGAACTTGAGGATATTGATATAGATGAGTTAGGTGATGTAATGACTCAGATTAAGCTGCAACTTCGCATTCCAATAGGGACAGGAATGAAAGATAGTATCAAACGTAACTGGAAAGGAGATACTCACTTTAACAATGCGCTTACTTGGTGTGTTGAGACTGCGGAATGGTTGGAGCGCGAAAACAAATTAGAGAAGGAAAGGCTTTTTGGGATGTTGATTAATGCCATAAAGTCAGACAAGAAACCTAAATCCGTAGCATCATCCCCGGAGAAATTGCAGAATGCTAGTGCCTACTCTAACTTTCAGCCTGTACAAGAGCCTTCGGAGCAGCAATTACAAAGGCTTATTGAAGCAAAAGAGAAAGGACTAATCCAAGAGCTATTCGATAGCGCAGGTGATGGAGTGCTTAAGGTAATAGATAGGCTTGGGTTCGCTATGCCTTGGTATGAATGGTCAGGGCTACAAACGAGTTAAGTGCAAATAATTAATTAACAGAAACCATGCTTTGGGAAATATGCGCTCCCGTGGAATGAATCAGTACAAATTGGACTTTGAGCTTGGAATCCCTTCTCAAAAAATGGGGGGAAGCTTCTTGGGTTGGAAGTTTGGGACACAACAGTTTATTTTAGAACAAAAAATAACGGATAATTATTTGCATTCTTGATAAATAAAATTCTTGGGAAACACTACTTCTATTATTCGCAGTTCAATATTACATCTTGGTAGTTTTGGCTCGCCTACAGGTTTTGAATCCCATACAAGCTTCACGCTACTTAATCGCCTGTTTTTCGCCATATAATTTCTTTTTTATAGTTTTGGCAACCCTTGGATTTTCTATTAGTGGAAGCGGCACAGGGTTGAGCTATGAGCGCCTCCGCACAGCGATGCCCCATCATAGGCTTGCACCTTCGTGCTCGCAAACAGGATGACTGGCAACAAAAGTTCTAGGAACTGAAACCTCGTTGCAGTACCAACATGTGTACTCTTGATATCCTGGGTAAATTATGAGTTTGCTGCTGGATGTTGGCATATTAAAAAAAAACGCACTCAATCAGGGTGGAGTGCACGCTTGTACGTAAAGGGTGTGTTTGTTAGTGTGTTCGTAAAGCTGATTCCAAAATAGCCAATAGATTCATGAATGTCAATGTAATCGCTTGCGTTTCTTTAAGCGATCGCTTGTCCTTGGCAACAATTTAGTTGCATTATCAACACAAGCAACAAGTGGCATTACCTCTTTTCGGGTATGAGGATTTCTCAACCACAGCGCACCTAGATAAAGTATTGTGTTATCATCAATGGCTTTAAGTGGTTGATCGAGAAGTTTCACCTCTTCTGGCAGCAGACACCAAACTCCACGCCCAGGAGTTATCCCTTGATTAATCGCCCGATCCATACAAACGCACATTTCAACTGGTTCTTTGAAGTGAACTTCATGGCGTACAGCATGGTGGTCTATTACTATCCAATTTAAGCTTAACACCTTCGGAATCTTAGTCTTTTTGTAGACGGAGAATTATTAGGCAACAATTTTATCCCCTGCGTCTCAATTACAGGGTAGTCAGAAAATGTTAGATTGGTCATTTTGTCACCTATAGTTTTTTTATCGCCACTTGCATTATATAAAAGTCCTCCGTTTTGGGCAAGTTTACGTTTCCAAAATACATCAATTGAGCAATGGCGTAAATATTTGTTAATAATTCGCTTCTCATGCAATTCCGAAATTTGTTCACCTTGCTGTCTACGATAGGTAATTATCCAAGCAGCGCGTAACAGGCGATCGCGCTTCTCGTCTTCAATCTCACAGTTAGATGGCAGGGAACAAAAAGATTTAAGTTGAAAGAATAGATAGCCCGAATTTTATGCTGCACCCCTACCCTTGTGGTAGGGGTTTATTGTATGCGATCGCCTCATCAAAAAGTAATTACTTACACCCAAAATAACCCGTATTCTCGTATCTATTGACACCTGAAAACCGAAATGTTATCATTAATAATATAAGGGACAAACAAAACTACACCCTTATCAGGAGGTGAAAAAAATGGTTGAACCCAAAGACAAAAACGGCAACGGACAGCAGCAGGAGTACAACCAAGGGCGTTGAATACGAACACGTTGATGCTGATGTTTGGTACAAAGTAAATCCAGAGACAGGCGACAGAATCGATGTCACCTACACTGAGGACATTCTTGACCAAATAGCCGAAGCCGAAAATGAAGAAGACGAAGATGATGAACCTTCGTCGCCTTCTGAGTAACTCTAGATAAATAAGCCCCTAGCTAGCCCTAGGGGCTTTCCTACTCCCATGTTAAAACATGAACATTGAAATTTGTTGCCCCATATATTACCAAATTTACTGTCGCGAAGGAACGCGTTGGTATTTTCAAAGTGGAAAATCATTTTATAATCCTCGCCAAATTGCAACCGATTTAAAGTCAACACTAGTTAGACATGATTTAACAAAAACTTCATTGGTTGTTGAACTGTTCCGCATTAATGGTGGCAAGCCTGGTTACTATTTGGCAAACCTGAAAGACAAAAAATACTACTACTGTGGCGCTGACTGGAGCGACGTTAAGAAGAAATTGCTTGATCTGGGTATTGGTCGAGCCGATCCATTAGAAAAATGAACACAACAGCAGAATCCGTTTATCTCCCCGACTACTATCGCGTGTTTGAGCGTGTTGTTGGCGGTTGGCTGATGAAACCTTGTCGATTCTTTTTCAGATATAGGCAAACTGCTGACGACGATGACCTTAATTTGCTGTACGGCATCTCACCCCAACAAGTCGCCATTGAGTTATTTCGCCTCAATGGTGGCATGTCCGGATACTACTTGGCAGATTTGCGCACAAACAAAAAATATTACTACTGCGGTCAATCCCCGGAAGACGTAAAGCTCAAATTACTTGAACTGGGTATTGGTCGAGTTGATCCTCATGAGAAACAATATGGCTAAATCAGGATATCAACGTCTCAAAGAATGGCGATCGCGCCAATCCTCAGGTGAGCAACTTCCTACCTGTAAGATGTGCGATCGCCCACTCAAGGGTAAGAAAAGCTCCGAACGCGGGGTCTGCTCTTACTGCTATCCCAAAACCGAGCCAGGTTGCCGGGAACGCAAGGAGATAATGAAACGATACTACGCAAGGAAAGAAGAAAAATAAATCCGTGACTCGCACGTATCATTCGATTGAGTAATACGTGCTTTCGTGCATTACTATTCAATAAATAGGACCATTGTTCGTCGCGGATTTCTTGGTCGGTCATATTGGGATACTGCTTTCTGAGTACCCATTCCTGT
>CAXTSI010000213.1:0-10954 GCA_964246695.1 uncultured bacterium
CCACTAACCACTAACCACTAACCACTAACCACTAACCACTAACCACTAACCAATGACTAAAACATGGCTGCAGGGTGAATTAATTGAAGTTACAATTACAGACTTAAGTGATACAGGAGATGGTGTGGGGCGTTGGGATGAACGGGTAGTCTTTGTACCTGATACTGTAACGGGCGATCGCGCTCTTGTCCGCCTGGTACACGTTAAACCCAAATATGCCCATGCTAAACTTATACAATTATTGCAATCATCACCTCACCGCATCCGACCTAGTTGTATTGTGGCTGACAAGTGTGGTGGTTGCCAGTGGCAACATATTGATTATCAGTACCAGCTAGAAGCCAAGCGCCATCAAGTTATTCAAGCTTTGTCACACATTGGCGGTTTCCAACAACCACCAGTAGATCCGGTTTTGGCTGGTCCCTCACCTTTAGGCTATCGTAACAAAGCTACCTATCCTGTAGGCATATCTGGTGCTGGACAAGTTCAAGCTGGTTACTACCAAAAAGGTAGCCACCAATTAATTAACTTAAATCAATGCCCAGTGCAAGACGCACGATTCAATCCACTGCTGTTAGAAGTCAAACAGGACATCCAAAAGCAGGGTTGGCAAATTTACAAAGAACAAAGTCACACAGGTCATGTACGCCATCTTAGTTTACGCATTGGTCGCCGCACAGGGGAAATGTTGCTGACAATGGTTGTGAAGGACTGGAATTTACCAGGAATTCAAGACCAAGCACAGGAGTGGTTAAAACGCTATCCTCAGTTGGTGGGAGTATCGTTAAACCGCAACCCAGATCGCACTAATGCCATTTTTGGACCCCAAACCCGTTGCATTGCTGGACGGACTTACCTACTAGAACACTTCGCCGGACTGGAATTCCAGGTACGACCAGATACCTTTTTCCAAGTTTACACCGAGGCAGCAGAGGCGTTGTTAAAAGTTATTCAGTCAGAACTGAATTTACAAGGAGATGAGGTGCTACTTGATACTTACTGTGGTATTGGGACTTTAACTTTGCCACTGGCGAAACAAGTCCGTCTGGCTACAGGGTTAGAAGTGCAACCAGAGGCGGTAAAACAGGCAATTTTAAATGCTCAATTAAATAGCATTGAGAATGTAACTTTTAGGACGGGTAAAGTAGAAAAATTACTGCCGCAAATGTCGATGACGCCGGATGTTGTTTTGCTCGATCCGCCGCGTAAGGGATGCGATCGCGCCGTCATTGACACTTTATTGCGAGTCCTCCCACCTCGGATAGTTTACGTCAGTTGTAAAGTCGCCACCCTCGCCCGTGACTTGAGATTACTTTGTGAAAAAGGTGTGTATAATATTATACGAATACAACCTGCTGATTTTTTTCCCGAAACTGCTCATGTGGAAACTGCCGCCTTTCTTGTCCGATCGGATTGGAACAAAGGTTAGGGAATGGGCATGGGGCATAGGGCATGAGGTATGGATTCGGACCACCCCGACAATTTGTGTGATTGTTCGCCGTTTTCTTGAAAATTTCTACTTTAGTGCATAGTAAAAATGCTAAACTTGAATTAAGCTAAAAATATAATTCCTTCCGTTTACATAAATTAAAAGTTGCATGGGCTGTTCAAAAACTTGAATTGGGTTGCTTATATTGCAGGTAGGTTTAGAAAAGAGTATTTTTATACTCTTTCTTACTCAAAGCGTCTTTTTTTAGTTGCTAACTGCTTGGGCAGTTTCATCTTCACCGTCTTACATGCAAAAAACCCAATATTAACAAAGAGAGCCTATGCTCCCTAGTATTTTCAAAATTTAGTTGTAAAGACGCAAGTTTGAAGGCAATACGACCACCTCAGTTTTGTTCAGGGTGCCTGTGACAACAAACCGATGTCTAGCTAACTCTGAAGGCTACGGGGTTTCTCTTGTGATTACTATTTCGCTTCGTCCTGTGGGACGCAATTGGGGTACAATCAGTTTTGCCTCAACTCTATATCTTTGTCCAATATTAGATTTACTGTTGGCGGAGATTCCTGCAAAATTGCAAGCAGAACTGCGACTAGGACTTCAAGAAGCCTTAGTAAACGCAGCTAAACACGGCAACAATCTCGATCCAGGTAAAAGAGTACAAGTTCGTTTTTCCTTAATAGATAATCAGTATTGGTGGATCATATCAGACCAAGGGGGAGGCTTTAGTCCTTCATCTGCTTGCGGCGATATTGCTCCTGAAGAATGCTTACCGCCTGATGAGGCAGAAAGCGGTCGTGGTTTATCTATTCTTCACCAAATTTTCGATCAGGTGGAATGGAATAGAAGAGGCACAGAGTTAAGGCTTTGTAAACAATTAGAGCATCGACCTCGGTTAGCTTTGCGACGGTAATTAGGGAGTAGTTAGTGGTTAGTGGTTAGTGGTTAGTAGGGCAAACGGTTGTTCGCCCGTACAGTTGTACTTTTTGACAACTAACAACTAACAACTAACAACTAACAATTCCTACTCCTTGCCATGAGTCGGACAGGGTGGTGCGGAAATAGAGCGATCTAACCAACCAGTTGCTTGCTGGAGTCTTGGTAAAGCTTCTTGTGATTCGTCTTTCAGAAGAAACACAAGGGCAGCAGCAGCTTGTTCACTTGCACGAACTTTGCGGTTAGACTTGAGGCGATGCCAATCGCTAGGAGAAATACTCAACCTCTCCATCAGAGCTTGGGCTAGTTCAAGAGTACTAAGTTCATTTAGTTGACTGGTTTTGGGCAGCTGAGTTGATTGAGACATAATATTAAGTCCTGGGCTAATGGCTAATAGCAATTAGCAATTAGCAATTAGCGATTAGCGATTGGTATTACATTTAATCTTAGTTTACAACTTGTAAATGAAGCCGCCATCTCAACCGTTAGAGCCATCTGGTGAGGAAAATCAGGAACGAGATTTTGAACAAGAGTTAATGTCAGTAGAGCGTATTCTCCTGTCATTGAAAGAACGCTACACTCAAGTGCAAGCGGACAAGTCCCGTCAAGCAGAATTACAACAACGCCTGAAAAAACTGCACCGCAATCAACATCCAGAAATGAAAGCCGAGTTAAGGCAAATTAAACAGCAGTTGGAAGTGCTAGAACTTAACTTAGAAAGTCAGTTATTTTCCTGGGGTAGCCTCAAGAAACCTTTCTGGCAAGCCGTCCGCTTTGGCGGATTGGGCGTTATCATAGGCTGGATATTAAAGTCTTTCACTGGATGATATGGTAAATCGACGGATTGCAGAAATATTGCGAAATGGTCAACCTGATGAGTCGCTTATAGTTCAAGGCTGGGTTCGGACAAAACGGGAGTTGAAAGGGTTTACTTTTATTGAAGTCAACGACGGCTCATCCTTGGCTAATTTGCAAGTAGTACTCAATCAGGATTTGCCAAACTACGACGATATATTGAAAAAGCTGAACACCGGTGCTGCAGTGGAAGTGGCTGGAGTACTGGTGGCTTCTGTTGGTAAAGGACAGCGAGTTGAGTTGAAAGCCGAGAAGGCTTTCGTCCACGGGGAAGCCGATCCCGAAACTTACCCTCTGCAAAAGAAACGCCATTCCTTTGAGTTTTTGCGGTCTATTGGACATTTGCGAGGGCGTACCAATTCTTTTGGTGCAGTTTTCCGCGTTAGAAACGCCTGCGCCTACGCAATTCACCAGTTCTTTCAACAAAGAGGCTTTTTATGGGTACACACTCCCATTATCACTGCTAGCGATTGTGAAGGCGCAGGAGAACTTTTTAGCGTTACTGGTTTAGATCTCAAGAACATCCCGCGCACGGAAACGCAAGCAGTAGATTATAGCAAAGACTTTTTTGGTAGACCAACATACTTAACAGTCAGCGGTCAGCTAGAAGCAGAAGTCATGGCGATGGCTTTTAGTAACGTTTACACCTTTGGTCCTACCTTCCGTGCAGAAAATTCCAATACCTCCCGCCACTTAGCAGAATTTTGGATGGTAGAACCAGAAATGGCGTTTTGCGATCTGGTGGGGGATATGGATTTAGCTGAGGCGTTTCTCAAGCACATTTTCAAATACGTGATGGAAACTTGCTCAGAAGACATGGAATTTTTCAATCAGCGCATTGATAATACCGTGTTGGCAACGGCGGATAACATTATTAACAATGAATTTGAGCGCATAACTTACACGGATGCGATCGCTCTCTTAGAGAAAGCCGATGCCAAGTTTGAATATCCGGTAAGTTGGGGCAAGGATTTACAATCAGAACACGAACGCTATCTTTGTGAGCAATTTCAAAAGCCTGCGATCGTCACTAATTACCCTGCCAAAATCAAAGCATTTTACATGCGCTTAGACGACGACGAAAAAACCGTCGCTGCAATGGACATCCTCGCGCCTAAGATTGGCGAAATTATCGGCGGTTCGCAGCGGGAAGAACGCTTAGAAGTTTTGGAACGCCGCATCCTAGCCCAAGGTTTGAAGACAGAAGATTTGTGGTGGTATCTTGACTTGCGTCGCTACGGTACTGTCCCCCATGCTGGTTTTGGACTGGGTTTTGAACGACTCGTGCAATTTATGACCGGGATGGGAAATATCCGCGATGTGATTCCTTTCCCACGTACACCAGAAAATGCCGAGTTTTAATTGATTGGAATACAAATTTATAGCATGGTGGACAATGCCCACCATGCTATAAATTGGTGGGCATTGCCCACCCTACTTGAAGAAAAATTAATTTTTTTTAAGTTTAGTGAACTCAGGTTTAGGTTTGCCTGAACCTGGGTTCAATTGCGTTTTTACACTCAATTACTGCTGCTTAGTTAGGGGAACCTGAACCTTTTTTCTTTTGACTTTTGACTTTTGACTTTTGACTTTGAGCGCGATCGTGTGGTCATGTGCCACAATTCGTCTGCTTTGAGTTGGACATAAGTAAGTTGGCGAGATTAATCCCAACTATGTAAAGTTTTGTAAAAGGAAGGAGAAGGCTTGTAGTTGCGCTTTAGCGCGCAAGGGCGCAACTACGAACCAAGATGATTTATTTACGCTGACCTACTTAAGTAAATACGGTTCAGTAGTTGTTTACCTACGTCAACCTATGTAGAGAAGCGATCGGTCGCGTCTCTACACCGATTTGATTCTCACCGATAAGCCTTAACTGAACGGTACTTAGACATAAGTAAACTTGATGCAGTAATTTGGCATCAATCCATAACACAAGAAGAGGGCTGGTAAATCGAGTCAGGAGTGAGGAGTTGAGAATTTTAAGTTTTGAGTTTTGAATTTTCATCACTCATCACTCATCACTCATAATTCATCACTCCTCACTCCTCACTCCTCACTCCTCACTCTACTTAAGCCATTTGATTTTCAATCGCCCACCGCGCAAGTTCAGTGCGGTTGTGGAGATTAGTTTTGCCCAACATGTTAGACACATGGCTTTCAACCGTGCGCTGACTGACGTTTAATTCTTCAGCAATTTCCCGGTTAGCTAAGCCTCTAGCCACGAATTGCACTACCTTCAGTTCGGTTGGGGTTAACTGTACATCGAAGGGGACTTGGATGCGGGAACCGTTTTCTCCTCCTTTTGCTTGGTGTTCTTTCCAGCGAATGGTTTGTTTGAGAGAAGATTCTACTTGTGCTACTAATTCTTCTGGTTCAAAAGGTTTGACCATATAGACATCAGCACCTTTATTCAGACCTTTAACTCGGTCTGCGCTTTGACCCTTAGCTGAAAGGAAGAGAACGGGAATCCAGCTGGTGCGTTCAGTTTGCCGGACTTGTTCCACAAAAGTATATCCGTCCATTTCCGGCATCATCACGTCACAGATGATCATGTCTGGAACATCCTGCTCTAAAATTTCCAGTGCTTCTCGACCATTTTCAGCGGTGATCACTTCATATCCCCGAAATTCCAAATAATCCTTCACCAGCAAAATGAGGTTGGGGTCGTCATCAATGAGTAGAAGTCGTTTGTGATCTTTCATGCTGGGTTCTTTCATAGCAGTGGCACTTGTCGCGCTTTGATGCATCAAGGTCTTGAATAGTTATCCTCTATGGTGGATTATTGAGATGTTGTGCTTTTTCTTCCCACTTAACCTGCCTTTGCTTTGTGGAAATCTTAAAAGTGGTGATAACTTTTAAGAGACTACATATTAACGGCAAAAGTCTAGTAAGGATACTTAGAGCAGTAGTATCTATAATGCGTTATTATATATCTCTTTGAAAGTTGCGGGTAAAAAAACACCGATTAAATAATAATCCTTTAAGTTAACAAATAATTGGTGGCTTTAAATGCTTTTGGAGCAAATCAACCCGTGCTTTCACCAAGCTTACCGCTTTTCCATATCCTTGAAAGGTTAAGCTTCTATCAGTTGTTTACAAGAAGCTAGGGAAGTTTTTGGCAAAGGATGGACTAAAAACGCATATTCTTCCTTCAACCACCATTGGCCTAACAAATGTTCTTGGACAACGCTCTGTGCGGACAAACGGAGTTGCAAGGCTAAAGCCTAACACCATCCGAGTAAACCACCATTATCGGTCCAGAACAACAAACTCGCAAGCAGTTGGCTTTTTTTCTAAAGATGCAACTAGAACGGCTATCTGATGGAGAATCGAGTTTTAGTTTGCAATCGAGCGGTTTTTCAACTATTCCCAAGACTCCAGAGTAGCTTAAGAGTGTACAGCATCTACCAATCTGGTCAGCACAGATAAAAACGTGTGGCGCTGATTTTTGCAACTCAAGAACGTTTCTCTGGAATTACTTAAGGCTTTATTTTCTGGAAGTTTGGTGGTTTTTGGTATTTGAGGGCTGGACTTGATCACTTTATTGTCACTCCCGATCGCGGCTCCCTGATTACTGTTTTAGAACAATTTCCTCGCTTTGCAAATAAAGTTGACGATATACAAATATTCGTAACTTCCAGAACAAAACCAGAAAATTCGGATTTTTTGAGTATTTCTACTTAAGTATACCTGCTATTGCTAAGTTCGGGAACCCGTACTACAGCAAATGTTGCCATTACACGCTATTGTTAAGTAAATTAGCACTCAGGAGTTGAGAGTGCTAACTCTGGAGAAATTTATATGGCAGCTGTATCTCTAAGCGTTTCAACAGTAAAACCACTAGGCGATCGCGTATTTGTAAAAGTGAGCGCCTCTGAAGAAAAGACCGCAGGTGGTCTGTATTTGCCCGACACGGCTAAAGAAAAGCCTCAAGTAGGCGAAGTAGTTGCTGTGGGTGATGGCAAACTCAAAGATGACGGTGCGCGTCAGGCGTTGGACGTAAAGGTGGGAGACAAGGTTCTCTACTCTAAGTACGCCGGTACTGACATCAAACTGGGCACTGACGAATACGTACTGCTTTCTGAGAAAGACATTCTCGCAGTCGTCAGCTAATAGCTAATGGCTAACAGCTAATGGCACAAAGTCCGCCATTAGCAATTAGCCCAACGGGAGCGCCAGTTCCCTACGGCGGGAAACAAGCTGCAAGGACTGGACTCACAATTAGCAATTAGCAATTAGCAATTAGCAATTAGCAATTAGCTTTTCCTCAATCACTTAACAAGGGTAAATTATGGCAAAGCGCATTATCTACAACGAAAATGCTCGTCGTGCCTTAGAACGAGGCATGGATATCCTGGCTGAGGCTGTGGCTGTTACCCTCGGTCCCAAAGGTCGTAACGTAGTACTAGAGAAAAAATTTGGCGCACCGCAAATCATCAATGATGGTGTGACGATCGCCAAAGAAATTGAATTAGAAGACCACGTAGAAAATACTGGCGTGGCGCTGATTCGTCAAGCAGCTTCTAAGACCAACGATGCGGCTGGTGATGGGACCACCACTGCGACCGTTTTGGCTCATGCAATGGTGAAAGAAGGCTTGCGCAACGTTGCTGCTGGTGCAAATGCCATTTCGCTGAAGCGCGGTATTGACAAAGCTACCAACTTCCTGGTAGAGAAAATCAAAGAACACGCTCGTCCAGTCGGAGATTCCAAAGCCATTGCACAAGTTGGTGCGATATCAGCTGGTAACGACGAAGAAGTCGGTCAGATGATTGCCCAAGCAATGGACAAGGTAGGCAAAGAAGGCGTGATTTCCTTGGAAGAAGGAAAATCCATGACCACCGAACTGGAAATCACAGAAGGGATGCGCTTTGACAAAGGCTACATCTCTCCTTACTTCGCCACCGATCCTGAGCGGATGGAAGCAATTTTCGATGAGCCTTACATCCTGCTGACTGATAAGAAAATTGCCTTGGTACAAGACCTCGTACCAGTGCTAGAGCAAGTTGCTCGTGCTGGTCGTCCTTTGGTAATTATCGCCGAGGACATCGAAAAAGAAGCTTTGGCAACCTTGGTAGTAAACCGCCTGCGCGGTGTATTAAATGTTGCTGCTGTCAAAGCTCCTGGTTTTGGCGATCGCCGCAAAGCAATGCTAGAAGACATTGCAGTCCTTACAGGTGGTCAATTAGTCACCGAAGATGCTGGTCTAAAGCTGGAAAATACCAAGCTGGAGTCCCTAGGTAAAGCTCGCCGCATCACCATCACCAAGGACAACACCACCATTGTTGCAGAAGGTAACGAAGCTGGTGTCAAGGCTCGTGTCGAGCAAATTCGCCGTCAAATGGACGAAACCGAATCAAGCTACGACAAAGAGAAGCTGCAAGAGCGTCTCGCTAAGCTAGCTGGTGGTGTCGCCGTGGTGAAGGTGGGTGCTGCTACCGAAACCGAAATGAAGGACAAGAAGCTGCGCCTAGAAGACGCTATCAACGCTACTAAGGCTGCTGTGGAAGAAGGTATCGTTCCTGGCGGTGGTACGACACTAGCTCACTTGGCTCCTCAGTTGGAACAATGGGCAAACAGCAACCTCAAAAATGAAGAGTTGATTGGGGCGTTGATTGTAGCTCGCGCCTTACCTGCTCCTCTGAAGCGGATTGCGGAAAACGCCGGTCAGAATGGTGCTGTCATTGCTGAGCGCGTCAAGGAGAAAGAGTTCAATGTTGGCTACAACGCCGCTACCAATGAATTCGTTGATTTGTTGGCTGCTGGTATTGTTGACCCTGCTAAAGTAACTCGTTCGGCTCTGCAAAATGCCGCATCTATCGCAGGTATGGTCTTGACCACCGAGTGCATCGTGGTTGACAAGCCTGAGCCTAAGGATAATGCTGGTGCTGGTGCTGGCGCTGGTATGGGCGGCGGCGACTTCGATTACTAATATTCCGTAGGGTGGGCATTGCCCACCTATTTTTCAACACAGCTGCTTCCTCCGGGAGGCGGCTGTTTTTTTTGTTTGAACCGCAGAGGACGCAGAGGAGCCAGCGCTACAGGAGGGTTTCCCGACCTAGGCGACTGGCGTGGCGCAGAGAGAGTGTTTTTTCAGGAGCGATTAAGAAATTCTTCTGGATCAATACCAGCTTGCTTTAAAATCGCACGTAATGTTCCTTCTGGCATATCACCAGAATGATTGGGAATAGTAGTGTAACGATTAGTTTCAGCATTAAACCAGATTTCGTGACTTCCTGCGGCTTGACGATGAAAAACAAAGCCAAAAGATTTGATAATTTTGATAATCTGTCTATAGTTAAACCCAGCTAACCTACCCATGAATTGACTACTGACTTACAACTAGGGGATAGTTAAACTGCTCGGCTACTGGTTGTAAGTAATCTGATTCCTTATTATAAGACTGTGCTTCCAGTAGTTTACGCGCTACATCACGAGCAATCTCTAAGGTTTCAGCAACCGTCCGTCCTTGGGCTACTAAACCTTGAAGCTCATCAGATGTTGCTAAATAAACGCCTTCTGGTAATTTTTCCATGTGCAAATTAACTATTCTTTCCATTGCTTTAAGCGGTTGTTGCGATCTTCGCCTTCGTTAATTGCGATCATATCGCTTCCGTGAACTGAAGCGCTAAGGTTTGCTGGCACAAGTTGCTGAAAGAGTCGCTAGAACTCCTGAGAGAAAACTTGGTTATGGTGCGCATTCATTGCCCATGAATTAGCTACTCACCTACAACTACTTCGCGTCCTTGGCACGGCAGTCCCCTAGGTCGGGCTAACACTCATAATGCGCGCTGCCTCGTCTTGGCGGTTCGTTAAAAATTTTTTCACCTCACACCCATGACTCAAACCAACCCCGAACCCACACCCCTACACACACTCACCCCTCTCACCCGCTTCTCCGACAGAGTAGCGGATTATGTAAAATACCGACCAAGCTACCCAGCCGCAGCAATTGATATTATCATGTTCGGATTAGCACCGCCATCGCAACTTGTAGCAGCAGATATTGGTGCGGGTACGGGAATTTCTTCGCGGTTGTTAGCTGAACGCGGAGTGCGTGTACTCGCCATTGAACCAAACGCGGCGATGAGAGAAGCTGGTGAACCTCATCCAAAAGTAGAATTTCGCGATGGAACAGCGGAAGTTACTAACCTAAGAGACGCGTCAGTTGATTTAGTAACTTGTTTTCAAGCCTTTCACTGGTTCAACCCGGAACCAACTTTGTCGGAGTTCCACCGCATTTTAAAACCATCGGGACGGTTGGCTGTTGTGTGGAATAACCGCGATCAAAAAGATGCTTTCACTAACGAATATAGCCGAATAATACGTCTAGCATCGAATAACCACGCAGCCGAAGCGCGGATGAAGTCGGAAGAACCATTGCTAGTGAGTTCGCATTTTTTCAACATCCGCGAATATACGTTTGTTTATCGGCACGAGTTAGATTTAACTGGACTTATTGGTCGTGCAATGAGTTCTTCCTACATCCCTCGTGAAGGCGTGGCGCAACAGCAACTAGTTGCCGATTTGCAACAGTTGTATCAGCGCGAGTGCAATCAGCGTGGTTTTGTGTACATGGCTTATGTAACCAGCGTACACCTTGCCAACCCTGGCAACGGATGTTCTAGCGGATGAAGCGGATGCTTGATGGGCAACGGATGTTGTAGCGGATGAAGCGGATGCTTGATGGGCAACGGATGTTGTAGCGGATGAAGCGGA
>CAXTSI010000213.1:11054-14163 GCA_964246695.1 uncultured bacterium
TGCTTTATGTGTGATTCCTACGGTTAAATCATCCCTTACATCCGTTACCTCATCCGTTGCCAAATCCGTTACATCCGTTACAACATCCGTTGCCGAATTCGTTGCTAACTTTTAGTCAACTTAATAGCTGGTTTAAAAATGGCGAAACCACGGTATGAGGGTTATTGTGAAGGAACCCCAACAAAGTTGCTCCGAGAAAAATTCGGGGACATCAATGTTTATAACCAAAATGCAAAATCACTGCTTAACAAAGCAACTGGTTTTATCGCTGCTTATGATTTTACCCTGAATCCTTACCGGGGTTGCCAATATGGATGTAGTTATTGCTATGCGGCTGCATTTAGCCCTAATACTCAAATGCGTCAGGAATGGGGTAAATGGGTAATTATCAAGGAAAATACCGCTCAAATTTTAGAGAAAGAACTAGACGCATGGTATCACAAAAACCCTCACAATCCTCCTAGTATTTATATGAGCAGCGTTACAGATCCTTATCAACCGATTGAGTCTAAATATCAGCTGACTCGCAGATTGTTAGAAGTGATGCTTGACTATCGTCCTACCCTGGTCATCCAAACTCGCAGTCCGATAATTACGAGAGATATTGATATTTTACAACGATTTCAGCGGTTGCGGATTAATATGAGTATCCCCACTGGCAGTGAGTTGGTAAGAAAGGATTTTGAGCCGCGATCGCCTAGCATCAAAGCCAGACTTAATGCAGTCACCAAAATTAAACAAAGTATTGATCCTTTAAAAGGTTTTCTCCCTAAAATTTCTATTACCATTACACCCCTCCTTCCCACTCTACCAAAGGACGAAGTTGCTTTTATTGACAAACTAAAAATTGCAGATAGGGTTGTTATTCAGGATTTTCACCCTAGCCATAATCGTTCTCTTATAGCATCAACTAGGCAAGAAGCACAAGATATTAAGCGAAAATACGCTTGGTGGTATGACGAAGAACAGTTAAGCTATATGAGATTTAAGAAAATGTTAGTCACTCGGCTTCCTGGTGTAGAAATCAAGGAAGGTAAAGACGGATTTGGCTATGAGTAACAAGTTCGTAAATTGGTGGAGAAGTCAGCAGTTTAAGTCAGCCCTGAAGCGAGGCGATACCAGACTGGCTGTGCAGCTTCTGCAAGAGATTCAAAAATCAGGTGCAAGATTCTCTTGGTTGGAAAAGCTATTTAGAGATAAGCTTCAGTTTGAACGTTCTTCACAAAACTACAAAAAAGAAGCAGAAAATTTAAGTAGTAATCTAAACGAAGCATTACAGCGGTTTGAAAATCGTGAAAATCTAGACAATTTTATATTAGCGCTAAATCAAGAATTAATTGATTATATAATTAAGATTTTTAATTTTATAGAACACGATCAGAATAAACTACAGTGTACTGGAATTGATGAACGGATATTTGATGATTTTGAAGCTAGGCTAGTTGAATATCTCCAAGAAGAATTTAGTAAGATACCTGATGATAAACTAGTAGTTAAACTACAAGATGCTTTTGAGGACATTAATAGCCTAAAGAGTGGACAAGACCCAGACTATAGTTTTAGTCTGACTCCCCATGTCTACTTTATGAAATATTTTTTAGAACATGTATATTGCACTTATTTAGTCTGGTTTCTTATTTACCAAGCTGGGTTACTACCAACTAAAGTTAACATACTTGATATTGCAGCAGGTCCAGGAACAGTTGCTTATGGTCTAGCTTTGTTTCTCCAAAGTACTAGCGGCTTTTTCTCTATGCCGCAAATGCAAATCTCCTACTACTCTTTGGAAAAGCAAGATGCATTTCAATTTCGAGGTTTACAGTTTTGGAGACGATATATAGAATCCCGGAAAACTCCGGTAAATGCTTACTTTCGCTTTGTTACTACTGACATATTTACTTGGGATGCCAAATCTAGTAATATACCGAAAGATTTTTTTGATTTTATAGTAATTTCCCACTGCTTCTTTAAAAATACTGAAAAATGTATTCAAGCAAACAGTATTTATAAGCAAATAATTTTCAATAGTCTAAAGAATCAAGGTTATGTTATTATAATTGTCCAAGATAAAAAGTTATTCAAACATTACCATGCTAACCAATGTGAAGACCACGAACAGGAAAAAAGGTTGGTGAGCAAATTCATTGGGGAGATTGGTCTAGAGCTAGTATGGTATAAATATTTAACATCAACAGGTTTAAGAACACCTCTTGGAAGTGCTGAGTTCGCAAAATTTGCCCAAGAGAAATTACCTAAAAAACTGCATATGAGTCCGATGAGTCAGAAGTATCTTGGTCAGAAGTATCAATCACACTATACATTAGATGACTATGTAATTTTGGCAAAAAAATGTGAATCAACAGCGTAACCATCACACAACAGCACAACACCCAGATGGCTGGCATGGAAAACTTAACCTAGTATATGCCCATCGCCAAGGGACAACAGCACTAATTCACAATTCCCATCAAGCACCACTGAAAGTGCAACGCCCATTTTATCCAGAAGGGCAAGAAGTATGTCATAGCGTGATTTTGCATACCGCCGGAGGTGTTGTGGGAGGCGATCGCCTGAAATGCAACTTTGATCTCCAACCCAACGCGATCGCATTAATCACTACAGCTACAGCAAGTAAAATTTATCGTAGTAACGGCATCCAAGCAAGACAAAGCATTGAAATACAAGTTGATGCTGGTGCTTGTTTAGAGTGGTTACCCCAGGAAACAATTGTTTTTAACGGTGCAATTTATCGGCAAGACTTACGGGTAGAATTAGCTACGGGAGCAAGTTGGATAGGCTGGGAAATTACCCGCTTTGGTCGCAGTGCCAGAGGAGAAAAATTTTTGCAGGGAGAGTGGCGATCGCACACGGAAATTTGGCAGCAAGGCGTTCCCTTGTGGATTGATCGACAATGGTTACCCGCCAGCGATGAAGTTTTCCACAGTCCCCACGGTTTGTTTGGAAAACCAATTGTAGGTAGTTTAGTATTTGTTGGGCAAGAGGTTTCACCAGATCTAGTAGAGAAAGCGCGAAACCTTTGGAAATTCCCCACTCCCCAACGCCAGTCGCCTCAAACTCCTCCACCCCCGCACGGCGCTGGCTCCTCCCC
>CAXTSI010000214.1:0-12144 GCA_964246695.1 uncultured bacterium
TCTAATTCCATTCGGTTTGCCTTCTCTCATATCGCTTTTAGTCTAAACTCCAGTAATTACCTTAATTACCTTTTTCCACCGTAAAACAAGTAAGCAAAAGGTGATAAAATAAATAACTAAGAAGATCAGCTGAATCAAAGCAAAATCAGAAGTGCCTTCCGTGTCGTCCCCTTCACTTGCCCCTCCTGAAAGAATGACAACTAATGGACCTCCTGAATAATGGATTAAAGACAGAACGGTGAATGCCTTTTCGGCAAATAGCAAGAGTTTTTTCATCAACCGATTCGGGGGGTATTTTTGGCGGCGATAGCATGTTTGTAAACTTCAACAGTTTGAGCCGCTATATTCGACCAATTCAAATCTTGCTGACAGCGAACCGCCGCCGCTGCTTGCATAACTCGCTGCTTGTGAGGATCGCTTAACAGCTGAACGATCGCCTGTGCGAGGGCGTGGACATCGCGGGGCGGTACAAGCAGTCCATCTTGTTCGTGGCGAATCATCTCTCCTAAACCGCCGATATTGGAGGCAATAACTGGCGTTCCTGTCGCATAGGCGATCGCCGCTACACCACTTTGAGAGGATTCAATATAAGGCAGAACCGTTACCGTACTACGCTGAAATAAACTCGCGACAGCTTCAACGGGGATAAAGTCATTGAAAATTTCGTAGCGTTTTTTGTCCGAATCATCCAATAATTCACCGATATTTTCTCCCCGTCCAGCAATAATCAGCTTGACTTCGGGAATGCGTTCGGCAACCAAAGGCATTGCCTGAAGCAGATATTTCAAACCCTTATAAGGCCAAATGCGCCCAAAAAACAGTAATGTATAAGGTTCCCGGGCGACCGTCCGACCACCTCCCCAGCGCTGAAACAGAGTACCCAGTTCCCCATGCGGCAGCACATTAACTCGTTGTTGCGGCAAGCGGAATTGTTGGACAAGAACGTCTTTAAGCAAGTCAGAGTGGACAATTAACTGCTGAGAACGGTAGAAAGCAATTCTGCGAGTGTACTCAGAACCAGGAATCAGATCGCGATCGCCTGGGTGACGAAATACATCGTGAATAGTAGTTACCAAAGGCGGCATCTGATGCAGCAAAAGCGTCAAATCGTACCAAAAATTGTTAGTTTCTTGGACGTGCAGCACATCGGGCTTTACCTCTCGAACGATCCCCATCATTGCACGCATAGTCAATAGATTGCGCGGGTCGCGAATGCGGGGTGTTTTCAACCTAAATACACGGATGCGGTCATCGATAACATCTTTACAGATGGCTGACAGTTTTTCTGGTTGAATTAGGGTTAAATCAACATATTTAGCTAAACCGTTTGCCAATTGTATACTGTACTCGTCAAAGTAAAAATGCAATAAAGCAATTCTCATCTGCATTCTTTTTAATTGCCCTATAATTTAAATTTCCTTACTGATTTATGTCCGCGTTTTAGTGATTACCAATGCCTTCATTTCTGCATTCACCAGAGGTTGATGATAGTTTTGATTGATATCCGGCACAGGTTTACCATCTAGGAGAACTTTGTAGATTTTTGCCTGACAGTTACTCGGTAAATTGTCAATAATTCTTGTTTTCAACGCACTAGGACTATAAGTTCGGGCAAAACCTTCATAGGGACCCCATCCGGCAAAGCTAGCAGTGCTGTCAAAAATTGTCAGCGCTTTTTCAGGATCGTACTTATGAATTTGTTTATTGTTCCAAATTTCTGCATACTCGTTAGCAATAAATAGCGGCGCAATCACAAGTTTCCTGCCCACTCGCAGTAGACGTACTGCCTCTTGAATGAATTTGATATCTAAATCATCTCGAAAATGCTCAAAAGAGTGATGGCAGCTGATCCCATCCAGAGATTCATCTGGGAGAGGGATTGCGTCGATAGAACCGCCAATATATGTAACTCCATCTGCACTTTTTCCATCTAGCAATGAGTCCTGACAGTAAGCAGTAAATTTGAAGTCAGAAACCGCCATCAAAGCCTTGATATATTCAGCTTTTTCTCCACCTGCGGCATCTAATATTTGATCACCTGCTTTCAAATCTAACAGAGTCATTGTCGTCAGATATTCAAGGGGCTTGGAATAGGGATAAGCAAGCTGATTATAATTGTTAAGTACTGGGGAATTTATAAAATTTCTGTAATCATTTGTGGAAAACTCCAAATTGCTGATTTCTATCTGATTTTCTCCAATTTCTGACTCATTGATAGGACGTAAAATTCGATTTATCTTGAAATTGTTAAGACGTAATGCTATCATTAATTTCCACTTATATGTGGTGATAATTCGGGATAATTGATTGAAAATTAATTTATCATTTACCATGGTTTTTACACACCTTTAAATCCAACTATTGAAATGTAATGACAAGACTTTTTTTCTTTGTGTTCTTCTTTGCGACGGCAGTTCAGATCGCCGGCAGCCGCAGCACTAAAAACCTCGTCTTTGCGTCTTTGCGCGGGCAGTCGCCTAGGTCGGGAAACCCTCCTGCAGCGCTACCCTTGTCTTTGCGTGAGAAAAAAAAATTAAGGGGGATGTTCAGATCTTCGACGGATGAACATGCCGTTCCCGTAACGTATTGGGGGCGGGGGTAAGTCGCTTCGCTCCAAATCAAAAATCAAAAGTCAAAAGTCAAAATTAAGAATTATTTAATTACTTTTGAATTTTGAATTTTGACTTTTGACTTCCCCGAAGGGGATACCGCGCCCCTACGGATCTGTCTGTAACCGTTCGAGGCACAACTTCAATTTTTCAGCTAGTACTCGAATACGGGGTTCTTTCAACAAACCAAAGTGATCGCCAGGAATATGATGAATCTCTAAATCTCTAGTTACTAGTTCGCCCCAACCCAATTCAGGATGGAGAGCAAATTCCAGAAGCTGGACCTGACAGCGAAACAGAGTCACTACCCCTGGGTAAACTTGGGCTATGTAATCTTTACTGGCTTGCAAGTTGCTATCTAAGACTTTTAAGTATTGGGGAGTAATAATTCCAGTTTTCGACAACTCCCGAATGAGTGAGTCCTTGTAATTCACCTTGCCAAACCGATACTCTATGCGATCTCTGAGATACTTCAACCTCTCGTTGGGTTCAAGTTGCCAGAGGTTACTGAAATGAATCCACATAGATTTAGCAAATGATGGGCGAATATCCAGTAAGTTGGGAGATTCTACATCCAACAACGCTAACAGCGCCACCTTCTGTCCTTGAGCATACAGTTGCTGTGCCATCTCAAAGGCAACTACTCCGCCAAAGGAGTAGCCTGCTAGAAAATAAGGACCATTGGGCTGAACGGTGCGTATTTCTTTGATATAGTGATTAGCCATGTCTTCAACACGGCTAAGAGGCACTTGTTTTCCATCTAACCCTTGTGCTTGTAGCCCATAAATGGGTTGCTCCCGACCCAGGTAATGGGCTAGACCATAATACTCTAAAATGTTGCCGCCAATGGGATGGATGCAAAATAAAGGTGGTTTCGACCCGCCTGGTTGAATCAGCACTAACGATGACCATGGTGCAATGCATTCTTCTTGACGGAGAATATCAGCCAGAGCCTCAACAGTTTGTGTTTGAAAGAGGGTAGCCAAAGGAAGGTTTCTCCCCCAAATCTGCTCAATTTCAGTAAACAGGCGCACAGCGATCAGCGAATGACCTCCCAATTCAAAGAAGTTATCTCTGATGCCAATCGGTTGAACTCCTAAAACTTTTTCCCAAATTTCCTTTAGCTGAAGTTCTAATTCATCCCTGGGGGCAACAAAAGTTTCTTCTGACTCTTGCCTTTGGTATTCGGGTGCGGGTAGGGCACTGCGGTCTATTTTGCCATTTGGCGTTAGGGGAAAAGCTGCAAGCATCACGAAGGCAGAAGGCACCATGTAATCTGGTAGGTGCTGTTTCATGAAGTGGCGTAGTTCGCTTGTGGGTGCTTGCTCCTGCCTTGGGACTAAATAGGCGACTAGGCGTTTGTCGCCTGGTACGTCTTCCCTGACTATCACCACAGTTTTTTGTACGGCGGGATGTTTGCTCAGCATGGCTTCAATTTCGCCCAATTCGATCCGGAAGCCACGAATTTTGACTTGGTGGTCGATACGACCGAGGAACTCAATGTTGCTGTCTGGTAAGTAGCGCCCCAAATCTCCAGTTTTGTAAAGCCGATCGTCGGGAATTTTCGTCAACGGGTTGATGATGAATCGCTCTTGAGTTAGTTCGTCACTACCAATGTACCCTTTAGTTAAGTAAGGAGTGCGGACATAGATTTCGCCAACCTCTCCGATTCCGGCTAACTGCTGCTTAGCGTTGAGAAGCAATAACTGCACATCTTCAATGCCTCTACCCAAGGGTACATTGCCATTTGGTAAGATGCGATCGCCTTGGTTGGGGATCGTGAAATAACCCATTGCTTGAGGGGTTTCGGTAGCTCCGTAGAAATTAACGCTCTGAGCGGTAGGTGCAAAATCGCGGATTTTACGTAGATTCTCTACTTTTAATATATCACCACCAAAAAATAGATAACGTAGGTATTTCGTAGTGGCTGTGGTAGCGGTCAGCAGTTGTGTCATAGCTGGTGTCAGATGAGCAACGCTAACTCGCTGTTTCTCCATCCAATCAGCTAGCTTACCGGGTGTGACAATATCGTTTTGCGTGGGGATACATAAAGTCGCACCTAGCGACAGTGGCGTAAAGATATCCCGTAACAAAGGGTCATGGGATAGACCGGAGAGCATACTGAATCGGTCTGACTGGTCCAGCCCAAAAGTCTGACAATGCCATTGCAGAAAATGGGATAGAGGTTTGTGAACTCCGAGAATTCCCTTAGGTTTTCCTGTCGATCCAGAAGTAAAAGCAACATAAGCTAAATGATCCGGTCCCACCGCTATTCCTGGGTCATGAGTTGCATAATCTTGAAATAGACGACGAATTGCAACCATTGAGTCTTGTGTCAACTTTAGGTGACATCGGCAAGATAAAGTTTCTAGATACTCTGAGAGAGCGACTGGAAGTTCTCCCGCAGCGGTTATTTGTAGCACCGCACGAGGCTGGGCAAGGTGGAGGTAATCAATCAAACGGGAAGTGGGATAAGCCGGGTCAAGAATTACGAAAGCTGCACCCGCCTTGAGAACACCTAGTATTGCCCAAACAAGCGTTGCACTGCGGTGTCCGTAAATAGCAACAATGTCCTGCGGCTGGATATGATTTGCTACCAGATAGTTAGCTAGTAAATTTGTACGTTCTTCAAGTTCGGCATAAGTCCAAGCAACATTCGCATCCACAACCGCTAGTTGTTGTGGTCCCTTTTGAGCTTGTTGGGAAAATTTGGTATGTACGGCTCCTACCCATTGAGAACGCAGTTGCTGAATAGGATTTGGTAAAAGTAATTCTGCTGTGGGAGTGACTAGAGACAATTCCGCAATGCTTGCTTCTGGGTTGGCAACAATCTGGAGCAGCAAATGATGGAATTGATCGAGCATTTCCACCATCCGTTCTCGGGCAAACAAATCGGCATTGTAGACTAATTCCAGTTGAATTTCCTGATTTTGTTCTTTAACATACAGGCTTAAGTCGAACTTGGAAGTAACTTCCGGCATTAATATGGGTTCTACTGTCAGACCAGGTAGTTCCAGTTGGATTTCCTCCAAGTTGAGCATATTAAACCACACCTGAAACAGTGGGTTGCGGCTCAAGTAACGCTTTAGGTGCAGTTCTTCCACCAGTTTCTCAAAGGGCATATCTTGATTGCTATGCGCACTTAATGTCATCTGGCAGACTCGATCTAGCAATTCTCGAAAACTGAGATTGCCCGACAAGTTGATGCGTAATACCAGGGTATTGATAAAAAATCCAATCAAGCCTTCCAACTCAGTCCGATTACGACCAGCGATGGGAGAACCAACAATAATGTCTTCTTGTCCACTATAGCGGTACAGTAATGTTTGGAACGCCGCCAGCAAAGTCATGAATAAGGTGACTTGCTCTCTTCGAGAAAGAACTTTGAGCGCTGTGGTCAGACTCTGCTTTAGCACTATAGATTGGCTTGCACCAGAGTAAGTCTGGACTGGCGGACGGGGATAGTCAGTAGGCAATTCCAGTACAGGATTAGCACCCGCTAGTTGTTGTTTCCAATAGTCTAGCTGGGTCTGTAGGGGCGAACAGGGGTCCGCCCCTACCCCTTGTAGCCATTGACGCTGCCAAACGGCAAAGTCGGCATACTGGATGGGCATTTTTGGTAGGGGATTAGGCTGACCGTGACAAAATGCTTTGTAGAGTGAGTTTAACTGCTGCAAGAGAATGCCCCTCGACCAACCGTCGGAAGCAATGTGATGCATGACCAACAGCAGAATATGCTCCTGTGGTCCGATTTGCAGTAAGCTGCCTCGCAGCATCAAGTCCTCAGATAAGTTGAAGGGGCGTTGCCTGGAGTGTTGCAGCCTTCTTTGTACTTCCGTCTGTTGCTGTGTTGGCGGGTACTCCTGTAAGTCAACACTCGCCAATTCCACCGGACGTGGCGTACCAATCACCTGTATAGGGTTGCCATCTTCATAGATAAAGTTCGTGCGCAAAACCTCGTGGTGGGCGACTATGGCATCTAGCGCCAGTTGTAAAGCAGTCACATTGAGGACACCACTTAAGCGTACTGCTTGACAAATGTGATAATCAGATCTGTTGGGTTCAAGCTGCTCCAAAAACCACAGTCTCTGCTGTGCAAAGGATAACGGCGCTGATTGCTGGTTAGTTTGGGGAATGATCTGGTAGTCGGATAAACCAGATCCTGACATCTGGGCGCTTGTAATAGCTACAGCTAAGCCTGCGACAGTTGGTGTCGCAAATAACTGGCGCAAGGACAGTTTTACACCGAAGGTTTGATAGCAGGATGAAATCACTTGCATTGCTAGCAGCGAGTGTCCTCCCAACTCAAAGAAGTTGTCATGAATACCAACTTTATCCAAACCCAAAACTTGACTCCAAATCGCTGCTAAGACCTCTTCTGTGGGAGTTGTGGGTGCGACAAAGCGATCGCCTACCGTCATATTGGCATCCGGTGCCGGCAAGGCGCGGCGATCTACTTTCCCATTGGGTGTCAGTGGCAGAGTTTCTAGGATCGCAAAAGCCGAAGGGATCATGTAATCTGGGAGCTTTTGAGAGAGAAAGTGCCGCAGGTCATTAATTGTGGGTGTCGGCTTCTGATTGGGAACAATGTAAGCAACTAAGCGTTTATCGCCGGGAACATTTTCGTGGGCAATGACTACTGTCTGGGCTAAAGCCGGATGTTGACTCAGTGATGCCTCTATCTCTCCCAACTCAACGCGGAAACCGCGTATTTTGACTTGGTGGTCTATGCGTCCCAGATACTCAATGTTGCCATCTGGTAGGTAGCGGGCTAAGTCCCCAGTTTTATAAAGGCGACTGATATCATGTCCGCATAATCGCTTACGATATCCAGCCCTCGCCCCCGTCCCCTCTCCCAAGCATGGGAGAGGGGTGCCCTCTTGGCGGGGTGAGGGTTCATATAATAAGTCATTAACCGGACATGATATGAGTTTTGAGTTTTGAGATTGCGTCGCACAGCGAACAACGCTTAGCGGTTCTGAGTTTTGAATTGAAGAATTTTCTTCTAACTCATAACTCATAACTTTGAACTCCTCACTTTTTAAAAAAGGGTTGGGGATGAATTTCTCTTGTGTTAAATCGGGGCGGTTAAGGTAGCCTCTGGCTAAGCCTGCACCGCCGATGTACAGTTCCCCAGGCACGTTAATTGGTACTGGTTGCCTCTTTTGATCGAGTAGATAAATTTGTGTATTGGGTAGCGGACGACCTAAGGGGACGATTTGTGTATGATAGTTGATTGGTCTAGAATCTACCGCGTAGGTCAGCACACCTACAGTAGCTTCAGTTGGACCGTAATGGTTGAAGATTTGGCAAGTTGGAGCATAGTGCTGGATCTTCTCAATTAAATCCCAACTAGTCGCTTCACCACCCAAGATTAATCGCTGGCGGGGCAATATGGTTTCAGGGTGAGGAGAGGATGACAACAAAGCACTTAAGTGAGAAGGAACAATCTTGAGACAATCGATGGGATATTGTTGGCAATAATCTAAGAATGCATTCGGGTCAGAAGCGCGTTCAATGGATAGTATGTGAAGACATCCGCCGCTACATAAACTGGGGAAGATCACCGTGTTTCCTAGATCTGCAGCAAAGGTGGAAGCGATCGCGAAGTTGCCACCACTTGAAAGAGACAGTCGTTCTTGAATACCATGTAGATAGTTGAGTAATTGCTGATGCTCAATCTCCACCCCCTTCGCTTTGCCAGTTGAACCAGAAGTAAATATCACATAAATTAAATTTTCGGGAGTCGCTTGACTCTCCAGATTCAAGTCGTTTTCTTGAGCAATTTTCTCCCAGTCGGTATCTAAACAAACCACAACCGTTCCAGGCTGATGTAGCCCCTCAACCAGTTGCTGTTGCGTCAGCAGCACAGTCACTTGGGAGTCGCGGAGCATGAAACTCAAACGCTCTTGAGGTAATCGCGGCTCTAAAGGCACATATGCCCCACCTGCCTTGATAATCCCTAACATTCCCACCACCATCTCTAAAGACCGTTCTACACAGATGCCTACTAGGACCTCTGGTCCGACTCCCAAAGTTTTCAGGTAGTGTGCCAATTGATTTGCCCGACGATTCAATTCCCGGTAGGTAAGTTGTTGTTCTTCAAACACCAGTGCCACTGCGTCCGGGGTGCGCTCTACCTGCTCCTCAAATAACTGATGGATGCATTTATCCTGGGAATAATCTGTCTGGGTATGATTCCACTCGCAGAGCAATTGCTGTCGCTCATCTGCAGTGAGCAAAGGTAACTCAGAAATAAGCTGCTTGGGGTTAGCAACGATACCCTCCAGTATTGTCTGGAAATGCCTCGTCATCCGCTCAATAGTGCTGGCATCAAACAAGTCAGTGTTATATACCCACTTACCCACCAGTCCAACGCTGGTTTGCTCTAAAAATAAAGTTAAATCAAACTTCGCGCTCGTATTTTCTACAACCCAGGGACTTGCAGTTAAGCTGAAAAGTTCGAGTTTTTGTCGGGAAACATCTTCCTCGAAGGCAAACATCACTTGGAACAGCGGTGAATAGCTTAAGTCTCGCTTCGGCTGCAATTCCTCTACCAGTATCTGAAAGGGCAAATCCTGATGAGTATAAGCTTGCAGCGCTACTTCCCGCACGCGACCCAGTAATTCCTGAAAACTGGGGTTACCAGACATATCAGTGCGGAGGACTAAAGTGTTGACGAAGAAGCCAATTGATTCTTCAATTTCTCCGTGATTGCGGTTAGCGATGGGGGAACCGACCAGAATGTCTTCAGTACCTGTATAGCGGTAGAGCAATGTGTCAAATGCTGCTAACAGTGCCATGAATAGGGTGACTCCTTCTCGCCTACTCAATAAGCTAAGTGCTTCTGTTAACTTTAGAGATAATGTAAAGGATTGATCCGCTCCCCGAAAGCTTTGCACCGTCGGTCGTGGTCGGTCAGTAGGTAACTCCAGTAATGGTGGACTGCCCACTAGTTGTTGCTTCCAGTATTTCAGTTGCGAATCTAGATTTTCATTGAATTTATCGTCGGCTAAATTCAGTAGCTTTGATATTCCTTCATCGTTGCTGATACTCATAATATTGTGATCTTTTAAACTCTCTATTCTTTCCTTGGCGTTCCTTACTTTTCACTCTTATCTGGAAAACCTCTCTCCAAACCTCTCTCCTGCAAGGAGAGAGGCTTTGAATTCTCCCCCTTCCCTTTTAGGGAAGGGGGCTGGGGGGTTAGGTTTTGCGTTGGTTTTTCCACATGACGTGACTCGTCAGCTTGGCGTTCTTAGCTTCTTGAGCAGCGGTGAAGGTGCGGGATATAGCGGATGCTCGATATCGTCGTTCCACCGATGTCATAATCCGTTACATCCGTTCCTATCCGTTGCTCATCTTGGCGGTTCGTTAAAAAAAGCTTCTTTGATTCATCTGACAATTCCTCATCAGCAATGACAAAATACTAGTACACCCAGGCGGAAATAAAGCAACCATTCAAAATCTCTGAAAAGCTTATGATGTAAGCTTTTATAATTTTTAATTTTTAATTTTTAATTCCGCTTCGCGGTACTAGTACGCACCTTCTTTATTTAAAACCACCATAAGTGTTTTAAATAAAATCTCCAAATCTAACCAAAGAGACCAATTTTCAATGTATCTCATATCAAGGTTTATGACTTGTTCAAAATCTAAAACATCAGAGCGACCTGAAACTTGCCAAAGACCAGTAATACCAGGTAAAACCTCTTGTCGAATAAAATGGCGTTCAGCAAACTTATCTATATCTCTAGTAGGTAAAGGACGAGGACCAATTAAACTCATTTCTCCATATAGAACATTAAAAAGTTGGGGTAATTCGTCTAAACTATAGCGGCGAAGAAATTTACCTACACGAGTAATGCGAGGATCGTCTTTAATTTTAAACAAGACACCATCTTTAGTTTCATTCAAAGCTTCTAGTTCTTTTTGCAGTTGTTCTGCATTGGTCTTCATAGTACGGAATTTCCATACTTTAAATGGTTCCCCACGTAAACCTATACGGGTTTGTCTGTAAAACACTGGACCAGGAGAGTCTAGTCTAATGGCTAGAGCAATCACTATATAGATAGGAAACGACAACATTAGAAATAAAGTTGCAAAACAAAAATCAAAAGTCCGCTTGATCCAAAAACCTCCACCAGGAATTGTAGGACAATAAAAACTAAGGCAAGGCATTCCACCTATATTAGTAAATTCTACATCTCTGTAAATTGGTTTAAATTCTGTCTGTAAAAGATGCACGGTTATCCCAGATGCTTGAAATAGCCAGCAGATAAACATTCTATTTTTTATGGCATCCCAAGAAACAAAAACTTCTGTTACACCTAATTCATTAAGCTTTTCAAAAGTTGCCTGACGATGATATCTATCTAATGATTTAGCATCATCACTACCACAGATAATGTAGCGTTTTTCTTTCTTAACAAAGTTAGTAATTTTTTCCTTTTCTTCTGAGTCATAAATAATGAAAGCCGGATAACAACCTAACATTTGTTTCTGACGAAGAAATTCAAGAGTAACGTTGATTGCCAATCTACCAATACATATAAAACATGTACTCAAGAACAAAGAAATTATTAACTCTGAGCGTGTCGCGTCCACAATTGGCTGATAGAAAAAGCCAAAAATAATTATTAATCCATGAGCAAAAATCAGCGTCTTTATAATGTTGAAATAGTCAAAGCGCTTTTTACCGGCTTGATAAGTACCTTGAAGAGCTAGTGCTCCTATTTGAATAGCAGTAGCTATTAACATCGAGAAAGAATCGCTTGGCATATACCCAGGAAAATGCACAGACGAGGCATGATATTCCGATAAAAACCAAGCAATGAATAGAAGAATATAGTCTACTAAAACCAGTATTGTTAATCGTATCCACCACGATCCCTTTCGTAATCTGGCAAATACAGGAGCACGTAAATCTAGAGGAGATCCACTGAATTGATGAGTTGCAATAGTTGGATTATTTATCATCGGTTTGCTTGTATTTTTGGAGCTATGGAAAACTATACAGGTGGGATAATTCAGCAGCTTACGGTGCATATTCCCAGCAAGAATCTTGCAAGTAGGTTGTCTCTGTGCAAAACTCCCAGTTTCGTCTACTTTCCGAATAGATTTCTCAATCATGTCAAGAAATGATTGAAATTCAGGAAGTAGATTTCTCAAGGATGTTAAAGGCTATTTCAAAAAGTTATGTGAATGTTTTGAGCTATGTTCCTACCTAATTGATGAAGTGGGCAATAGATTCATTACATTATCAACTTGTTCAATACTCAAACGTAAACCGTAAAAACACGCAAACAAACAATCTTCACAAATATAGCGATGCTATAGCGGTTCTCTTATTAGTGAGCAACGGATGACATAACGGATGTAACGGATGATTTAACTGTGGGACAAAGAGCATAGCGCAGGAGCTACATCCGTTATGTCATCCGCAAAGTAAGCAACGGATGACATAACGGATGTAACGGATGATTTAACTGTGGTCCGACGAGAATCCGCGCATCCGCTACATCTGTGACAAAAT
>CAXTSI010000214.1:12377-14142 GCA_964246695.1 uncultured bacterium
CCGTTGCCTGATTTAACTGTGGGACAACGAGAATTCGCGCATCCGCTACATCTGTGACAAAATCCGTTGCCTGATTTAACTGTGGGACAACGAGAATTCGCGCATCCGCTACATCTGTTACAAAATCCGTTGCCCAGAAAATCATTACATATGCAACGCCTTAAAAATATTTAAGATTCCCGGAAATACCTGATATTTCTACTTTCAGCAATACCCGACAAAAATTGTCGGGTATGATTGACTAGTATTTTTTGTCGTGATAGTATTCAAACGACAGTAGAGAGAGACTCAGGGAAAGCTAGTTTATGACTCAGGCGACAACCACCCACACCCAAGCAACCACTGCCACCTTTACAGCCTTAAAGTGTAAGGAATGTGGCACTGAATATGAACTGAAAGCAACTCACGTTTGTGAGTTATGCTTTGGACCGTTGGAAGTTAAGTATGACTACAGCGCCCTAAGTCGCACCGTTACTCGTGAAACTATTCAAGCGGGACCGAATTCGATTTGGCGCTACCGTCCGTTTTTACCACTCGCCACTGACAATGTTATAGATGTGGGAACTGGTATGACTCCCTTGGTTCGTTCTCACCGCTTGGCACGTCGCCTCGGTTTAAACAAGCTGTACATTAAGAATGATGCTGTCAACATGCCCACCCTCAGCTTCAAGGATCGGGTAGTGTCAGTCGCCCTCTCGCGGGCGCGGGAGTTAGGTTTCTCTACTGTTTCCTGTGCCAGCACTGGTAACTTGGCAAACTCCACTGCGGCTATAGCGGCATACGCCGGTTTAGAGTGCTATGTGTTCATCCCCGCCGACCTGGAAGCAGGTAAAATTCTCGGTAGCTTGATCTACAGTCCTACCCTCATGGCTGTGAAAGGTAACTACGATCAAGTCAACCGCCTCTGTTGTGAAGTCGCTAATACACACGGCTGGGGTTTTGTCAATATCAATTTGCGTCCCTATTACTCTGAAGGTTCCAAGACCCTAGCCTTTGAAGTTGCAGAACAACTCGGTTGGCAACTGCCCGACCATATCGTTGCACCTTTGGCATCAGGTTCGCTGTTTACAAAAATCTACAAAGGCTTCAACGAATTCGTGGAAGTCGGTCTAGTGTCCGGCAAAAATGTCCGGTTCAGCGGCGCCCAAGCTGAAGGTTGTTCACCCATCGCCGAAGCCTACAAACTTGGACGCGATTTTATCAAGCCAGTGAAGCCGAATACAATTGCCAAGTCCCTGGCGATCGGTAACCCAGCCGATGGTGTTTACGCTATGGAGATAGCCAAGAAAACTAGCGGTAATATAGAATCAGTAACTGACATTGAAATTATTGAAGGCATCAAGCTGCTAGCAGAAACTGAAGGCATCTTTACTGAAACAGCAGGTGGTACAACCGTTGCTGTGCTGAAAAAACTCGTAGAAGCTGGCAAGATTGACCCAGATGAAACCACTGTCGTATACATTACCGGCAACGGTTTGAAAACCCAAGAAGCCGTGCAAGGCTATATCGGTGAACCTTTGACAATTGAGGCGAAACTCGATAGCTTTGAACGAGCGCTAGAACGTTCCCAGACACTCGATCGCCTAGAATGGCAGCAAGTGCTCGTTTAGATAGTAGATAGTAGTTAGTAGTTAGTTGTTAGTAGATAGTAGTTAGTAGATAGTAGTTAGTAGATAGTAGATAGTAGTTAGTAGAACAACAAACAACCAACAACTAACAACCAACAACAAACAACAAAAAAAAAACAAAAAAAAAAAAAAAAAAA
>CAXTSI010000215.1:0-14132 GCA_964246695.1 uncultured bacterium
GCTTGCGAACCTTTTTATTTTTCTCGGCTACCCCAATTTATTGAGCCGATACGAATCAAATTTAGTACATTCAACTCATTGGAAGTTAACAAATACTTGTCTGTAAAACTCTTTTTTCTAATCTCTTCTAAGCTGTAACTTCTAAAAACCACAAACGGGAAGTCTCTATACTTATTACCAATAGGCAAAATATTGCCTACAGGGTACAGCATACGGATATATGTAGCAAGAATATTCCGGAAGCGTTGATCTTCTGGTTCATTGGGTTCATTGGCAAAATAGTCTTTCATCACGTCGCCACTAATAAATGCAAACAATGGCAAAGCATAATACTGATCCGATCGCTGGCTATTCTGCTCAAGTCTCTGTGTTTTGTTAACCCCATCCCTCAGTTTTTTCACTAACTCTATTGCATCTTTGATAGCAGTACGCAAACTCTCCGGGTAAGATTTGCGGTGACTAATCTGCTGCATATTTTGCCAAAGTTCCTCGTTGGCGTAGGTTGCTATATCCAGCACCCGCATGTAGTAAGTTTCTTCTAAAGTACTGTTAGCAATCTTGACCAATAGCAAACTTCCACTAATATAGCCAGGTTCAATTTTGCCAAAGTCTAGTAACTTATCTAAGCTATAACAAATCTGCTTAAACTGGCTGTTAAAAGACTTTCTGAGATCCAAATAATTAGATTCAGTTTTATCCCTGACAACAAATTCCGCTGTTTCCAACAGATGTTCTAAACTGGTGTAAACCTTTTCTACTAGAACATTGCTCCTATTTCTCTTATGTTCCTGTTTTAACTGGCCGATCAGGTTTGCCATTTGAGCAGAGAATGTTTCACCAACAGCAAATACAGATTTGCCGCCTATTGGTATAATGATAAACTTATCCCTGCCTATGTTGCCATGACCAAAAATTCTGGTCATGATTGCGGCTTTCAAAATCAATAAAATATTCAACAGACTCAGCACACTTTCCTGTAAAGACAACTGCTGATTCTCAGTGTCATCTTGATAATACACAGATCGTTCTGCTAAATAAAAAACTAGCTCTTTGTCCTGATTGTCTATTTCATCATTCCCACGACCTCTGTAAATTACCTGGATCACTTCCATCAGGTTTTTCTCAATCTGAAATCCAGGAATTTCCACTAAGATATGTCTAGCCTTGGGAAAAGATAGACCCCTACTCCCAGACGCAGTCATAAAAACTATTTTAACATCATTTTTATACCTGTTAATTTTCTCTTTTTCTTCTTCGGAGATGTTCGCATGAATTTCTAAGTAATCTTTAAACTGCTGAAATTCCCGCTGATTTTGAATTTGATTGATTAGTTCTGCTAATCTTTGTTTATCTTGAATATATACTATCACTTGGTCAACATCTGACCGATTCAAAAGAGATTCTATATCTGTTAAAATCTCTTTTTGGATGTTTTTTATGAGACTATTCTGACGCTGAAGGCGAATTTCTTCACTAAACTTACAAGACTCCACCATGACTTTGTAAGTAATCGATAAACTTCTAGCTGGGTAGGAGTTAGCATTGATGACAGTTGCTGGTAAATTTTTAAATTTAAATGGTTCATATGAAAGAGGTTTAAAGGTATCTGCAGCCCTACGGAAATATATCTTCTCTGGTTCTGGTGATTTATCGTCAAGGTGTTGAGTTATCACATTTTTGTCAACAATAGAAGCGTCAGCAACAATCACCTTTGTGTTAAACCCATGCTGTGGAAGCATCAATTGGTACTTGGATAAGATAGTGCTAATACCATCTAAGAACTCTACACCACCATCATCACCTGTGATTTCATCGATCGTGATGAATAGATGCTTTATTCTACTAGAGATGTTTTTCATTTCAGCAGGAATGACTAAATTCTCTCTTTCGTTGTAGGCGTTTCTAAAAATCTTCTCAAAATGCTTTAAAGTGTCGCCACTATAGGTTTTCTTCAAAGACTGGATACAAACAGTAGCGACGATATTATTGGAAAGTTCGCGATCTACAATTGTGGATATAGCCTCGCAAATACTATTTAAAGTACCTCTACAATTCTTTCCACTATCTTGAATCACATCCTCTGTTTGTCTGTCAAGCCTGTCTGAACGGCGTCCCCGTGGTTCAATACACCTGCGATCGCGGAAGTTCACAGACTGTGCAGAAAAATCTCCCTGACGCTGATTACAAAGGTATTGAACTGTGTATGTTCCGAAGTTATCTGTAATCAGGTTACTATGGGTGTTGATGGCTAATATCCGGCGATCGCACAATTCACCCGTTTCTTCTTTAAATTTCTCGATGATATCCAGGTTGACTTGTTTTCGGGGGCTAACATAAAAGAATAGAAAACCATCGTCTAGATGACTTTTGAGAAACTCAACAATGGCAGTAGTTTTACCAATACCAGGATTGCCAGTTAAAAATATATAAGTATCTTCAGACACCAGCGCTTTTTTAATCAGTTCTGCATGGGCTTGTCGCAGGTTCATATTTCCAGTTAACCCCAGTTGATTCATCAGTTCTTGGGGAACCTCACCGACAGAATTGAAAAACCCATTTACCTGCTCTTGATGAGTGATAATGGTTGTATCGTTCGGAGGAATTGCTAAAAGAGCATCGATAAAATTTTTACCATTGGTAAAACTTCCATAGGCGCTGCGCTTGATGCGATTTAAAACCTGCTTGCGTGCATCGTTAATTTCTTTACCGCTAGAGTCATGTTTGTAAATCTCATAGCAAGTTTTCAAGACTTCTAGATTTTCCCGGCGGATTGACATGGCGCTGAGTCCGCGATCGCTATATCCCACAGCATTCAACACCACTGGCGCTTCATCATTAATCATGCCAGTTTCTTGCAGAAATTCATAGAAACTATAGGCATAGCCAGTAGCCTGGATTAATTTGGTACTTTCTTTATCCTTATATTTAAACGCAGTAAAGTAACTCTTTAAATCTTCGGAAAATTCTAAACCTAAAGATTCCGTATCTATGCGCAGTTCAGAGAAAACACTTTTTGAGCGTAAATAGCTAATATCCCTGATTAATAAACTCCGAATAATTTCTATATAATCGAGATTTTTTACCTCTTCATCTAACTTAATAGAAAACACAGATAAATCCACACAGAGAACCTTAATCTGTCTGCGGTTTCGCAGCAGCATTAAAGTATCTGCATTCACAAACTCCCCTTTCTTTCCTATATCTAAGTCTTGCCAAATATATCGTTCAATATATCGCTCAATCTCATCTTCTTTTAAATAATCCAATTGACGCAATACTTCTCTAAACCACTGCGTCGTATTCTTCTCATAAGTTCCTATGCTGTTATCGCCACTAAACCTACATTGGTAATACAAAAGTTCTACATTTTTTAACTTAAATGTCTCACTCCAACCTATAGATTGAATGTATTCCCCAAAAAAATTTACTCCAGAAAGAAAACCTTTCTGGAGAAAAAACGCACTCCATTTCTGCACCATCTCTCTTTCGAGGGTGCCGATCACTTGGTTCACAATTTGCTGTAGCATTTTGGGAAACTTTAGCTGCTGCAATTCCTGAAGATACAAGTCCCCAAAACGGTGCTTAATTTGCTTATTTTTAATATAGGCAAGAATTCCAATATTAAATCCAACTTCAAATAAACGCCCCAATTCTTCTGCTATCTTGGATGTCATTGTGACTAAATTCCTGATTTTATTTTTCAAGAAAGAACCTCTCCCCCAACCCCTCCCCTACCAGGGGAGGGGAGTAAGGAAGGCTCCCCCTTCCCTTGTAGGGAAGGGGGTTGGGGGGTTAGGTTTTTGATGACTGATGTACTACTCTTGCTGTACGTTTAATATTTTCTGAACTTCAGTCAAAAATGCTAAAGAGTTAAATTCCCCTTTTCCTCGCATGTGATTAAATAAAGATAGTGCGCCAACTGAACTATCCCCGATGAGATTTTCATAGGGGTCTAGCTTGAGATTAATTTGGTTTGATTTTTCGTACCGTGAGAAGTGAAACAAGGTCAAATACTGCAAGATATCATTCTTCAGTTCACCTTTGAAAATCAGACCTTTGTAGATGTCTTCATCATCGAGAATACCTTCATATATTTTTAACAATGTGGCGTAGGAAATAACGCCGTTGTAGTTGCGTTCCTCCTTACCGACTGTAATCCCATTAAACAAGTTAAAAAATACAACAGATTTTTGACTTGGATCGTCTACGAGATTTGTCAGTTCGGCTGTATCTTGAATATAAAAAGAATTTGAACCCAAGTGTTTGAGAAAATTTACCGCATAGTATTTATCAAAAAACATCGGGTAGATATTGATGTTATCATGCTGTGCTTTGAAAGCCTTAATCACCTCTCTAGACATGAAGAATAGTCCATCATCTGCAGTTTGTGTCATGTGTAAAGTACTCGAATAGGGAGCTTTGGCAATATAAACAAAGTGCCTGTATCCCATGCGGTAAAGTTTAGCAACTTCGTCGATGATGGCTGTTGGGTTTTGAAACATCTGTTGGTGTTCATAGTTATCAGAGAAAGTACTAAGTAGTTGGACTCTGACAGTGCCATCTTTACACCTCAAACCCAAGATCTCTCCCATCAGATTGGATAGTTTTTGAGAACTACTCCAGCGGCGATCGCATTCCCGACTGGATACAATCACAATCGCCAGCTTATCCACCAATTTGGGAGCATCTGATGCATTGGCGAAAGTAAACTTTTTGGGTAACACCGAGTATAAAGAACTAAGAACATTGGGAACTTTAAACTTTCCTTTACTTTGCAAATCTCTAATATCAACTCCTTGAGCATTAGAGCGATGTTCCTCGTTTAATAGATGAGATAATACACCACACAAAGACACGATGAACTTTTCTATGGGTGCATCGTCTTCTTTGTTGTGCAGGTGCAGTCGCAAAATCGGAATAAATAACCTACTCTGCTTGTGCAACAGTACCTTTATACAGATATATGCTAGCAAGCAAAAGGTAAACCGATAAGTAAATGTCTGCTGGGATTCCAGCCTAGTATCCTCTAGTTTGTAAGGAAATAATACTAGTTTACGCTGTAGGAAATTTTTATTGTAAATATCCTGGCATCTTTTATCTTGTAAAGGTAAAAATAGTAAAGGTAACGCACGTATACTTTTTAGATCATCATACTCCATGCTAAAGCTTTGTTGCTCATCGGTAGAAATATAGTGAATGTCGCTAATCGTGATTTTAGCAGGCAGAGTACAAAGTGAATTTGCCTTAGCATTGGCTTCCCCAATGGATATGTATTTGAGGACTTCTTTTGGGTTACTTCTCAAGACAGGTTGAAAGAATGTATTTTGATTAAAAATATTTTTTACATCCTGCTCAAGGATGCTTTTGTTAACAGAAATATGCAGGGGATATTCTCTAGAGGGAAAGGTTTGCTTGTAATTGATAACTTTGATCAGTAATTTTTTGAGTTGGTTAATTTTTTGCTGGATATTAAACTGTTGAAAGTATTTGATTATATCCCTAAAAAGCTGCTGTTTTGCTTGCTCATCATCACCTTTGAGCGTCTGCATGACTTTTTGCTCAAATTTCGGAATTGGATTATATGATAATTCTGTAGATGGATGATAATTTTCGGCTGAAGGATTATTACGAGAAGCAAACAAAAAGTAGTATAAAAAGACGATTTTTAAAACCTTTCTCGCAAATATTTCTCGTCTGAGAGCATCTTTTAGTTCTGTTTTATGTTCTTCACTATCTGGGTTGAGCAGATTTATGTAATGCTCAAAAGAACTTCTCCCACCATGCGCTTGTGCTTTACCATCAAACTTAAGCTTAAGACCAAAAATCAACTGGATGAGTCCTCGTTCGTCATCCGTGGTTTCTCCCAAGTACCCCTCTATTTTGGGGATAATGGGTAGCATTTCAAAAGCTTCCCCACGGGAAAAAAAGTCCCTGTAGTTTAAGGAAACACCAGCATAGTTTACTTGGTAATAGCCATCAGCTTTGGAATCGCTGATGTATTCTTCTATCAGCTTTAAACGCCTGATTAAGTCTTGGAGATAGATACCACCTGCGGTATTGGCAGTGCTAGTATCAGTATAAATATTTTCGTGGAGAAACTCTAAGTAATTGATCTGTGCTTGTTTCTTAAGTTTTCCAATAGTTTCTTGGTCTACAATTCGCTTGAGTCGGTAGAAGTCGAATTCAGGATTTTCCTTTTCTTTGTGTAGATCGTCAAGAATATAACCTAGTTCTTCGCATTCTTCTTCACTAGCATTAGTAAACTGAACTTTGATATACTTCTCTAATCCCTCTCGTAACTGTTCATTAAAATCACGGGTTTTCTGCACAGTGATAGTTAGCTTGTGAAATCTCAACAGTTCCTTGCCCTTAGGACTTTTATCTGAGAAAGTTAACCGCTGCTTTTGCAAGCCTTGATATGAGCTAAAAGGATAGGTGAAATCTAAGCTAGCCTTTTCACCTTTGAAAGTCTGCAAATCTGTAATTAATTTGCTGACGAACTCCTCAATAGAGGAACTATCTCCTAGCGCAGACTCCAGTAGTCCCTTGATGCAATCTTTTATCTCTCGAATTTGACTGCGAAAGCGTTCTTGGGAACCTGGACTTATGTTCACAGTTGCAGAACGAACACTGTTGGTACTTCCTAAGGGATTATTAATTTGTAAAGCAGCAACCTGAGTGGCTACAGTATTAATATCAATAAGTAATCGGTTGTTATCTGCAGAGATTTTAAATACCTTTTGATGACGCAGACAAGATAAAATTTTCTCTAGTAAATCGCTGTAGTCTACGTAAGCTAAATCTTTGCCAACCTCTATACTGTTGTTCACTCTTATTTACTCCTAGCCCTAATTCAGGACGCGTATGGTGACTATTCAAGTATTAATCTTGATAGTCACAAAAAGGCTACCGTAATCTAACGTAAGAGCTACACAAAAGTTAATACGCTTGTTGTTAGTAGTATTCACGGACTAAAGATCTGAACATCCCACGCCCAACGGGAAAGCAGTCCCCTCTGTCGGGAAACCCTCCTTCTCCCAATTCCTCGCCGCTGCGCGAACAGGGCTGTCTCACCAGTCGCCCGTAGCTCGGGAAAGCCGTCATTCGCGCTCGCTCTTCTGCGCCTCTGCTGTTTTTTTATAATTCATATTATGTCCGGTCAATCGCCCATAATAAAACTTACTTTCGGACAACTACCGGACGTGATATCAGATGCTACCAGATTTGATATGAACTATGTTTTTGAGCCTCACGCAAAGACGCAAAGACGCAAAGAAAAACTTTGCTTTTGAAAATACAGGCGTTCTCGTTTGGGCTGCTGCCTCCACTTTCAGGAGGCAGCAGCACGGGCAATTAGTCATGTTCACTGCACCTCACGCTGGTGGGCTACTGCCGCCGTTGCGAGCCGTTTACGGCAAGCCGCGCTTCGCGGCATCGCTTAGGTATTGCAAGATGCGGTTAATCCCATCTCGGAACTCTTGACGGTCAATGGCTGCTTGCTGCCTGTCTTGTGCCGCTTCTGTTACCAAGCGTTCGGTAGTCGCTGTTAATTGACCAATGTTTTGCTGTTGAATTTCAGCATTCTGGACTAAACTCCGAGCAATATCAACCAAGTTATCAAGTCTGGCTTCCACACGGTCAACTCGAATTGCTATGTCTTCTGGTTGTGCGTTGGTCATACCGTTTCCTCTTTTTAAGTGTGGGAGTGAGGATGTTTCCTTTGTTGTTAGCGCTCTTTAGCTGCCTTAGCTGCTATGTAAGCCATTAAATTAGCTAATGTTCTTTCCTACTAACAACTAACTACTAACCACTAACAGCCCTAACAGAAAGTTGTGTTTATTCACGCCGACTTACTTACGAGTGTAATTTGTGAAGTTTTACACAGCTACGCTTTTTTTGGCAATACAAATTAAAAATGCTAGAATTGCATAACTGCATAAATGCTTTGAAATCGGGCGACGTGGAAAAAATAGAACTGCAACTCGACGACAAAACCTTAGAGAAAGCACGCATGTTGGCAGAATCCCGCCATTGCGACTTATGGGAATTGGTTGCATATGCGATCTTGAAACTAGCGGTGGTAGAACCACCATTGGACCGCTTGTTAGGACTTTATGCCTCGGAACCAGAGATGATAGATGAGATTGTTGAAGAAGTAATGAGAGATCGGGCAGCAGACCCAATAAATCAACGTTTTGAACAAAGCACTACTTGACACGGATATTTTTTCGGAAGTTCTCAAAGGTATGAATCAGCCTGTTGCCGCTAAAGCTTCCACCTATCACACTACCTTTGGTTGCTACACCATCTCAGTTATCACAGCTCGGATCATCTCAGGCAACGGATGATAAACGGATGTAACGGATTCCTCTATCTGTCAATACAGTTCAATTAAGGGTAGCTCTTGGCAAAGAAACCCGGTTTCTGGGAGTCGTGCTGATCAGCAACCGTATTCAGCTATCTTTAAGACTTACAAATAACTCATCCGCTACATCCGTTACAAAATCCGTTGCCAGGATGATCCCAAACTACAACCTACACAAACGCCGCCACCTTCTCCAACAATCCCTGAAACAACCTCAAACCATCGCTACCACCTAACATTGGATCTGAGGCTCTTTCTGGGTGTGGCATCATTCCTAGCACATTGCCTGTAGGATTGCAAATCCCAGCAATGTTGTTGAGTGAGCCGTTAGGATTATCTCCTTCATAGCGGAATACGACTTGACCGTTATCTTCAATTTCTGATAATGTTGCTTCATCGGCATAAAACTGACCCTCTCCGTGAGCAATAGGCAAAGTGATGATTTCACCAGTTGCATAACCTTGAGTCCAAGGTAGATGAGTGTGTTCGACTTTGATCGGGACGCGATCGCACACAAAATGCAAATCCCGATTTCTCACCAATGCCCCAGGTAAAAGTCCTGCCTCAGTTAATACCTGAAAACCGTTGCAAATACCGAGGACAAACTTACTTTTTTGTGCATGTTCTATAACTTGTGGCATCACAGGAGAAAAGCGAGCGATCGCCCCGCAACGCAAATAATCCCCATAGCTAAAGCCACCAGGTAGAATCACCACATCCAAATCGGAAATATCTGTTTCTTGATGCCAAACCATACGAGTTGGTTGTAAGAGCAAGTCTCTTGTCACGTAAGCAACATCGCGATCGCAATTAGAACCCGGAAAAACAACAATCCCGAATTTTGTCATTTGTTAGTTGTTAGTTGTTAGTTGTTAATTGCTAATTGCTAATTGCTAATTGCTAATTGTCAATGGTTACCAGTCTGACCTTAGCCATTAGCAGTTAGCCATTAGCCATTAGCAGTTAGCCATTAGCCATTAGCAGCTTATCAAATCACTCCCGTCTGCGACTCGACCTCAATCAAATCAAAGCGATAATTTTCAATTACCGGATTTGCTAACATTTGGTCACACATCAGATCTAAGTTCTGATGGGCTGTACTTTCATCAGGTGAGATGAGAGTCACTTCAATGTACTTACCAATGCGTACCCGCTCAACGTTATCGTATCCTAACTGCTTCAGCCCAGATTGCACTGCTACACCAGCAGGGTCTAAGACTGAAGGACGAAGCGTCACAAAAATTTTGGCTAAATATTTCCTTTGCACTGGCTCTCGCTCTCATTTTGCTACGCTCATACTATATCTTTCTGTTCCAGTTGGGTGACAATCAGATTACAGATTGATTAGCGTTAAGCTAGAACTTAGTCAGGACAAAAGTTTTAAAAAATTGTCTATGAGAGCCGTACACACCCGCAGTCAAGAGCGTATTCTAAACCTGCTCAAAACTATCAAACAAAGCATTTCAGCACAGGATATCTACGTGGAACTGCGGAACCGCAACCAGAGTATGGGTTTAGCAACAGTTTACCGCTCCTTAGAAGCTTTAAAACTCGAAGGCTTAGTGCAAGTGCGGACATTGGCTAACGGTGAAGCCCTCTATAGCTTAGCGCAGCAAGACAAGCACCATCTCACATGCCTGCAATGTGGGATCTCCATTACGTTTAATGAATGCCCCGTCCATGACCTAGAAACTCAGTTGCAAGCTACTCATAAGTTTAAGATTTTTTACCACACTTTGGAGTTTTTTGGTTTGTGTAAAAAATGTCAGATAGCACAAAATGTAAGTGGCTAATGGCTAATGGCTAATGGCTAATGGCTAATGGCAACGAACAATTAGCCCAACGGGAAAGCCAGTTAAGAGGGCGCGGGAAACAAGCTGCACTTTCCTGGACTCACAATTAGCAATTAGCAATTAGCAATTAGCAATTAGCAATTAGCAATTAGCAACTAACAACTATCTGTTATTATTCCCTGAAGGTATTAGGGGGTTGGAGTCAGTCTGACCATTTGAGACAATGGAGCGTATACCCTCCAAAGTGGCGGGAATAGTTCGTGGGTCCATAAACATCACCTTACTGCTATCACTCTTGCCAATTGTCGCGCCCATATCCAGATAGCCCAAAGCAATGAGAACTTCCAATGCTTGATGAGCACTGGGGTTGGTTTTGATTTTTTGGGCAATAATGTCCACAGACTCAGCAATAGCTTGGGCTTTGAGAACCTGCTGTTGGCGTTCGGCTTGTGCTCTCAGAACAATCGCTTTTTGTTCAGCTTCTGCTTGCAAAATGACAGCTTTTTGACGGGCTTCCGCATCGAGAACTTGGGCGTCAGCCTTACCTCTGGCGCTATTAACAGCAGATTCGCGATCGCCCTCAGAAGTTAAAATCGATGCTCGTTTGCGCCGTTCCGCCGACATTTGCAAATCCATTGATTCTTGTACCGCTTGCGAGGGGATCAGATCCCGCAGTTCCACACGCGTGACTTTCACACCCCAAGGTTCAGTAGCAATATCTAAATCTCGCAACAAAAGTTCATTAATTTGAGAACGGGCGGTAAAGGTCTGATCCAGTTCCAATTGACCCATTTCGGCACGAATTTGGGTAAGCACCAAATTCACCATCGCTAATTGCAGATTCTCCACTTTGTAGTAAGCTCTTTCCATATCCACGATGCGCCAGTAAACCACAGCATCAACAGTAATCGATACGTTGTCACGGGTGATGCATTGTTGGGGCGGGATCTCTAAAACTTTTTCCCGGATGGTTTCACGAAAGACGACTCGATCAACAAAAGGGGCAATAAAGGTCAGACCCGGTTCTAGTTTCTTGTTATAGCTACCCAAACGTTCCACCAAGGCTTCATTGCCCTGATTGACGAGTTTAACCGAACCTGCCAAAGCAGAACCGCCCAAAGCCAAAGATATCAGTAAAAACAAAGATTCCATTTTAAATTTCCCAATTTTGTTAAAAAAAGTCAGAACTTCTTTAGGAATGCAACAGATTTTGTGGCACGACAATTAGGGTTGTGCCTTCGCGTCTGGTTACGTAAACTCGTTCATGAGCTGCTATGCTGAGTTCGTCATCGTCACAACGTGCCTGCCACGAATTTCCCTCGTATCGCACCCGCCCTGTTTTCCCGGCAGGAATCTCTGTTAAAGTTTCAGCTGTAGTTGCATCCTGAATTTTTCCCGGGCGTCGCCGAGGCGATCGCACAAATCGACGAGAAAGTAAAACTAGCACTGTGGAAAGCAACAGCCAAACTACAACTTGCAACCATACAAACAAAACCACTTGAGACAGCAGTGCTACCAGCAAAGCGCTTATTCCCATCATCAAGGCAACAAAAGCCGTGGGCAGAAACAGTTCCGTTAAACACAGAACTGTTCCTGCTATGAACCAAATCAAGGTAGTACTTGGCATAAAGCCATCCTAGATCCTCAAAAATTTTCCGGCGTTGTATTTTTACTATTAGATCCACCTATGCGCTGACTATTTCCTGAAAATAGAAGCTATAGGATTCCTATTTGATTTTTGAAATACACGTAGGGTGGGCATTGCTATCCCTGTCAAGGTGAAGCATAAAAATGATATTTTTCTTCTCTTCGAGACGCTGCGCCTTCGCGGTTAAAAAATATTTTTTAACCACGAAGACGCGAAGGTCACGAAGGTCAAAAACTTAATGACCGTTGACTGCTGACCGCTTTTCCAGGTAAATTTTTATGACTTTTAGTAACAAGGTTTAACCACAAAGACAAAAATCCAGTTTATGCTAACCTTCTCCTTTTTTGACAGCTATATTTAATTGAAATTCACGTAATAGTTTTGTCTTAAAATCCACACTTGCATGATTTCTACTCAGCGGATAATTTACTGCACTAACCCAGGCTGCACTAACCCGATTAATCCTGTGGGTGAACGCTTATGTACAAGTTGCCAAACTCCTTTAGTTCACCGTTATCTCTGGGCAACTGGGGAAGGTCAAGCCAATATCAGACCTGGAGACAAGGTGGCAAATAGGTATGAGGTGATCACACCCCAGATTTGGCTGGATACTCAACCGGGATTATTGCCAGAGATACCTGAAGAATTGCCAAAAGAAATTATTCCTTACCTACAATTATATCAACAGCGGTTACACCTTCCTCAGGTGTATGGGTTTGAGGGTGATATCATCTTGCTGGAAAATGTGCCCATAGATGAGACGGGAAATCTTTACCCAGCGATTACAGATGCATGGACGCAAGCAACGGCGGTACGGCAGGTTTACTGGTTGTGGCAAATTATTCAACTGTGGACACCTTTATTAGAATTGGGAGTAGCAGATAGTTTGCTGTTTCCAGAAAACTTGCGAGTGCAAGGTTGGTGTGTGCGACTATTAAAACTTGTAGAGACGTTGCATGCAACGTCTCTACATGCAACGTCTCTACAACACTTGGGAGAGTGTTGGCAGCCTTGGGTAGCTGTAGCAAAAACACCTGTAGCACAAGGGTTACAAAAAATAGTCCAGCAGATGTGTAGTGGACAAGCCCAGTTAAAGGCGATCGCCACTCAACTCAACGAGTTATTACTATCTGCTGCTGCGGAATTGCCATTAACTCTCGAGGTGGCAGGAGCAACAGATACTGGTCCGATAATCATGCAAAATGAAGACACTTGTTATCCTACAGATGGCGATCGGGATGACCCCTTACTGCCACAAGTTTCGATTGTTTGTGATGGGATTGGCGGACACGAAGGCGGTGAGGTTGCAAGTCAATTAGCAGTACAGTCTCTAAAGTTGCAAATCCGCGCCTTAGTGACAGAGGTAAGTGATTCTACGGAACTTCTCCCACCAGAATTGTTGCAACAACAACTAGAAGCGAGTTTGCGGGTTGTAAATAACGTTATTTGCAACTGCAATAACGAGCAAAAACGCGAAGGTACTAAGCGGATGGGTACAACCCTTGTCATGGCAGTGCAAGTACCACAACGCATTCAAACTATCTCCGGGTGGGAGTCAGAAAATGCTCATGAACTTTATTTAGCTAATATCGGCGATAGTCGTGCCTACTGGATGACGCGCAACTACTGCCAGCAACTGACAGTAGATGATGATGTGGCGGCGCGGGAAGTCCGCTTTGTCCGCAGTCTGTACCGACTCGCACTACAACACCCAGATGCTACTGCCCTGACTCAAGCATTGGGGACAAAAGATGGCGAATTTCTCCGCCCTTGGATTGAGCGATTTATCTTGGATGAAGACGGCATATTACTGCTATGTTCCGACGGTTTAAGTGATAATAACTGGGTAGAACAATCCTGGCAGGATTATGGTAAACCAGTGTTAACAGGTGAACTTTCTTTAGAAGATGCAGTCCGCAAGTGGATTAACCTGGCAAACCAGAAAAATGGTCATGATAATACGTCAGTGGTTCTTACCCATTGCCGTGTCTCGACCGGGTATCTAGTACCAGTACCATCATCAGTGCCAGTACAGATACAACAAGTAGAACCAGAAGAACCTGAGTTGGCAGAAAGTTCTCAAGCACTCTTGGAGTTGGACGTTACAGAACCTGCAACGACAGATCCTGTCAAAAGTCAAGGTCAGCAAAAACGGTGGGGGAAGCTGGGAAAATTATTGGCAATGCTTATCGGAGGTTTGACTCTGGGATTATTTGCTAGGTGGCAACTTAATTCTCAAACATTCCAACACACGTGTCGGCAACTTCCCCAGCAAGTGCAGCAACTGTGTCGAAGAGGGGAGTAGGGAGTGGGGAGTGGGGAGTAG
>CAXTSI010000216.1:0-14083 GCA_964246695.1 uncultured bacterium
AAACAAGAAGGCAAGCGCTAGCCGTGGAAAGTGAGCGCTTACATAAATGCAAACCCTAGTCGTTATTTTTTCTATGCTACAACATTCTCATCTCGCGACTCATTGACGAACAGACCATAGCGCAAGCCGAACTCAACGCATACATTGAGCAGCAAGCGCAAGCCGTAGCGCCTGAAATTGAAATCGACTCAGACTTTGACAGTACTTGGGGGACACTTTACCGCGTGTGGCGTAGCTACCACCTACTCGGCACCTTTTACCAAGCTATTGACGGCTTTTGGGTAGTTCAATCGAGCTACACCGACTCACAACCCCAGTGCAACACCGCAGCGGAGGCACAACTTTTGATTGTGGCAATTGCTGGGCTACTAGTTGCCGACACAGTAACCGAGTCCGTTGATATTGACCAGTTGCTGGATAAACCATTCGACGAACTAACACCTGACGAGTGGGAGCGCTTGAAGCAATATGCAATTCGAGCGGAATTAATGGCGGCGTAAGTATGACGCTTGGTGGATAAAGTTTATCCACCTCATTAAATTAGGAGGTTCAATGGAACCAACACCAGAACAATTAAAAGCATTTTATCGCAGATGTGTTAGAGCAAGCAATTTGCTGCAACCAATTAATATGGTTCGACTTGACGATCGCACTAAACGAATTTTCGTATTGATTGGCGACACCATAGAAGTAGAGATATTTCCAAGCGGGGAGGTCTTGATTAAATGACTCAACTCAACTTTGACCAAATGCCAGATAAAGAGCTACTGACTTATGTCAGAACGCACCCAAACGACACCGAGGCGTTTCATAAGTATATGGATAGACTAGATGCTAGACCTGGTGTACTTTGCACTACGGATGAGGAATTTGAAGCTGAGTTGCTCAAGCGAATCAGTCAGCAACAGCAGTAACAAAAAATACATACTTGGCGCTGGATGAATGTCACCCAGCGCTTTTTCTTTGAAGAATAGAAAAAGTGTGGTGAACTGGCTCTCCTGCTCCGGGGAAAACTAAAAACAGCATTACCACTGTTTCTTAGACCCATGAAAAGCTGGATTACCCGTCAAATATTGCACCACTGCACCACTGACAATCATTGTTGTAGTTGGAATACTTACTCATAAATGGTGGGAACCATATTTTTCTTCCCAGAACCCTTCGCCCAATCTCACAAACTCTGCTACCACACCATCAACAAGCGTTCATCTTACCTTGGGAAATCCCAGCGGTGCTACGACGAGTGTTAGCAATCCCGATAATTATCTGATGATAAAGCCTCAGTATGCGCTATCCTATAACCGTAGCAAGGGTACAGCTAACTGGGTCAGTTGGGAACTCAACTCGTCATGGTTGGGACACATGGATCGTCAAAATGACTTCCGTCCTGATGAGACATTGCCACCTGGATGGGAACGGGTGAGCAAGAGTGTTTACAGTCGGTCAGGATACGATAAAGGGCATATTGCACTCCAAGGGCGATCGCACATCTTCAGCCCAGGATAATTCCCAAACTTTCCTAATGACCAACATGATGCCACAAACACCAGATAATAATCGGCATACGTGGTCAGGTTTGGAAAAGTACTGTCGTCAACTGGTAAAACGAGGTAAAGAACTTTACATCATTGCCGGACCATACGGCAGCCAGGGTACACTTAAGGGTCAGGTGACAATTCCTCAGTCAACATGGAAGGTGGTTGTGGTATTAGACCGTCCTGGTAGTGGTGTTACTGCTAATACTCGCGTTATTGCGGTGAATGTGCCGTTGGGAGCAAGGGATAAACTATGACTGGAGGGCTTATAGGGTTAGTGTCAAGACGCTTGAAGGGTTGACGGGGTATCATTTTTTTGACAATGTGCCTGCTGCTACCCGTAATGTAGTGGATACTCAGTAGTGTGGAGAGATGGGCGATCGCTCTTCTCAAGTCATCAGGGGAGAGAATTGAGTGTGGAACTCACAGATGGGTTCGCGATCGCCGCTTTATTAATCCTTTCCTTACGTGAGATTGCACTAACTAAAGGAAGTAAAGCGAGTGTAGATTGTAAATGGGCGATCGCATCCTCATCTGAAGTCCTAATTCATATTCCATTAAAGGTTTTACTACGGTAACTCTCACATTGCTGAATTGCTCAACAGCTTTGGCTACAGTATACCTACACCAACTCGTCAATCATCCACTTACCATTGCTCAATCGAAACAGTTGAAAGACACCTTGGTTATACCAAGTCAACGGGTAGATCCGGTGACAAGCAAAACCACCAAGGAAGATTTAGTTATGCGGCGATTGCATTTGATCTGTTATGCCTTGCCCATTCATGTATTTGGGATCACTTCGCGGGGTGCTAGGAAACCAAGGACAATTGCCACGAGGAGCAATGCTGGAACGTCGCCGAGGAGATGTCCACGTTCCGCAGGGTCAATCACTGTCTGTACCGCCATGATCAGTCCGTGGACAACACTCGACCAGACGGTGAACCAGATTAAACTGAGATGCGCTTCTGGTTTTCGAGAAGCCCATAGTAAAAAGACACCGAGCGTCGCATAAATGCCGACGATCATCTGTTCGTATTCGTATTGACTTGGCTGCCATGACCAGCCCGATGACCAAATCTTCATCAACGGATAGATCAGGAGAAAAGCAATTCCAACAACAACAAGGGCGATTCGCAAGTACCGATGACGCTCATCCATTAATCCTTCCTCCTACTATTTTTCTTTCTTAGTTTCTACTAATGGAATGCCTATTTGTAATGTTATTCTCGCACTTGACTCTTCAACTTTGAAGTGTTAGGAATTGTTATGTTCCTCGTGGTTTAAAGGCAGCTGCTCTTAGTGGGGCAGACTTTGTGTCAGTAATTGCAAGGGCGGAGTATACTTGGTGTGGTCTGCGTTCCACCGCATTTTCCCAATATCAGTCATGTTGAGGTGCGATGCTGTGTATACCTCTGGTGTACTGAAGTGAATGAGGTAGCAAAAAATTTATTCAAGCCAACTGCTTTCTTCCCCCAGTGCCAGGTATCGGATTGCTGGAATGCTGATTATGTCGTGGAAAGGGGCGCTGTAATAAATCTTTTTAAAACTCTGAAACGCACGCTTATGTTACAGTTTACAGGTCGCAGTGCGAGAAGAGAACCCCTTGATTAGAGAGGCCGTAGTCAAAAGCCAAATTTTTCGGGAGGCTCCCTCTGGGAGATAATAACGGGTTTGTTTTTATACGTGATAAGAGTTCGTCGTAACTCACAAAGTCACCGCTCGATCCTGTTTCATTGACTCTTACCTTGTTGTCATCATACCACCCTACTACACGAGAAAACCTTTTATAGTTTTCTTTATCATTGTCATTCCACTGTTCTGGTTTTATACCTAGCCGATTTCCAGTCTGTATCCATATTTCCTTTTGCACACTAAAACCGAAACGTTTGTTTGAATTGCTAACCCAAAGCTGGTCTATTCTTTTCAGGCTCGGACAAGAAAAAGTATTAATGCTGTCATAATCTAAATATCCTTCTTTTTCTCTTTTAGCAATATTGATCATGAGTTGGGATGTTTGAATATCAGCTGCTTGCCAGTTTTTAGCATTCAAATAATATTCAACTTGAGCATATTTTGCTTGAGTTTCATCAGGTTGCTTTTTGGATAATAGCTCTACAGTTGCTGCTCCTAACATTGTTACAACCAAAACAACAAATCCACAAATAAAACGTAAGTCCTGGGGAAGCGCTGCCAACAGCAAAATTTTTGGCTGCTGCTGATTATTTGGCTCTTGGGGTATGTTAGACAAGGGAATTTGAGATATTTCTCCTGTCAACAATTCTTGAGCAATAGCTTTCAATTTTAGGTTTCCAGGGTTTGACTTACATGCAGCACGAACTAAATCTTCAATCCATCCTTGAGCATCCGCTATTTGTATTAAATTAAAAACAATCTCTTGTAAATTAATACCTCCAGCTATTTCGCCTAAATTTTTATCTAACTCAAATGCTAACATCCTCTCTAATGATGCTTTGTCACGAAAAGCATCATTTAAAGCTTCTAATAGTTTTTTACGCTGCTGACCTGATAGCCCATATTTTTTCATAAAAGCCGACCACTTTATTACTACTTAGCTACTTTGTCAAGAGCAACACTCTTAGATCCAGCCCCAGATGAATAACCCTCGTTTGCAACCAACCATTGCTCAATTAGCTCACTGTTTTCGACGGCACAGACTATTACCTTGAACTTAGATAAACTAGACATCACCACTAACGTAGACATCATCGCTCCACGTGACCCGTTAACAGGTGAGGATTTGCTGACGGTGAGTGGTAACAATACCTCAAGGGTATTTGAGATTGTATCTGGGGCAACGCTGAACCTTGACGGATTGATTGTTGCTGATGGTTACTTGTACGGCGATGGTGGTGGAATTAAGAACAGTGGTACACTTACCCTAGACAACAGTATTGTTCGTAATAACTCTACCGCAAATGCCTTCCAGGTCATCTGTGATAGGTTAAGAAAACTGCGCGTTTGTCAAGGGGGGTTTCGGAAAAGGTGATAGATCGAGCTTGGGGAGAGGTTTTCGGAGTGCTTTGACTACACCTAGATCCTGATTTTCTTTTGCAGCGAAGTACTTAATTGGGTCTGTGGCTTTGCCTTTGTCATAGGCAACGCGCTCATTGGTACAAACCGCGATATAACATCTCCAACGAAATGCGATCGCGCATGTAAGGATAGTTCAGAGCGCGATCGCATCCCCAAGATCCACCAAAACGGCATAAAACAGCCAAGTAGCCCACACCTGTAACTTGATGCCATTAATAGAGCCAGTCCACAAATAAGAGAGTCCCAATAAGCGTTTTACCGTGTGAAAAGCATCTTCAATCCGCCAACGCCGACGATATAAATCAGCGACAACGTAGGGAGGTAAAACATTTGGGTCAAGAACAGAAGTAATGTAAGAATAGACAGCAATACCCTCTTTAATCTCTATTAAACGTAAAGTAAGAATTGGTGCGCCACCTCGACCAGTACCAAGTTGAATCAATTGGTCTTTAACAGAATAGTCATAAGTAAACACCTTTAATACTTTAATAGAAGCTTTAGCTTTTAATCTCCTTCATAAAATGAACATTTTGATTAATGAGTTTTTCAAAAAATAGGAAATGATAAAATCCTCTATCCAATAAAATTAGTGTTTTAGCAGTCATTAAATTGAGAAGTACTGCCTCAAAATTAGTATCGCTTGCGGATGGATTTGTATGAAACCAAATTTCCACAGGTAGTCGAGTCACTAAATCAATTACTGTACAAATCTTTCCCGCCAACTGACCTGTTTTCAAGTCTTCTAGGCTTTTAAGTTTACGAAATAAAGCCGGACATTGTTGTTCCATCCGCCACCCAAATGTGTTCAAAATTCTGCCGTGCAAACTTAATACTATCTGGTAAAGGACGTCTAAGTCGTTGTTGCCAATTCTGTTGTAACTGAGGTAGTAAATCTTTAAAGACATTCTCAAATAATTCAGCAGGAAAAACTAAAAATCTTTGGGCTAAAGACTGTTGAGCAATTTTAGTGGCACGACACCATAACAAATCTTCTCGTGCCAACAAGCGAGTTAATTCTTGTACGCTTGGAATCTGTCTCCATAGCAGTGTTAATACGTATGCACCATCAAGGATAAATTAATGATACGGTCTCGTAATCCTAATTGCTTATAATATTTTTGTTGAGCAGAAATAGCCGGAGTTAATAAATCTTGTAAATGTTGAGCAATTACTTCATTATTGATAGTAGGAGTATTGTGTCGTTTGACATGGTCGGGATTACGCTTTGTTGTTTTAGACATCGTGGTGAGTCAAAAAAAGTCATCACCTAGTTTGACATCTTTGTGTGACCCAACAATAAACGATTTATCCTGAAACTCTTCTATTTAAGATTGGCGTAGGCGTAGCCCGCCGAAGGCATCGCTCTACAAAATTGGATTTTTTCCTCCCTATTGATAATGATAATCAAATTAAAGGGAGGAAGAGCCGAGCGTTGCTCGGCTCTTCCTCCTCCACCTCTGAGAGATTATCATTATCATTGCATTTTTTCTCATTCCTTAGAGGTATTGACAAAATGCATAAAACCTTAACCTATCACAGATGCTTCCAGGTTAATTATAATGGCGGCGGCATTTACAACAGTGGTATCCTTGTGCTGAATAATAGCACCATCAGCAGTAATTCAGCCACATCGGGAGGCGGTATTTTTAATACTGGCAATGTTGTGCTGAATAATAGCACCATCAGCAGTAATTCAACCCCATTGGGAGGCGGTATCTTTAATATTGGCAATGTTGAGGTAAACAATAGCACAATCAGTAGTAATAACTCGTCAAGAGGAGCCAGTATTTCTAATCACACTTATACATTCATTAATGGTGTCCTTGTTATGGGTGCTGGCACTCTGAAGGTAAACAATAGCACTATCAATGGTAACACTGGTAAAGGCATCTATAATTCACGTGGCACTCTGGATGTGAACAACAGCACTATCAATAATAACAGCAATAATGATACTAGTATTTTTGATACTGGTATCATTCAGAACTCTGGTGGTATTGTAAATGTGAACAACAGCACCATCAGCGATAACTTTGGCAATGGGATCCTAAACAGTTCACTTGATGTCGGCATTATTAAGCTAAGCAATAGCACTATCAGCGGTAACATGAGTATATCAGACGGTGGTGGCATCAGTAACGGTTCGCGCGATACTCTGGAGATAAGTAACAGTACCATAAATGGCAACAAGGCTAGCCGTTTTGGGTTCACCGAGGTTGGAGGCGGTATTTCAAACTACGGCACTCTTGTCATAAGCGACAGCACCATAAGTAACAACTCTGCTGATCGGGGGGGGGGTGTATATAATACTGGAACACTGACTAGTTTTCCTCGTAGTTCTGCCGTATTACGAAACACGATTGTTGCAGGAAACATCACCAGTACAAAAGGTGCCGACCCCGACGTATTAGGTGTTTTCACAAGCAACGGCTATAACCTGATTGGCGACGGCACAGGCAGCACTGGATTCGATGCCACAAGAGACAGGGCATTTGTCCCCGTGCTATATGCAGGGGAATCTGATATGATTGGAGTAATCATAGTCTGTCTTTGTCAGTACTGTGCTAAACCGCCTAGCCTGCCTTCCACAACGAGCTAGGTGTTTTAGTTTTTACCTGATTGCCCGAAAAAGCAATTAGGTAGCCACTTGAGCAAATGGCTTATAAAAAGCTAGCATCGATCTAGCCAAAAAGCAACATAATATCTAGACTCATACACCTGATTTAAAAGCTTCACCCCCTACTAATTTGCATTCTTGTGGGGCAGAGCGCATATTTTCTAGCTGCTTTTCAATTGCTGGTTCTGGTGTGGCTAGCTCACTTTCAATTTTCCCATCTGTCTCTTCAGTTCCTCCACATCTTGAGCCAACTGAAAAATATTAACCACGTTTTTACCTAGACTGTCTTTGCCAAGCCGAGTTTTGATATAGCTTTCTATATCCTCAGTCATTGTAATGTCTTCGGACCTTAACAATTCTTTGTATTCTTCATAAAGCTGGCTATCTAGCCTGATGCTCAGCTGAGCGTCTCGCGCCCGCACGATGGATTTTTTAGCGTCAGACATTTTTTCTTCTCTCCAGTCACTAATAACAATATAAATCAGAGTCTAGACAGTGGCTATAAAGATGCTTTTCAGCATTGCTAGCCACATAAACTCCGCAGGCGACATTACGCTAGCCAGTGGCTTGACACAAGCTAGCCAAAGAGCTAAATTAAATATACACAAGACAATTCATGCGATCGCCCCTCCGACCAAGAAGTAAGCGATCGCATGAATGCAAACCCTATTCAAAAGGCTTCTTCTATGTTACAAGATTTCACTCGGCTCGTCAGCATTGACGAACAGACCATAGCGCAAGCCGAACTAAACGCATACATCGAGTCTCTTGCCCAAGAAATTGCCCCTGAAATTGAAATCGACTCAGACATTGATAGAGACTTCGGGACACTCTATCGTGTGTGGAGCGGTTATCACCTACTTGGGGTTAAGCCAAAATACGTGCTTTTTTGGGACACGCTGCAAAGAATTATTACAATGATTGTTTTTTTGGGTTCTTAATTTACCTATAAATGGTATCGGAGAAATGGATTCGACTGTTGACACCTTTAAAGAAAGAACTAAACCCTAACAAGTTTCTCTTCTCTTCTTCTTCTCGCTCTGAAATTAATAACGAGAGCCATGTGTCAACATCGCTATAGCCCTTACTATACAAGGATAAAATCCTGTTGAGACCTCGTTGGGTAGCCCCGATTTTTGGCTTGTGAACGTGCATGATTTTGAAAATACTCTACTGTCTGGAACTATTTGGATAAATTATGAAAGAACATCCTATTAACCGAATAATAACCTTACCGTGTGCATTCAAGCCTTATCCTAGACCATGCTCGTAAAATGCAATAAATAACATGGATCTGTCAATTCCTACCTTGACGACAAACTTACCCCTAACACCTGTATTCGGGGATAATGTGCAAGACATGCTTGGAAGGAGTGCGTTAAATGTAAACCCGACAGGCATAATTGTGGTGAACAGTATTGCTGATACGGTAGATGACCCGTCTTCAGGTGTCACCACGCTGAGGGATGCTATTAATCAAGCGAATGCGGACAACGGACAGGACTTGATTGTTTTTGACCGCTCCTTATTTTCCAATCAGCAGACTATTACCCTCAGTGGCATAGAACTATATATCGCCCACAACTTGGACATTATTGCTCCACGAGATACACTGACTGGTGGGGATTTGGTGACAGTGAGTGGGAACAAGGCATCACCTGTGTTTGAGATTGAATCAGGGGCTACAGTAACACTGTCTGGATTGATTGTTGAGTCAGGCAGTGTAACGAATGATAACGGTGGTGGAATTAAGAACTCCGGTACTCTTACCCTAGACAGCAGCATTGTTCGCAATAACTCTGCAACTCCGGTTGGCACTAGTGCTACTGGTTTTGGCGGTGGCATTTATAACAGTGGTATCGTTCTCTTAAGCAACAGCACCATCAGTGGCAACAGCACCTTCCGCAGTGGCAGCGGCATCTATAACAGTAGTGGCACAGTAACAGTAAGCAACAGCACAATAAGTGGCAACAGCGCTACACAATTCAACAGCTACATCTGAGCGAATGTTGAAAGCAGCTTAGGTTATGAAAAAGGGGACATTGCACCGTCAAGCGATCGCTTTGCCAGATAATGAAAGTTGCTATTGAGTAATGGTATTCTAAGAGCTTCGCTATTTTTAGGGAACATAAAATGCTTAATGAACCAAAAAAAAAGCAAAAGGCAGAGCGATTAATTGAGCTTGATTCGCTAAGAGGTATTGCATGTATAGGCGTAATGTTATTTCATTATACATCTTATTACAATAACAATTGGAAACACTCGCAAAAGCCGTTAGTACTATTTGAGTATGGGAGATATGGTGTCGAGTTATTTTTTCTGATCAGTGGTTTTGTAATTTTCATGAGCCTTCAGAATAAGAGTGTAAAAAATTTCGCTATATTGCGATTCTGGAGGCTTTTTCCAGCATATTGGATTGCAATAGTTTTTATTTTCCTTATAAGTCAGATAGTTATTTTATCGCCTGATTTTTCAGTTCATGGACGTATTTCACCTCTTGAGTTACTAATAAATTTCACTATGCTTCCTACCATCTTCTCTTTAAGGTATGTTGATAGTAGTCATTGGTCGCTCGGATTTGAACTCTTATTTTATGTTCATGTTGCAGTTATTTTCGTAATCAGCAAATCAAGAGAAAATCTCATAGTATCTGCTTTGTTACTTTTGACCTCTATATCAGTTTTCTGGCACAGCTTTGTTCGATATTTTTTTAAAATTGAACCTTGGATGACTGTATGGTGGAATGAGGATATGTCACACTGGCAATATATAGTTGCTAAACTGCTTGTGCTACCTTATATCAATCTATTCTTAATTGGAGTCTCATTCTACCTTTTCTATCAAAAGGAAAATTTAAGGTTGGCTGTTTTTGGTATTATCTTTGGTGTTATATCTGATTACTTCATTTGGGGATGGGAACATTTAGTTGCTGTTGTATTCGTTGCACTACTGTTTTGTTCTGCAATCTTTTTTAGACTTCCATTCCTAAGAAATGGGCTGCTGGTTTATCTAGGTACTATCTCATACTCGTTATACCTTATTCATCAGAATATTGGTTTCCGAATTATCCAGGTAACAGAAAAACTAGGTGTAAACAGTAATATTGCTATTCTTACTGCAATTCTGTCTGCGATAGCTCTCGCTAATCCTTTATATTTTTTCATCGAAAAGCCATCATATCAATTAGTAAAACGTAGGCTGGCTGTCAGTAAAGATGCCAGAGATAAATTGAATTAATGCCAGTAAGAGGGAACTCTTAACAGGGAACTCTTAACAGGGAATAGGGAACAGGGAAATCCCCTTGACGCATTCATCTAGGGTATGATCGCGGACGCATTTTTTCTAGATCGGTGCGTCTCGAAAAAAATATTTTTATTTCTTTTCATAAATAACTGGAGTTTGGACTAAATAGCAGTTTGGTGTAGGAATGGGCTTGAACGCCTTATTTTCGTCTTGGATCTCCCCAGATTGATTGCAGATCGTACACCGCGTCTGACAAAACTTCGCTTATGCCTTGTGTGCGATCGCTCCCTTGTAACGCACTCTTTGCAGATCGCACCCTAACACTGTGGAATAGCCACCGCACCGAATCGTAGTCAGCGATGCCCAGTCTACGGGAAATTGGCTGAAGTATTTCAAAATTGGTTGTACGAAGAAGTTCTTCCCAGCATTCGGAAAACTGGACAATATGCGATCGCATCATTACGTTACTGTGAACCATTTGGAGGTTCTGCGGCGGTTTTGCTCAATCGAAATCCAACACCAGTAGAAACATACAATGACCTTGATGGTGAAGTCGTCAACTTCTTTCGCATGAAGCTTATATCACAGGCTTCATTAATCAACATGAATTACCATGTAACCCAACAACAGCTTTTCTCACACCAGCGCTCCGTAACAGAAATATTGTTCTGACACCAGAGGTTAATTTAGTCGGAAAACCTACAATTCTTTACAAAACTGCACTTCAGCTACTTGATGATGTTCATGCGGGTCAAGTTTTGGCTGAGGATTTGCTTGCTGAAACCATCAGATATCTTCTAATCATTAGAGATGAAAAGCGGCAGCGCATGGCTAGTCTGCTTGCTGATTTGAAAACACTTGAAGGCGCAATTCCTCTCTCTTCTGAAGTAATTGTAAAGTTGATTCAACAACACTTGAATTGTCCTCATTCAAGTCGGTTACCTGTCTTAATTGTAGCGGCTGCTTACCAAGCAGCTTCAGGTTATTTAGGACAACGTCCTCTGCCTCTTGCAAGTCATAATGCTGCTGATGAACAAACAGGAGCGCTTGGTGATGTTGAGATTACATTGCTCACCGATGACAATGTAATAACTAGCTTTGAGATGAAAATGAAGAAAGTTACGGTGGATGATATTAACCTGGCAAGGGTGATTCAGGGGAATGAACACGATTCCTCTTGTCCTATGGTGAATAGGCGATCGCCCACCTTCAGCGACCAGAACTACTCTTCCTGTGCAGGTAACTTCGCCCCTTTTTGCTAGAGTGAGAAGTGTCTGGATAGCAAATCCTCATACCTGTCATTAACTCTGTGTTGCCTCCAGCCAGGAAAATTATGTTAAAGACAATAAAAATAGAGAATTTCCGTGGCTTCAAGTCGTTCGAGCTTCAGCAGAATCAGGTAGTGTTAATGTCAGAAGAGACGCTTTTACAAGAGGCACTTCAGACAATTGAACCTAAAATACAGCGTATTGCTTCAATTAGCCCTCCTGCAATTATCCAACAGCGATTTAGGTCTCCCTTTTTAGATTCTCGTGGTGGATTTGTCGTTCGCCTTTCTGACAGTAGTCAGAGAGTGCCTATTGGTAGTATGGGAGATGGTATATGGCGGATATTGGGTCTTGCACTCTCCAGTGTCTGTGCCAGAAGTGGATTCCTATTTTATGACCTGAGCGCGATCGCCCACCTTCGACAACCAACAACGATAGAATCGCAATGGTGTCACTTGTTTCTCCCCTACGCCGATGAAAGCCTCTAGCAAACCCACCCCTGAAACCACCTCCAACACCTTTCAACTACCAGAACTGCTAGCCCCAGCAGGTAATTGGGACTGTGCCAAAGCCGCTGTGGAAAACGGGGCAGATGCTATCTACTTTGGTTTGGATCGGTTCAACGCCCGAATGCGGGCGCAAAATTTTACCGAGGCAGACTTGCCCAAATTGATGGAATTTCTGCACCATCGAGGTGTTAAGGGCTATGTCACCCTTAATACACTAATTTTTCCGCAAGAACTAACTGAGGCAGAGCATTATCTCCGCACGATTATTGCCGCAGGTGTGGATGCCGTAATTGTCCAAGATGTAGGGATTTGTCGTCTCATTCGTCACCTATCACCAGATTTTCCCATCCATGCATCTACCCAAATGACCATTACCAGTGCTGCTGGGGTGGAATTTGCTAAGTCTCTCGGCTGTCAGCTAGTTGTCCTCGCCCGCGAATGCTCCCTGAAGGAAATAGAGAAAATTCAACACCAGATGCATGTTAAAACCGAAGATGCAAAGTCCCTACCATTGGAAGTCTTTGTACACGGTGCTCTATGCGTAGCATATTCTGGTCAGTGTTTGACGAGTGAGGCACTAGGGGGACGTTCTGCTAACCGAGGCGAATGTGCCCAAGCTTGCCGGATGCCCTACGAGTTAATTGCAGATGGAGAATTTGTAGATTTGGGGAACCGCAAATACCTACTCAGCCCTCAAGACCTGGCAGGGCTAGAGGTTCTCCCAGAGTTAGTAAAGGCAGGGGTGAGTTGCCTGAAGATAGAAGGTCGCTTGAAAACTCCAGAGTATGTTGCTAATGTTACCAATGTATATCGAGAAGCCTTGGATCGGGTGATGGCGGAGATTGGAACTAACTCCCCTTCAAAAGGGGGGAATTTAGCCCCCCTTAACAAGGGGGGTTGGGGGGATCAAGAACGCTACAACCTAGAGATGGCATTTTCTCGCGGACTCTACACGGGCTGGTTTAATGGGATTAATAATCAGGAACTGGTTCATGCTCGCTTCGGCAAAAAGCGCGGAGTTTACCTGGGGGAAGTCACCCGGATTCGCAATGAGCAGATAACGGTACGGTTGCGATCCCCAGTCAAGCCGGGAGATGGTATTGTTTTTGACAAAGGTCATCCCGAAGCACGGGAAGAAGGCGGTCGGGTTTATTCGGTGGAACATAGGGGTCAAGAGGCGATGCTGACTTTTGGTCGGTGCGATCTGAACCTGCGTCGGGTGCATGTGGGGGATCGGGTTTGGAAAACCAGCGACCCAGAACTGGATCGGCAACTGCGTCAGAGTTTTGCGCTTGAGAACCCCCAATTTCAGCGTCCTATTCATTTAGAAGTTTATGGAGAAGTCGGTCAAACACTGAGTGCGATCGCCCGCGACCAACTCGGTAATATTGTTCAAGTGGAGTCTGCAATCTCCCTTGTGGAGGCACATACCAAACCCCTGACTACAGAACGTTTACAGGAACAGTTTGGTCGTCTTGGCAACACTCCCTTCTGTTTGGGGTCGCTGATTAATCACCTTAACGGTGCACTCATGCTACCTGTAAGTGAGTTGAACCGTCTGCGGCGGGAGATTGTAGTGCAATTAGAAGAATTGCGGCGATCGCCTAAACGCTGGGAATTACAGTCAGAGGCTTGTTTGTCAGACTTGCTTGTGTATGGGCGGGGGAACCCCGCCCCTACGAGAGGACCATGCCTGATCGTGCTGGTGCGAAATTTGAAGCAATTACAAGCCGCGCTTCAAGCAGGAATTGAAACACTCTACTGTGAATTTGAAGATCCTCGCTTTTACAGGGAAGCCGTACAGTTAGTGCGCCAAGAAAGTAGACAGAACAATCCCCATGCCCCACTCCCCAC
>CAXTSI010000217.1:0-14041 GCA_964246695.1 uncultured bacterium
GGGGCTCCCGCGCGGGTGCTGGTTTAGCCTCCGGGGGGGCCGCCCCCCCCCCCCCCCCCCCCCCGCCCCCCCCCCCCTAAAAGAGCATTACAAGGCAGAGCCTTGTAACGAGCGATCGGACACAATTGTTTTTTCTGTCAATGCGTAAGTCCTAGTCATAAAGGATTTATATTTAAAATTATATTCTGTAAAGAATAATGAAGCATTTTAACTGTTGGCTATCACTGGGACTGGTTTTAACCTTAGGATTTTTACTAGGGATATTAGGGTTTTCTATGTGGGAGAAAATACCCACGTCTGTAGAGCGCGTTGTCTGGTCGCCTGATGCTCAATGGATTGGTTCCCCATCACCTACTTACCGTTTCTATGCCCGTCACACCTTTTACTTACCTGATACTGTGAAGGCGGGTTGGCTGCGGCTGAGTGCTGATAATGACTTTACTTTCTACGTCAATGGGCAGCAGGTGGCGATAGAAAACAGTGCGCTCAACAGTTCTGTTGGTCTGGCGGGTGGGATAAAGATACCGCCGTTGCAAGATTTCAATGACAGTAATAGCTACCTTTTTCAGAATACCAGTTATTTAGTTGCCAGTTCCAGAGACTGGAAGCTAACAACTTATGTAGACCTAACTTCATACCTGCGCCCTGGTAAAAATGTCATCGGGCTGGAAATTCAAAAAGGAAAAACAAATCCGCGTGTAGTCGTGGAGGGTGCTGTTTATCCTGTAGCTGATGCAACCCCCATTAACTTGACAACGGGAGCAACTGCTTGGCAAATCTCGAATCTGTCGGAAAGCAAGCGATCGCTCCAATGGTTTGATCCGGATTTTTCAGATGTAAGTTGGTCAGAAGCCAAGGTGCTTGGTTCCGTTACAGAAGCTACCTACAGTCGATTGAGTCAAAATTTGTTTGAGCGCCCCCTACAAGGAAGTTGGATCGGTGGGACTCAAAGTTCCAAAAGACAGGTATGGCTTAGGGGTGTATGGCAAATACCATCAAACCCGATTTCTCGTGCCTATATTCGATTTGCTGGGAATAGCAACTATTCTTTGTTGCTGAATGGGACTTTGGTGAACCAATACAAAGCAGAGGATAGTAACCAGTTACATCTATTAGAAGTAACAAAACTTCTGCACCCAGGCGATAATTTTTTAGCTGTAAGTTTGGCTAATTCTCTAGATCCAGCATTAGCAGGAAGCACCCCTGTTAATCTTCAAAACTCTGCCGTAAGTTTAGCTAATTCTCTAGATCCAACATTAGCCGGAAGCACCTTTGTTAATTCTCATGGATCTGTTAACTTTTTCTTGGATGGATGGGCAAACACAGAGAAAGGTGAAATAGTTGGGGCGATCGCCACCGATCGCACTTGGACATCTCTTACCGAGACTGTACCGGGTTGGGCAGAAGGTGCGGGTGAAGATCAACCTGTAACCCTTCTAGGTTTACCCCAAACACAACAGTTTCAACGCAGCTTTGAAGGCAATGCCTATCTACTCAATTACCCCAATTACCTTTGGTATCAAAGTATTTGGCAATTGGGAGGAATTGCCTTTGCTTTGGTTTATGCCTCGATTTTAGGTTTTTGGCTGCGGCGTCAGGGTAGTTGGTGGGATAGGTTGCAATACTACTCGGTTAAGCGAAAATTAGAAACCCGGTTTCTTGAAGAAACCGGGTTTCTGACACCTCAACTATCGTATCCCTTGCAGTATTGGGATAGGTTGAGTGTTGGTGCGGCAATACTTTCGCCAGGAACTCTGTTTTTAATCGGCATTGGTTTACTGAAACACCGTTATGCAGAGGCAGAAATTGGGTTATTGTTTGCCCAACCACAAAGCAATTACCTAATATTGCTTGGGTTTACAGGCATTGTCGTGTTAACGTTACTCTTAACCTCGCTTCAGCAGAACATCAAAAATGGACAACAATGGTGTCTCTGGTTCGTGTTAGGTTTAGTTGCCTGTGCGAGTTTAAGCTTAGTTGCTGGGGGAAATGTCGCTGTTGCAACTGGAATTGTTGCCTCAACCTTTGTCTGGATTCAGGGACGCAGACATAAACAAACCCTACTGTTACAAGATGTTCTCACAGCGCTACAGCGAAAATGGTCGAATTGGGGCGAGTGGGTTTTTCTCATCCTAATTGTCAGCGTTGGTTTTGGACTGAGGGTTTATTATCTAGATTTTATGGACTTGGATACGGATGAAAATACTTCTCTAGATGCTACTAGGGGTATTCTTCGCACAGGTGCGCCTATAACAACTTCTGCCATTTGGTACACTCGCGGTCCTTTTTATCATTACCTATTAGCTCTTTGGTTGCGGTTGGTAGGCGATTCTATTGTTAATGCCCGGTTGTTATCTGCGCTTTGGGGTACGGCTACTCTAGTTTTAGTCTATATTTTTGCTCGTCAACTAACTGGAAAAGTATGGATTTCCCTGCTAGTAACAGCAGTTTTGGCTATAGACCCTTGGCATATTTGGTATTCTCGGTTTATCCGTTTCTACCCAGTTCTACAATTTCTGACTATTCTCTGCTTCTGGTCATTTTTAAATGGTTTTATCAACAAAGCTGGAAGGCATTATCAGTATATTTTTTTCATTGCTTTAACTTTGAGTCTGCTGACTCAAGAAATTAACTTAACACTTTTGCCAGTGTTTCTCATCGGTTTTCTTTACTTCTATCGTCCCTTTAGCTTATTAAATGACTGGCAGATTGTCTTGGGTAGCATGATGACTCTCGTTATCTTCATCTACGACCTAGGTGTTGCTGTTATAAGACTTTTGAGTCCTTTGCCAGCATTATCTGATGCTACAGCCTCTTATCTCCGGCTTCATTTTTACGATCTGACAAGTTTATTTGCTCCTTTTTTTATAGGTTCAGATCGGGCAATTACAATTTATAGTTTACTGTTTTTTGCAGGTTTTATCTACTTTATAAAGCAGCGAAATGGGAAAATGATATTTTTATTTATTAGTATAATTATCAATTTGTTATTAGTGACTATTTTGGCATATTACCTTGCGGCTCGCTATGTTTACGGAGTTTACCCATTGTTTATTTTACTTTCTATTTACAGTGGAATCTGCATAACGGAAAGCCTAGGTAAAAAAATGCAATCGGTGTTAGATGACTTGCTACCTTTAAGAGCGATCGCTCTTAGTTGTATTCTCTTACTGCTGATATGCAATATCCAACCAGGCAGAGTGTTAGCTGGTTATCAAGAAGCAATTCTCAGACGAAATACTGAGCTATTTGACTATATCCGCACTCACAGACAATCAGGAGATGTAGTTCTTTCATCGGTTCCTTCTTTTGCACCAATTAGCTTCGGTAAATTAGATTACTATCTCTTTACACCTTTGCAAAACGAAAATTTTGATGCAACGTATTGGCATGACAGTCGGTTAATTGACCGTTGGGGAGGTGGGGTCATAGTTAACAATGTCGAGCAGCTAAATCGCATTTTAGAGAAGTCCCAGCGCGTTTGGCTTCATGTAGATGATGTTAGACATCCCAGGGTTACCCTGGAACTACGTCAATATATTCAAATCTTAGGTAAACCAGCTTTTGAGACTTTTGGTACTCGTCTACGTTTATGGCAACCAGAAAATGGATTACCAAGTCGGATACACAACCAAGGCAAAGATTTAGGGGCTTACTGACACTCGAATATATGAGGAAACAAGAGTGAAAATCAAACCAATTGTACTTTTGCCTCGTTCCCAGGCTCTGCCTGGGAATGTCATCAAGTGGGCTGCTGCCTCCCTGGATGACGGGAGGCAGAGCCTTGTAACGAGTGATAATACACAATTGTTTTTTCTGTCAATGCGTAAGTCCTATATATGAGGAAACAAGAGTGAAAATCAAACCAATTGTAGTTTTAAAGACAGTCATTAGTGTAGGATTTCTCGCCCTAGTATTAACTCGTGTAGATATTTCTCAAACTTGGAAACAGTTTCAGTCACTATCTTTACCCTTTGTTGCCTTTGCCTTAATTTACTACACAGGCTGTCAATGGTTGAGTTGCTTGCGCTGGCAGGTAGTTCTGCGGTCTGCTGGCTATTTTATCCCAATAAGCAGTCTACTCACCAGCTATTTTGCTGGGATGTTTCTCAATATTTTCCTACCGGGTTCCTTCGGTGGAGACGTTTATCGTATCTATCGAGTGGCAAGACAAACTAAAGACTCTGAGGCAGCACTTGTATCTGTATTTTTGGAAAGATTTACAGGGCTTTTTGCTTTATCTGCTTTAGCTATTTTGGGTTTACCTCCTGCTGTAAAAGTAGTGGGACGTTGGGATATTATTCTGCTGTTCTTTGGCTGTGTTGGTGCTTTGGTAGGAGGAGTTATTTTAATTATCAGTCCCCGGTTACTAATGATAGCAGAGCCTTGGCTACAAAAACTGCATCTACAAAATTTAGCCACACGCTTTGCCAAAATCCAGATTCTATTAAGGCAATTTGCCCAACACCGTCAAGCTTTAGCTTTATCAATTTCGCTTTCATTTTTATTAATGCTTGCCATCGTTTATTATCACTATTTAATAGCGCAACAACTGAAAATACCAATTTCCTATTTGGAACTTTTAGTTTTTATCCCGATAGTGGCAGTAATTACTCTCCTCCCGATATCTTTAGGAGGACTTGGTGTCAAAGAGGGATTATGGGTTTACCTGTTTAGTCGAATTGGTCTGACTGGCAGTCAAGCCCTTCTTTTATCTGTCACTATAACAATTCTAAGTTGGCTTTTAGCCTTACCTGGGGGAATAGTGCTGCTGTTAGATTCGGCTGGAATTCAGCATCTTAAACAAGTAGATAATCCGGAAAAGTCCTCTCACTAACATTTATATGAGCCTCCAACTAGCGGACTACGCCGCAAGTGATATATGGAAGAAACATATTTTAATGTTCCCTGTTCCCTGTTCCCTGTTCCCTGTTCCCTGTTCCCTGTGTTTCTTAGGAGGTATTTATGAACCGCTCTCTTTTTCTTAAGGTATACCCACACCTTCTCAAAAAACGCTCATTCTTTTTCAAAATCGGAACACCATTACTCCAGATCCGCTCACTTTGGTATGCAGGTGACCAAGTTTTCTGCCCTTGTTGTGAAGGTCATTTTCGGACATTTTTGCCATTTGGCGCTCAAAGACGACCTAATGCTATATGCCCTAGATGTCTATCCTTAGAAAGGCATCGCTTATTATGGCTTTATCTGAAAAATAAAACAAATCTTTTATCGTCAAATCTCAAAGTTCTTCACATTGCGCCAGAATATCTTCTGAAAAAATCCATTTCTGCTCTCTCTAATATTAGTTACCTTAGTGCAGACTTACAACCACATGAAGCAATGGTGCAGATGGACATTACAGACATTCAATATGAAGATAATACTTTTGATATGATTTTATGTAGCCATGTTCTAGAACACGTTCCAAATGATGCGAAAGCTATGGGAGAACTGTGCAGAGTTTTAAAGCCCGGTGGATGGGCTATCCTGCACGTACCTCTTGATCCTAAACTGGACAAGACACTTGAAGGTTCAAGTGACTTATCACTCGAAGAACGAGAACGCCTCTTTGGTCATCATGACCATGTGAGAATGTATGGTCGTGACTATAAAGATAAACTTGAGCAAGCTGGATTTACTGTGAAAGTTGATCGCTACGCGCAGGAATTGGGGAGCGATCAAAGTAAAAAATTTGGCTTGATGGCAGATGAGGATATATATTTTTGCACCAAGTAGAGACGTTCCGATGGAACGTCTCTACAAGAATTTTGGTCCGCACGTAAAATCATTTTCATACATGCAATCAGCAACGCCAAATTCTGTAGTGACATAGGTGACGGAAATGAAGATGCAATGGTTGGGGACTGGAGTGCTAGTGTTATTTTTATCAACGATCGCCAGTAGGACGATCGCAACGCCGTCCATATTGACTGCTGTACCTCAGATGAACAGCGATCTTATATCATGTCCGGTTAATGACTTATTATATGAACCCTCACCCCGCCAAGAGGGCACCCCTCTCCCAAGCATGGGAGAGGCGACGGGGGTGAGGGCTGGATATCGTAACTGTTTATACGGACATGATATTACACCGGGTTTCATTCGGGTTGACCAAAATATAGCCGTAGGGGCGCGGAAACCGCGCCCTTGCAATGTGGTCAATTCAATTGAAAACTGCTGTAAGCCGGGAATGCGGCTAGTGGAAAGGCAAAGTAAGCAATTTACGGCTCAACTATCCCAAAAAACAGATTTTGAGCATGAGTCAACAGATTTGATTGCCAACGATCTCTACCGAGACTTATCTAATTTATACAACTCAATGACACCCAGTGGAGCTAGTGGTGCAAACGTCCTTTGGGAACGTCATCAGGCACCAAATTTATACATCGAAGAACAGCGGAATGGTGAAGAATTGGTGATCGGTGGGCTGATCGGAAATGATCCAAAAGCGATCGCCGCAGGATTCAAGATGTTTGATTGGGGATTTGCCCGTCAAACTGCCGATGGCAGATTTCAGGGAACAGGCGATCCCTTTCACAGCACTTCTTTCTTTGTGGAAGCAGTTGCTCATACGCTTCTGGTCATACAGCAATCTCCGGATTCACAACGGTACGCTGACCAAATAGCTTATTATACACCTTTGGTGCATCGCGCTGCTCGCTGGATGATTTCGCCGGATGTTTGGAAACAAGGAATCAGGTACAACAAACCCTATACCCATCGCCGCTACCTAGTTGCTGCTGCTTTGGGACTTACGGGCAAACTAACTGGCGATCAAAAACTGATTAACTACGCCTATCGGTCAATTGAGGACGGTTTATCGCTACAACTTCCAAATGGCGTTAACCCAGAAAAAGGAGGCTATGACAGCAGTTACCAGATGGTTGGCATGGTGTATGCTCAGCGATGGGTGACGTATTTCCCTGAGGATTCCTTGACGCCGAATGTGAAAGCGATGATAGATCGGGCGCTGGCTTGGGAACAGACCAGAATCCTACCTTCTGGGGCAATCAGCACCAAGGGCAATACTCGCACAGCAGGACAGGAAAAAAGACGGGGTGGTAAGGCTAAAACGGTATCCTACAAGTCAACAATCCGTGGATTTGCTTACTGGGCATCTGTGACTGGTGACAAAAAATGGGAGGCGATCGCTCGCCAACTAGAACAGTACTACATTACAGACACCAAGCCATCCGCACCTTAAACACGCATCCATTGTGTACGCACTTTAGGACATTGCCATCTGTTTTAATAACCGGAACATTCGTAAGGGCGCGGAAACCGCGCCCCTACAATTTGGGACAATTTATTTCTTGGTGTTCCCTTCATGCCCCATAACTTTAAGCGAATTCAACCGCCCCAATATCAGCTCTACCACCCCTCACACGACGCCTTCCACGCTGGTCGGTTTTGGGGTCAGTCGGCAGCACAGTTGGGTCACCTGCATTAATTGCCGGACTATTTTGGCGCAGGGCGATTGTTTGTGTGGGACCACCATTGGACGCCAACGGGCGCAGTCGGGGGTTAATCGGTTTGGTGCTAGTGCCCACTAGATCTCCTGTAGCTGAAAATCCAGTACTGCCCGTGCCGTTGCCAATCAGGTTGTAGCCCTTGCTTGCGAACGTGCCAGACACATCGGGGTTAACACCGTCCGTACTATTGATGTTTCCGGCAATAATCGTGTTCCGCACGTTGACAGTGCCAGAAGGCATTACAATAGAGCCAACCGAGCCAGGATCGTTGTACACACCTGAGCCATTGGCAGCAGAGTTGAGAGTGAGGGTACTAAACACCAGAGTTAGAGTGCCATTATTGTAGATGCCGCCGCCAATTTTGCCGCGATCGCTGAACGGATTATTGCCGCTCGCACTATTACCGCTCAGAGTACTGTTGCTCACCGTCATCGTGCCAGAGTTAGAGATCCCGCCGCCTACAGGGGCTGAGTTATCACTGAATGTGCTGTTCTTTATTATACTTTTACCACTATTAGAGATGCCGCCACCACCTTCTACAGCCGAGTTACCACTGAGGGTGCTGTTGCTGATGTCCAGAGTACCCGTGCCAGTGTTTAAAATGCCACCACCGTTACTAAAGGCGGCTGTGGCTGAGTTGTTGTTCAAGGTGCTAGTACTCACAGTAAGATTACCCGTATTGAAAATGCCACCGCCTCCGGTACCACCGTTGGAGCTGATTGAGTTGTCGATAATGGTGCTATTCAATACTTTAGCTGTACCCTCATTGTAAATACCACCACCAGCAGCGGTGAATCGTCTGCTTGCCAAGTTACTACTCAGAGTACTATTGCTTACTGTGAGAGTGCCTTGATTATAGATGCCGCCGCCGAGGGCTGCTCCATTACCACTGAGGGTGCTGTTGTTTACTTCAAGAGTACCTGTGTTGTAAATGCCGCCGCCTGAGACAGGATTGTTTCGTACTGGGTTAGGAAGTGAGTTATTGCGAACAATGCTGCTATCTAGGGTGAGGTTACCGCTGTTTTGAATTCCACCACCATTGACCGCCAGCTGAGGATTGTTCGCCAGCAAGACATTGTCAACAGACACCAGACCATCGGCAACAATCAATCCAGACAACTTTACTGTTGCTCCTGATTCAATCTCAAACACCCGTGAGGTTTTGTTTCCACTCACCGTTACCAAGTTCCCACCCGTTAACGAGTCCCTTGGGGCGATGATATCCAAGTTATGGGTGATGTCTAGTTCTCCCAAGTTCAAGGTAATAGTCTGCGCAGTCGTAAACAGTGAGCGGTCAAACACAATCAAGTCTTCACCCGTGTCAGCATTTGCCTGATTGATGGCTTCGCGCAGGGTGGTCACGCCAACGCTGTTGTTGGCTACATCGGCAATACTGTTCACCGTAATGATGGAACTGGGTTTTACCTGTAAGGTTCCAGCACCAAGCAGGTCTTGCACATTGTCCGAGAATACAGATGTAACGGCTGTAGATAACGGAGATGTTAAATCTAAGCCGGGAATTGATAAATCCATATAACGAAAGTAAACAAGAGTTAAGGTAAGATATACGCAGAAGGTATTAATTCTCCATCTGCCCCATCTAAAGTCATAATCTAGGGTAAGCCTTGAGTGTAAAAGCTAGATCCTAGATAATCAAAAACTTATTAATTATCAATGTATTTGCTGCCAACATCGCAAAGTCTGGCTGTATTTGCGCTCTCGAAAGTTTCAAAGTCCCATTAGTGCTTAGTTAAGCCGCCAAACATTCCTGCCTGTAACAGCACACGGTAGAACACTAGTCCGATCATCAGCACCAGGTAAACGCGTAGCGCCATCAGAGAAATTCTGACGCCTGGAGTCATTTTAATCCGACCCAAGGATTCGTAAGACCGCTTCTGTTCCGGCGCATCATCCAAGGGATGTATTACCTCGTAGTAGTTTTTATTGTCCTCGTCTGTGTAAGCCATAACTTTTTTCCTCTATTTCTTTTGCTTGATTTAGCCGAATGAAGAAGTCGGGAAGAGATTAGGGGCAAGTAGCTGCGCTGCTAAGATCAGGGACAAGATGAATAGGACGGTAATAATAGTCCAGTTGATGTAGTTGTTCCAGGGCTTATTCACAAACTCATCTCCCAGCAATTCCCTGTCATTCAACAGCAGTTGCAGAAAGATGATGGCGACAGGGAGGATCACCCCAGCCAGCACCTGCACGCCGATAATGATCAGTTGCAGGGGTGCACCTGGTAGAAGCACCAAGCCACCCGCCGCCACACAGCACAAGGCGTAGACAATATAAAAGCCCGGTGCCCGACGAAAGCTCATTTGCAGACTGTTCGTCCAGCCCATAACTTCACTGTATGCCCAGGAACTGGCGAGGGAAATGGCTGTTGCCCCCAAAACAGCCGCATTACACATCATTAGGAGAATGAAGTTTTTGAAAATAGGACCCGCTACGGGAACCAGATGTACCGCTAGATCTGCCGGATCTTTGAAATCGATGTGATGACGAAAGCCCAGGTCACCCACCAGGATCATGCATCCAGCCACAATCACCGTGAAACAGGCTCCGATAAATGTATCTAAACGTGACCATTTCAAGTCTCGGAAGCGGAGTTTTTTATCTGCTATGCAGCTTTGTTGAAAGAACAATTGCCAAGGGGCAATGGTAGTGCCAACTATACCAATCACTAGGAACACCAGGTCATTCGTCAGCCCACCTGGTGCGATACTGGGAACAAATGTGTTATGTATCACATCTCCAGGTACGGGGTGGGAGAAATAACATAGAAAGAACCAGCTGATGTCCAGCAGGCAAAGGATAATGGTCATCCGCTCCCAGTTGCGATAGCTACCAGTGATCACTATTGCGATTAACACTCCAATAGACAAAGGCACTGCTAGCTGGGGTTTAATGCCCGCTGCTGATGCTGCTAGGGAGACGGCGGCAAATTCGGTCACCAAGGTCAAGAAGTTAACCACCAGCAGGTCAAACAGTGAGAACCGTCCCCACCATTTGCCAAAGCGGTGGTAGATCGTGGCGGCGTGTCCAAGACCAGTGGCAATACCCAAGCGCACCACCATTTCCTGGATAAAGTAGGTGATGGGCAACAGCAAAAACATTATCCAGAGCAAATGAGTCCCATACTGGGCGCCCGCTTGCACATACGTGGAGACAGCCCCGGCGTCATTGTCTGCCTCCATGACTATTAGCCCCGGACCTGCCACCATGAGAAAGGTGAGTATGTCCCGTGCCTTGCGTGAATGAACGCGCACTCCAGAATGAGAACTCCGTTGTATATCAGTCATTTTCCGTCATCCTGTTTTGATATTTATTAGGCAGTTTTCTGACGCTATTTGTCTGTTTTGGAATTTGAAAAACTTCAGTCTTCTGGAAAACTTTTTACCTCACTAAAAAGTCAGAATTTTTTCAAGACTGAAAGCCGTTGAATGTATTACCAGGAAAGTTGTTTTGCGGTAACTTCCTATATTTGCTTCCATGAATCTGTGGCACAAGACTCAGTCAGGAGTACGACATTTTCAGTGACCGCAAACACGGTATCTAATATTGACTGGATTGACTGACACGCTCTCCACTGTCAACCTTTTTAGCCATTTTATTGGCTAGCTCATATGTGAGTTTACATACCGTATTTGGTATGACTATTTAAGACTACTAGGGCAGACGTATTTTTGCGTTTAGCCTAGGCAGTACGCAGTTGAACTCTTTGCTTATGGGATTTCCATAAGTCTTATCGGCTAACATCGATAGATTTAAAGTCTGATTAAGTGCTTCCTTAATATCTAAGTAAGGAATTCACGCAATTAGGCGCTTGAAGATTGAATCGGATTATTCATAGTTCATCTCCTTTGAAACTGACCACCTATCTCGCTGGCGGTCAGGGATGAACTGGAGAACTCTAGGAAAGGTTCAACATAGGTGAGTTCATCAGAACGACCGCCAGCTTACTAGCTTGAGGAACCTCTTGTTGGGGTTCTTCAGGCATTGAGCCTACTTGAACACAAATCTGGCTACTACTGCCAGAGCCTTCCATTGAGTTATTCTCCTAGTTAATTTCAATAAGTTTACAGGGAAACCCTATTTACGAAAGATAACACGTTCGTATTTCTCAGTCAAGAAAATCTCCATGTGTGCTAGAACACGTTCGCTGTCAGTTTACACCAACACAATACTGTACTCTCTCCTTTACAATAGCTTTTTGAACCATTGATGCAGGATATCAGTCTAACTCCTGCAAAGTGTACGCACTCCAGGACATTGCCATCTGTCTGCACTGCTGTTCCACGAAACCGACAATTGTGCTGCAATTTGTTTGGAAATGCCTGAATTTCATTCTCGTAGATCACAATACAACCGTAGGGGCGGGGCACGTCGCTTCTCCCAAGGGGAGACGCTGCGCGAACGCTCCAAGTCAAAAGTCAAAATTCAAAAGTCAAAAGTAATTAAGAATTATTTAATTTTGACTTTTGACTTTTGATTTTTGATTTCCCCGAAGGGGTAACCCCGCCCTTACAATGTGGTCAATTCAATTGAAAACTGCTGTAAGTAATTACCCGAACTTGATATTACATCAGCCTTAACGACCTGCGAAACACCAAGTTATCACCCTTATGGGAAATTGTATCAAAATTGGTAAACTGATATCTTGCACCATTCTCAACAAGACCTAAAAAACCGGGTTTCTCAACCAAAGATTAAGGGTTTGACCATTAGTCATTCTCAAGAAACCCGGTTTTTCACCCAGGTGCAAGATGTGAGTAAAGTTACCTGACCCGCCTGGAATTGGTGTTAGGTATCAAAAATACGGCTGCAAAGCGGATGCATCTTCAACTGCTAGCACTCGCTCCGCGCGGAGTTTCTACCTCTGATGGCTCCGCGCGGAAGATACCTTGTGTGCCATCTGCTAAGTGTGCATAAAAAGCAATCTGACCATTGTTGTTCAACCCAGAACGCAAAAAATTCAAGTCGGTTACAGTCGAGCCTTCCAGGGTATCGCCTGTAGCAACCACCTTATCTTCAACAGGATCAGCGCCTGTGAAAATGCCTTTTTCTCCTGAATTCAAGGTGGCTGTAAATGCCACTTCCCGATCGTTATTGATCGCAGGAGTGCTCAAGGAGTTGAAGGAACCGCTCGTATCTGCAATCGTGGTCAGAAGACCACTAGCGCGATCCAACAGACGAATAGCATCCCCACTCGAGAGCGCAACATCGCCGTTATCGTTGACACCCAATGCTGAGGCGGGGTTTTCCACAATGCTAGTGGGTTCACCACCACGACTGGTAAAAATTGCTGATGTGTTGTCCGATCGCCTGGTGGCGGCAAAAGTCACTTCACCTGTGTTGTTGGCAACATCTGTAATGCTGGAAAAAGGAGTTTCGGGAACAGAAGAACCAAAACGTGGAGTACCTGCTGTGGTAATTGTCACGTCAGGTTGCGAGGCGCTGGTAAGGACAATACGGTTACTGTTTGGGAATGCTACGCCATTCGTTCTACCTAAATAAGTTAGTTGCTCCTGATTATTGAGAGCGATCGCACTAATCGATTCCCCTCCATAACGAGGACTATTCAACACTATTCCACGAGTAGTAAAGGCTCCGTCTTGACTTACAAAAATTTTCTGAGTAGTATCTCTTGCACCACTCGGCTGAGTTTGGTTGGCGATGAATGCAACAGTGCCGTTGTTGTTAATATCTATTAAGGGAACAAAAGAGTAAGAAATTGGGGCAATTTGTGGATTCGATAATGGGGGTTGTGCATTAAATAAAGATGGCAGCCCATTCGAGTTGATAATCTCAGTAATTGCGCTGCCATTACTAATGTATACTCCCTGTTGTGTGGAATTGGGCGCAGCCACAAAAGCGACTGTACCACTATCATTTATTGCCGCACCATTGAAAATATTAGTGAAGTCACTTCTGGTATCCGCGATTTTGGTGATGGAAAAGCTGCCTGCCACTGCTTGAGTTGCCGCCAACATACTTAGGCAAACACTGACTGCAAATCCCCCACCCAAAAGTTGTAGCGAACGTTTTGTCAACTGTACAAGCCGCGACTGACGATTGTCTCGATTGGCGGCGGTCGTAGCTCTAGTGTCAGCCCGACCACTGGCTTGATTGTCGGTAGATGCATACATGGTCTATATATTTCCTAAAAATCCCTAATATAACTGTATAAGTTATTTTGTGTAACTGGATACAAATTTTCTCAAAAATTTAATAAAATTACCAAAAAATTCATCTTTGCTTTACGATGAATACTCAAAGAAGTGATAATAAGTTTCCTCAGTCAATCGCTTCGCTCAAATTAAAAATTAAAAATTAAAAATTAAAAGCTTGCTACTAAACCCAACAGCAGCAAACGCCACTAACCTTAGAGCAAATCCGAACCGTATTGCTTTGGATAATCTACATACCCATAACGACTGTTCAGACGTTGCATGCAACGTCTCTACACCTGTGTAATTCTCACCAACAACTCTTAATATCATGTCCGGTTAATGACCGCCCTGCGGTTCGTCAAAAGTCAAAAGTCAAAAGTCAAAAAAAACAAA
>CAXTSI010000218.1:0-14002 GCA_964246695.1 uncultured bacterium
TTGTTGGTTGTTAGTTGTTAGTTGTTAGTTGTTAGTTGTTGGTTGTTAGTTGTTAATTGTTGGTTGTTGGTTGTTGGTTGTTGGTTGTTGTATTAACCACTAACAACTAACAACTAACCACTATCCACTAACAACTAACCACTATCCACTAACAACATTCTGAATATCTTCTGGGTCAAACCGACGTAATACTCGTGTTGTTTTAGAGGTGAGAGTTTCAGAACCCTGAACGACAACTAAGTATTTACCAGCATTCAAACGGTTGCGGTAGGGTAAAGAGTCACTATTACCAAAAAGGGCGCCGACTCCACCACTGACAAATACACTACCCATAGCACCACCAACAGCACCTAACAACCCTCCAATAATGTGATTTCCAATTTCACCTGCCCAGGCAAAGGTATCCAAATCAGTCTGAAGGCTGAAAGTAACGCCAGCAATAAATCCAAATGGCACTAGCCAAAAAGCCATTAACCGGGTTTGCTTCAAGGTTTGCTCGTTAGGGTCAATCAAGCCGAACTCGTCAGCGGTTTTGTACCCCTTACCCAAAATTGTAGCTTTTATGCCTTCTTTTTCTAAAGCTACATAAGCAGCTTCTGCTTGGACGCGGTCTGGTAATACGGCAATAACGTAATTCATTGATCAAATATATAGTTTTTTGATAGAAGTTGCTTTAATAAAAAAGGTATTGGCTAAATTCAGATTATCAGAATCGGGAGTGGAGAGTGGTACCTTAACGTCGGGATGTCGGAATGAATGTGTGTGTGGGAGCATGTCTTGCATCAAAGCCCGTGGCGATCGCGTACAGGCTAAGTGTCAGTCGTCACCTCATCTAAAGGCTCACAAAAATTGTTTACGCCTTGCTTCAAGACATATATCAAGACTGGTGTTGCCAAAGGATTAGGAAACGCCGGAATATTTTTCAAGTGTTCCATTATCTCCTTAACTGAGGCATTAAGCAAGTCGTCCCGAAATTCTTGTTGACAAATGACAGCACGCCACTTTCTAGCTAAAGCAGCTAACCACTCTGAATTTGCTATTTCTGGTTCTTGTCCAGCCCGAATGGCTAAAGTCATGGCTGCATCTTCTAAATCTCCCTCACAATCCTCAATCAAATCCAGTGCTTCCATAGCACTAGAATCTTCTGCCAATTGAGAGCGAAACTGTGCAATTTCTTTCGGTGTAACTTCTGTCATAAGCTGTTTTCTACTAACCGAGGGATTAACCACTCAGTTATGTTATTCCAATTTTGACTCTCCTATATCTCAATTGTGATTGGTCTTTTGTAAATGACCAATAGACCCTGACGACTGGAAGTCGCGGCTACACAAACAAAGTCCGCCTACGCGGACTAACAGAAAATCAATGTTTATAAAAACCTGCGGAGGCAGGTTTTACCTGTGTAGCTACAGTTTTAACCGCTCAATAAAGTCTACTCAAACCTATTCACAAGTGAACAAGTCTGATCAACCGGGAAAATAGCGGTCAATTTTCCCTCCCCTGAAGGATTCACACCTTCACTACCTGACAGGGCATACACTCCCTTCCTTATGCTTGAGCTTTAGTTATCTCTTGATATCCGGTGTCAACTAAGGCGTTGTCAGTAGAACCTGTTAGATTGGGTGTAGGCAAGTGTTACTACTAAACTTCGTAACACTCATGAAAATCGGCTTGTATGCAACGACGTGTTTACGAGCTTTATTAAAAGTCTGCAAGGCGTTTCGCGCAACCGATACCCTCAATATACCATAAAACTATCTATTCAAAAAGATGAGTTTTGATGATATGTGACTAGCAATCAACTAACAGTAACTACCCCCCCATTTGAGGTTAATTTGACAAGCCCCCCTTTTTAAGGGGGGTTGAGGGGATTAAGAGGGAGTGGATACTACTAACTGAACTGTATTAGGCTATCAGTCCGCGTAGGCGGACTTTGTTCGTGTAGCCAAGCCAGCGCTGCAGGAGGGTTTCCCTCCGTAGGCGACTGGCGCGCGACTTCAGTCGTCTGGTACTTTTGCAAGATGACCAATGACCAATGACTCATTTAGCGGAATGCCCTTAAGGTGACATATCGTTGTAGCTGAGCCAGAGCGCGGTTGTAATTTAAAATAGCCGTGACGCGATTACCTTCAGCATTGGTAAGGTCGCTTTCAGAGGCAATGACATCAGTTTGAGTACCTACACCTGCTTGGAATCTCAGCCTTGCTAAACGCAAAGCTTCCCTAGACTGTTCTAAAGCAGTACTAGAGGTTTGAACGTTCTGCAAATTAGCTTGCAATTGAGAATAGGCTTGTTCTACTTGAACGCGGATTGTATTGCGTTGCTTACCAAATTGGACTTCATAGCTCCGACCCTGAAATCGATACGCATCCGCTTGGGCCCTTGCCGCTCCCCCATCGAACAACCTTACGCTTGCCAGGACTTCCAGCGAATAACTATCGCTAACGTTGAGGTTATTATCGATGCTGTTACTACTATTGAATCTCTCTCCCAGGTTATAATTGGCAACCAAACTAATTTGAGGACCTAAAGTCGCAAGTTGCTCCCGTCGCTGTTGCTCTGTAATGTTGCGTTGTGCCAAAAACTGTTGCAGTTCCGGACGGTTTTGAAAAGCTAGCACAATACTTTCTTCGAGGGTCTGGTTCCAAAGACCGGCTAATTGCACAGGATCTGCGGCACTGACATCAACCGACTGTGTCAAATTCAACAAAGCTGCGAATTGACGACGGACAACTCGCTGCTGTGAAAGAGAATTAGTGAGGTTTTGTTGGGCATTTGCTAAATTCACTTGAGCACGCAGGACATCGAACCGCGTACCAACCCCAGCTTGTTCTAAAGCTAGTGCATCCCGCAAACTAGCTTGGTAGTTGAGCACAGCAGCCTGGTTAATGCGTACACCTTCATCTGCTGACTGTAGATCGTAATACCCAGTGGTGACATTCAGGCGGATGTCCTCAGAAATCTTCTCCACATCCAATTCAGAGTAGCGTGCCTGTTCCTCAGCCTGTTGGATGCGGGCTAGGCGTTGCCCAGAGGTGTAGAGACGATAATTCACTGTCGCTGTACCAGTAAATTGCGTATAGGATGAACCTCCACCTAATTTACCTAATTGTTCAGAGGTCAAAGTAGATGACCGCGGAGCACCCTGCCCCTGACGAGTTACACTAGTTGAGATATCAGCAGTGGGATACAAAGAAGCTTGAGCCGCCCGCACCTGAGCTCGACTACTTTGTAAAGCCAGTAACGCCGCCTGTAGATCTTGATTGTTGCGCCGTGCAAGTTCCAAAGCTTGTGCCAAAGAAATCGGCTGAGTTCCCTGAAGCCTCACTTCCTCTTGTTTGGTAGGAAACTGTAGGGGATTTGGGTTGCCGTTGAGATATTCAGGCACTTGCACGGAGGAATCGCCACGTGCAGGCTTTGTCGTCGGTACTATGGGAGTTGAGTTAGTAGGTGTCGTCGGCGTGGTCGTCGGGACTTGAGGATTTATTGGGGAACCAGATCTCGGCTTTGTCGGTACTGTTGCAGGCGTTACTGGTTTAGCAGGAGCTAGGTTAGCAGGTGGTACTCTGGGAGTTGGGGTATTTGCCTGTGCCACCCAATTTCCAGAAGTAGTATTTTGTTGTGGCTGCTGCAACAGATCTGCTGCTCTTGCACCCCTTGCTGGCATCTGTGAGACTGTGGGTAACTGAGTGTTAGGATTCTTCACCTTTGGAGATGGCGAACCTGAATCCGGGAGTTTTGAAGTAGAAATCTGTGATTTGTGCCTAATTGCTCGGTGATTAGTCTGTTTTTGGTGGCTAGAAGCAGAACGATTCAAATCAGGCGGCTGGGAAGAACCTACAGCAGGTGTCAAGCTGAAAAGCACATTTTGAGCATTGCTATTTATTTGTCCTATTGGTCCGATTGGCACACCAGTCTTTCCAGTCACCACTACCCCAATACTGTTACTACTTACAGGCTGGTGACTTCCCGTAGTCATGGCTGTAGGAGTAACAGTAGGTAGTTGCGCCTTTGTATCATTAGCAACTAAGTTTCCGCTATAGGTAGCGGTTGAGACATTAGGAGAGGCAACAAGATTCACCCCGCCTACATCTATAGTTTGAGCCCAACTAGGCTGAGTTGTTAATACCGCTGCTGTCACACCGGGTAAGAAGCTATGGAATAATTGCTGTCGTTTCACCGCATCCCCTCACACGAAATCAAGTGAATCAAATCACAAGTATTTTTTACCATCCCTTTTGGGATAATATTTAATATGAAGTACTAAGCTACACTTTACAAGGACGACAGTTGCCTATACAGTGAGCCATAATAAATGATGAAAAATTGAAAAAAACACCGAAATTTTAAAGATGCAACCGTAGTTTAAAGCAGCAAGGCAAAAGGTTGCTGTTGTTTTAGCAACAAATTTTGCGTCACTGTTTACCCACCGAGGCTGTTTTCTGCTCAACAAGCGTGGCTTAATCTTCATAATCATCAGCCGCACATTTTTTCTCACAACCCAATAAATCACACTTTCAATTGTTGCTTGTTTGCCCAAAGCCTCCTTGTGATAAGTAGCCGTCATCAACTGCGTACACCAGAACACATAAAAATTGCTCTTTTCCACTCCCCACTACGCCCAACGGGAGCGCCAGTTGCCAGGGCGCGGGAAACCCGCCTCATGCGCACGCTCACTCACCAGTCGCCGTGAGAGCGGGAAACACTCGTGTCGGCGCGCAGGCTCCCCCACTCCCCACTCCCCACTTAGGTTAGCGACAGTAAGTCATAAATCAGAGTTCTGGTTGTCTTGAAAGCTCTTGACAATGCGAGAAAGTTCCGTCTTTTCATCAATAGTAACGCGAGTGGGTGCGCCACTCACTATCCGTTCGTAATTGCGGAAAGAATCTTTAATTTCGGGACCGTCAGCAGTAATATTGTACTCACGGATACCTTTATCATGCCAAGAACCTCTCATTTTGAATACATTAATTGCCCGCGCCATTTCCCCACGAATTTCCACATACTGCAACATGATAATTGTGTCAGTAATTGTGGAAATATGGGAGTCAGTAATTGAATGCGATCCCATAAATTGTTCAGTTGTGTTAGTAAAAAAGCCTGTAATTTCCTCCTGCTTCGCGTAACCAGTAACACCAATCACAAATTGTCGAAACGCATTATTGCTCACTCCTCGCGCTAGCGCACTTAGAGAATCAATAGCAATACGAGAGGGCTGAAATTCAGCAATTTCTGATTTAATAATTTGTAAATGATCTTCTAAGCCTGTTGATTCGGGATAGGTACAAATTATTTTAAGCAACTCTTCACGTTCTAATTCCTCAAAATCAATTCCCCAAGAGAAAGCATTGCGAGACAGTTGAGCACGTGACTCTTCATAAGCAAACAGTATTGCCCGTTCACCATTGATGCAGCCATTTTGCAGAAACTTGCTTACTAATAAAGTTTTACCAGTACCAGTGGCTCCTGTCGCTAAAATAATCGAATCTTTAAAGAAACCACCACCACACATCCGATCCAATGTTTTGACTCCAGAAGATACTCGCACGTTAGAAGACCGCTGAGTCAAACGCATCGCCCCTAATGGGAAAATGTTGATTCCTGCATTGGTAATCGTAAAAGGATACTCGCCTTTCATATGTGTCGTACCCCGCAACTTGAGAATTTCAGATGTGCGACGGCGGCGTTCTCCTTCTAAAACGTTGCGGATAATCACTACATTATCGGAAACAAATTCTTCTACCCCAAAACTGGCAACAGGTCCATATTCTTCCCTGCGTTCTGTAGTAATGATGGTTGTGACATTTAATAATTTGAGACGCGCTACGAGACGAAATATTTCTCTTCGCACAACTCCCATAGCTTCATACTGCTGAAATACTGCTGTTATGGAGTCAACAGAAACCCGTTTTGCCTTGTATTTACGAATTGCATATTGCAGGCGTTCAATCAATGCGGAAAGATCGAAGTTCCCTACGACATCTTGTCCTTCGGGATCGGGACTCGCATCAAGAATAAATAACTTTCCTTCATCAATTAAGCGTTGCAAATCCCAACCAAAACTCCAGGCGTTTCTAATAATATCACTTGGAGATTCTTCAAAGGTGACAAATACTCCTGGCTCCTTAAAATGGATAATACCATTATAAAGAAACTCCACAGAAAATAAAGTTTTGCCAGTCCCAGAAGTGCCGCTTATTAAAGTAGTTCGACCGAGAGGTAATCCACCATGACTAATCTCGTCAAAGCCCTCTATCATTGTGCGAATTTTTTCTACACCTCCAAGTACTGGTGTACTATATAGCGCTAGTTGTTCTTTTTCACTCATTGTTTGTTTAGAACTTACAAACAGGGATTAAACCTAGTTAATTTATTCATAATTAAGCTGTCGCACGTCTAAATTGCATATTTATCGGTAATTGGTAATTGGTAATGGGTAATTGTTTTTCCCATTACCCATTACCTATTACCCATTACCAACCACACCCTAGGTGTAAGTAATAGACAAAGACAGCTTAATGTTTATTACCAATATTTTATGTTTAATAAGTCTATTCTGACAATTTTTCTTCTTCAATCATTTCTTCATACAGCAAATCTAATCCAATCAACACTCTTTCTCTGTCTGAAAGATCCCCAATGATTTTGCGTACAGGTGGAGGCAAAATTTTAGCTAGTGTCGGCGTGGCTAATATTTTATCTTCTTCTGCCAATTGGGGGTTTTTCAAGACATCGATAACTTTCAAAGCATAAACGCCTTGAAACTCTTCGTCTAGGATATTTTTGAGTGTTTTTAATGCCCGTACTGAGTTAGGGGTATTACCTGCTACATAAAGCTTCAGAACATATGTCTTTTTTAGATGATTCATTATCGGTACAGGCTATCGAAAAAGCATAATCACTACAAGATGCGAGGCGTGCATTCCTAAAAAGCAGCTGGGTGTCGGTGGGAATGGAGTACGTCTGTTCTAAAGGACTGTCTAAGATCTGACTGCGACACATCCTATCTATTTTGTCAGAGAACATCGATAGAGTTCGCATAGGTGAGCCAGTATATCGATCAACGTCAAGCGGTAATCAAGTAATGCTTCATTACTTCTTCCTTCCAATTTTAGCTGTTTGGAAAATTCGTCAATGAGTTCCATATGAATTTCGATGATTTGCGGCACTGGAATATTAGCACAAAATACTGCATTGACGAATTTATCGATTTTTTCTTTCAGTTTTTTGTCTGTAGTAAAGTAATTTATCAGGATATAGCGGTAGTCTGATTTGATTTCCTGTAACAATGCCTGCTTTTCGGCTCTCGTCATTTGCTGAAAAAACTTGTAATCTCGCCCTCGTGCGGTTAACGTTAAAAAAATATTTAAGAAAGTTGTAGTCAGGAGTCAGAATAAAGATGGAATTATGTGCGACTGGTAGATGAAAAAGTTGTACAAGCCTTTCTCTTATCTGTTCAATATTCAAACTGCATCACCTTATGGGTGCAGTTCTCTTGACGACTGTCCTCACGACTCCTAACTCCTTTCATTCTTCATTTTTCCTAATCTATTTTGTTGCCCCAACCCAAGTAAATATTGCATCTTCGCATTGGTTGCAAAAGACTTTTTTAACATATTATTAAAGAATTGCCATTGGTAATAACATCTCTGGTTCAGGTTTCTTTTAGAAAAACCTCTCCATGCTCTTAGGGATTTCCAAGTAAAAAAATATCCAACTATTTCTTGTGGGGGAGCCAGCGCTGTAGGAGGGTTTCCCTCCGTAGGCGACTGGCGTTGGGCATCCTGCCCGCCCAGTTCATAGGGCGGGCAGGATGCAAGTGCGCCAGAAGCGATGAGGGAAACACTCGTGTCGGCGCTTACGCTCCCCCACAATATTGGATAATTTATTTGTTGGAGTTTCCTTACGGGAGGCCCAACTCCAGTGGTCGCCGCTGCGCGAACGGGTGACGCTCAGTAGCGCTCGTGCCGACGCTCGTTCTTCGGCTCCTTGTACCTTTCGATCGCAACGCTTACGCTACCGCTGCGCTATCGCAGCTCCTACAGGAAGGAAACAAGCTGCAAGGACTAAACTCATCGGTTGCCGTGACAGCGGGCTAACACTCGTGCCGAATTTTGTAGAGTCGGAGACTTCTATTCACACCAGCCGCCGCAATCAGATCTAGATTGTGTAGTCGCTATACCACAATTGTTCATTTTTTATATCTATCTGAATACAGATTCTATTATTGCACTCCTTAATAAGATATTTAAACAAATATAAACGATCGTCGCATTCTAAATCATTATAATTCCTAAAGATTCTAAAGCGAATTTTTGAAGCGATAATTGTTTTAGCTGTTGCTATCGATGAGGAGTTTAAACACACCCAAGGACGAAACGTAAGCATTGTTTCGGTGCGCTTAAAAGTGTGGCCAAGACCAATGCGGCCGTGACGACTAGTTGCCACAAGCTTGACTCGTAAGGGCTAAGCTTATCCTCTTGGCGTGAACTTTTAACTTGAATCGCTGATTTCAATGTTCATGGAGGATATTGCTTCAGTTGGAAACACTGCCCAAGGTTTTTGCAGCTAGCGTTTGTGGGATCGACAGCAGGCACTTCCTTTGGAGGAATGACCCCATTGCCCTATGTCAATGCTAAAGTATCCGCTTTCTGACTTTATTGCAACCGTACCCAGTTGCCTAGAAACAACAACTCTGGCAGTTGTGCTGGAGATTTTTGAACAAGAGCAGTGCGATCGCCTGATAGTACTAAATCAGCAGCAATGCCCAATAGGGTTGCTGTACTCAGCCCGTTTGCTATCAAAATTCCTAGCAGCACAAGGTGACCAATATTTTAATTATTTAGATTTACAACAGCCAGTCGCAACGTTGGGTTTAGCACTCATTCAGCCGTTACAGACATTATCGGCTGCTGATAATGTTGAACAGTTAGGCTCGTTTTTGCGTGACCAACAAACCCAAACAAACATTAACTTAGATTGGGCACTCATTGACAAGGATGGCAAATATGTGGGGCTAGTAGATAGCTGGCGCTTGTTACAATTTGTCGCTCTAGCTCGATCCATTCATTCAAACGATTCTGCGCCAGCTTTCAATTCGTCGGCTGTTCGTAAGCAAAGAGTTTGCCAGCCATCGGTAGACAAGGCATTAGTACAGTTGCTGGAGCGACTACCTTGGCCTTTAATGTTGCAAACAAGTACTGGAGAGGTGGTGACACAAAACCTAGCTTGGTGGCAACAATTTGGACCATTGAAAGATCCAGAAGGGGTTAGACAACAGGTGCTGGCAATGCTGTCAACTGCCACCAACTCACAACAATCCACTCAAAAAGCGCCCTCCGTTTATTCTCATGGCAGCGCTGAGCATAACAGCCAAGAGCAGCCCAAACATTTTAAACTTCATGCTCGAGAAAGTATTGTATCGCTTTTGACTGAAGCAATACCCAAATCGGATTGGGCAAACCATGAAGAGCAACAGCTAATAGAAGCAGCAGGATCAAGTCGATGCTTTTTAGATAGCCAGTCAGGTGCTTGTACCTGCGTTGTTGAAGTGCAAAATGGTCAGGAGCGAGTCTGGCAATTTGTCAAAATTCCCTTAGATAGTCCTGATTTAAAAACCCTGATTCCGGAGCAAGAAACAGCACTCAGCACTGATTTATGGCTAATACTAGTTACTGACGTTACCGAACAGCAACAGCTTTGCAAGGAATTGGCGGCAAAGAATGTTGACCTCATGCAACTAAATCGGTTAAAGGATGAGTTTTTAGCTTGTATTAGTCATGAACTGAAAACGCCCTTGACTGCCGTTTTAGGTTTATCGCGGTTGTTAGTAGATCAGCAGTTGGGCGAACTAAACGAGCGTCAAGCCCGTTATGCGGGACTGATTCATCAAAGTGGACGCCACCTAATGAGTGTGGTCAATGATATTTTGGATTTAACCCGCATGGAGACGGGACAAATAGAACTAACGCTCTCCCATGTCAAAATTCGCGCTGTGTGCGATCGCGCCATAGCGGAAGCAAAAACTATCCACCGAGAAAGCAACAAAGCAACACATCTTCGCCAAACGCAAGCATCACCTTTACGAGATCACCAACTTACCATCTCAATTGAACCAGGTTTAGACGAACTCGTGGCGGATGAGTTACGCTTACGCCAGATGCTGGTACACCTACTTTCCAATGCTTTCAAGTTTACCGAAACAGGTGGTGAAATTGGGCTGTGGGTAAATCATTGGCAAGGTTGGATTACTTTTACAGTGTGGGACACAGGTATTGGTATTCCCGAACAGCAGCAGCATCTGATATTTCAAAAATTCCAACAACTAGAAAATCCCCTGACCCGCCAACATGAAGGAACAGGTCTGGGGCTTGTTTTAACCCGAGCCTTGGCTCGCCTTCATGGTGGCGACGTTAGCTTCTTATCTCAGTCCGGCAAAGGCAGCCAGTTTACAGTGCTTCTACCGCCCAGTCCTCCCCATAGAAAAGCCGGAGAGACGGGGATATGGGGACAAGCAGACAAGGAGACAAACGGAGCATGCAGTGCAGGGTTTCCCCACGGCAGTCCCCATAACACAACAGCAGGAGGACCAACAAGACGACACGACGCCACTAACCGCAACGTCAATCACCCGCGTTCGGTTCCCTCACCCTTGCAAACTGGCGCTCCCAACCCCAATGGACAGATGCACACTCCTCGCCTCCCAAACCTGAGATCGGGTCTACCTTCTATTGAGAAAAGTGTCGTCCGTAAACAAGACCAGGAAAAGGATAATTCTCCCGATCTCTCCAAGTCTTTTGATCTCAAGTACAATTCTACCCCTGCATCTACCGGACATACTCATCACAACAGCCTTGTATTGGTTGTTGAGGCGGTAGCCCGATACATTCAAGATTTGACTGAGCAACTAACATTTTTAGGATATCGGGTGGTGATTGCTCGATCGGGATGTGAGGCATTAGAAAAAGCCCGTCGCTTGCAACCGAAAGCTATATTCCTGAATCCCTTGCTCCCGTTGTTATCAGGTTGGGATGTGCTGACCTTACTGAAATCAGATGCTGCAACTCGTCACATTCCTGTAGTTGTGACGGCAACAAGAGCCGAAAAGGAGCAAGCAATTGCCAACCGAGCAGAAGGTTTCTTGAGCTTACCAGTACAGCATCAGGTCTTGACACCACTGCTAGAAAATTTATGTGCCATACCACAACAGCAGCAAAAGTTAGACGGTAGTGAAATTATCTCTACTAAAACTCCACTGCGAATTCTCAGGTTAGTTGATCCTAAGTGGGAATCTATACATCCGCTGTCACTACAAAACCACCGGATTGTAGAAGTGGATGACTTAGACCAAGCAGAACTTTTGGCTCAAGTTTGGCATTTTGATGTAGTTTTGCTAGATGCAGAAATGCCTGTAGCAGGAACTTACCTGCAAAAACTCAGTCATTACCCCCGTTTAACAGCTTTACCGCTTGTTACCTGTGATGTCGCAACAACCAGCGCTGCTTCTCAAATAGCTAAGCTCTCTGTGTTTCCTTGCTTATTAACATCATTAGGCACTGACCAAAGAATTGACAACAGGAAAACAGATGCCTTATTATCAGTGCTGCAAATTGCAGCTGGTGTCTGCTGCCCACCTAGCATCTTAGTGGTGGATTTTGCCATGCTACCGGATTTACCAGAGGTAAGGCACAAGCAGGCGAGGGGTTATCCAAAAGAATTCAACTCCTCACCAAAAAGCGACACTGCTGAAATAAATACCCATTCTCCTTTCTTGGGGTTACAACCTCTAACTATCTCTCGTGGGTCTGAATGGTTCCAAGCTTTGATTCAGTACCTGCAAACTTCTGGCTTGAAAGCAGCGATGGGTCGGTCTTGGGCAGAACTACTACAACAAATTCGTCATCAAAGCGTTGACCTACTGCTGATTTGCCTAGGAGACTCCACTGTCCAAAAAGAGGTGTACTCAGCACTCAAAGCATTGGGGCAATTGCCTTTCGATTTGCCACCCGTTTTGGTACTCGACCAGCGATTAAACCCAGCCCAAATAGAAGATTCGCCGCCTCACATTCCCCAAAAACCGACACCAGAGAAAAATAATCCAGTGGAATCTATAGAAACTGTTGTGGGTGCGATCGCTTCGTCGATATTGCCTCGCTCAATATCAATGGAAGATTTATTAAACCGGATTAATCAAGCTTTAAATGTTGGTTGATAGTGGCTAATTGCTAATTGCTAATTGTCAATTGCTAATTGCTAATTGCTAATTGCTAATTGCTAATTGCTAATTGTTCATTGCTAATTGCTAATTGCTAATTGTTCATTGCTATTAGCCAGTCTTCCATTAGACATCTCCGAAAAAAAATGTAGAGACGCGAAATTCTCGCTGTGCGCGCATTATGAGTGTTTCCCTCCTCAGATCTTGCACCATTCTCAATAAGACCTAAAAAACCGGGTTTCTCAACGATTAATAAAGGGCTTCAGCCTTCAATATTTGCAAGAAACCCGGTTTTTGATGCTGGTGCAAGATATGAGCCTCCGTAGGCGACTGGTGAAGCAGCGCGCCGACACGAGTGTTTCCCGCCGTAGGCGACTGCACCAAGCCGAAGGGCGTCGCGTCTCCACAAAGGTTTTAGACAACGCATAATTAATTTTCACTCCATGTCTATTAGCCATTAGCAATTAGCGATTAGCGATTAGCCATTAGCAATTAGCGATTAGCCATTAGCCACTATCAACTAACTATTGACTAAGGACTAATTGCCATTCTCCCTTTTGGGCATTCCAAGTAGGTGAGGAAGTTTCGCCAACAACATATGGTCCCCAATAGCGACGGGAACCATCTTGTGCAAAGGCAACTAAAATATCTCCCTTTTCCAGCTTTAAGTTACTGCTAGGCAAGGATAGAATTAGCCCCTTCTGGCTACCCTCTTTGGGAGCAAAATCCCAATGTGCTGGGACATTATAGTTGGACTGTTTAGAGGTATCGAGTACTACTGAACGCCGCGCTAATAAGGCAAGGCGCACAGGCTGGGCGGTTTGATTGCTCATTCGGAAAGTCCCTTGATGCAATGCTTTCCCACTTGAGTTATTATGGTATGTTAATATGGAGTTTGTGATAGTAGACGCTGGACTTGGTACGGTAAAAGCGTTAGCTTTTGCTTGTGAAACGGATGAAGACTCGGTTTTGTGCTCTTGGGACGTCTGAGTTGGCGGTAGTGAGGATGTATCTGTTTCAGGCTTTGATGGCTCAAACGATACACTCACCTGATAACATCCCGCTAGTAGTAAAAGCAGTCCCACAGAACAAGCTATCAGAACAGCATGACGATACATCAGCAATTTCATGTTGATAGTTATGACAAATAAGTATTTTTTCTAGGCTTGACCACATAGTAGCCTATTGTTAAAAACAGCACTTAACAGCCAACGCAGCCAAAAACTAAGTTGGCAGCTACTACCATAATGAGTGTATTGCCCAACAGGCACAGAGGTGCTCGGTTCAGTAAGTAACAAGATGTATAAATTTTGTTACTTACTGAAAACCTAAGACATATCTACAATACTATTTAAACAAACCTATGCTAAACCTTATATTCTCAAGTATAAGAAAAAATAGTTCAAGATATCTTGACTTTTGCAAGTCCGAACCATGCAAAACACTCGTCTCAACAACCTGTTAGATGCTACAGCTAGGCAATTGGGGCAATGGTTTTTCAATCCTTGGCGGCGGTTCTCCCTGCTTGTGATTAGTCTTTTGTTCGGTTTTTTTCTGGGAAACGCAGTTTCCACCACCTCTGGACAAACGGCTGAATGGGACGTTGTCGTAGCTGGGATTTTAGTGCTGTTGACGGAAATTGCTAGCAGAATATTTTACAGTCGTAGCAAGGAGCATCGGCGATCGCTCTGGATAGAATCACTAAACGCCCTCAAAATTGGTCTAAGCTACAGCCTTTTTCTCGAAGCCTTCAAGCTGGGGTCGTGAAGGGAGTGGGGAGTGGGGAGT
>CAXTSI010000219.1:0-13884 GCA_964246695.1 uncultured bacterium
CCACCAGTAGCAGGTTTGGTGGGCATTGCCCACCCTACAACATCATTTATTATTCGCTAATCATTTAGGATTGTTATAATAAAATTTATATAGCAGTCCTAAATGATTCGTGAAAGCAGAGAAACCCGGTTTCTTTAAGAAACCGGGTTTCTGATGCTTGAGATTTTAACAAATGATTTAGGATGGCTATATAGATACGAATAGTTAAAATTTATTGAATTTAATTTCTTAAAATAGTCTTTTTTTTATCACTAAAGATAGAGCGTTCAACTCTTTCTGTTGATAGATACTCACAATCATAATTTGCAATTTAATTTGAAACATAAGCATAAAACTACCTGAAAAAATTACTGATAAATTGAGGGGATTATTAGGGTATGTCTTACACAAATAGAGTAGGCGACGATGTTATTAATGAGCCGACTATAGTAGGTCGAGTTGGTGAATACCATGACCGTGTTCGCTGGGGACCAATTATTTCTGGGTTGTTGGTTGCCTTAGCCACGCAGTTAATATTAAGCGCCTTGTTTAGTGCAATTGGCGCAGGCACTATTGAAGAATCGGGTAAACCTAGATCAATTGCATCTGACGTTGCCGGTAATGTAGGGATTTGGTCAACTATAGGCTTGTTGATTTCTCTGTTCACTGGTGGTTGGGTTACAGCCCGTGCTTGTGGTCCAATGAACCGTAATACCGCTCTTCTCAACGGCGCGATTCTCTGGGCTACAACTTTGGCAATTAGTTCTTGGCTATTGGCAAGTGGTGTATCAGGTGCTTTTGGTGTTGCTGCTTCCAATGCAGGGGCGGTTATCAACCAAGTGCAACAGCAAGGTTCTAATTTGTCGTCGAACGTGAATGCGCCTAAAGTATCCGCTCAACAAGCTCGTGACATTGCGGCAAATGTACGTTCGGGATTGTGGTGGTTTGTATTCGGTTCCTTATTAGGTTTACTTGCCTCAATGATTGGAGCAGCGGCTGGTGCACGCACTCCGCGTACCAACAATTACACCTAAAAAATCTTTGGGAAAACAAGTTGATAGTGGTTAGTTGTTAGTTGATAGTGGTTAGTTGTTAGTTGATAGTGGTTAGTTGTTAGTTGATAGTGGTTAGTTGTTAGTTGTTAGTTGATAGTGGTTAGTTGTTAGTTGTTAGTTGATAGTGGTTAGTTGTTAGTTGATAGTTGTTCTATTAACCACTAACCACTAACCACTAACCACTAACCACTAACCACTACCACTTTAGATATGAAGCTTCGATTCCCTGTTCTCGGCGAATCTTGCCATCTTTCTCAAACCAAGCGATAATTTGCTGCACTGTCAAATCTTCAATGGCTACATTGTACTCTTGAGCAATGTGCTTCAAAAGCTTAAGCGAAGAAATCGTCAATCTAGTTAAAAATTTCTCTGGGGAAGAAAGTAAAGCAGCATCTACCTTTGCTGACTCTTCTAGGGTGAGAAATTGTGTTGAAGGTTGCTGTGGTTGTGAGTCCATGTGAATTGCTAATTGCTAATTGCTAATTGCTAATTGGTAAAACAGATTACCGATTACTGATTACCAATGATCTAAAATTAATATGAAAACTAATTTATTCTTTTGGTTTTTGTTTTCGTGCTTGGACTAAATAGCCACAACGGTGTTCGCCGTTGATAATCCAGTGGGTGCGCTCTACTGTACAGTCGGGTAGCACTGCGGCGAACATTTCTAATTCATGACCGCATACACTAGGGAATGACTCGGCAACGTTGGAAATCGCGCAATTATGCTCAGTTAAGATAAAACGATCGCCCTGTGATGACTCACTCGCATCTACAGGGTGACACTCAGCCATGAAGCCTTCAGCTTTTCTCAGTTCTACCAAAGTTGCAACCCTCTGCGGTAGCGTTGCATTACCCAAGCGCTCTCGATATAAAAGTGCTTTACGCTCCCACTGTTTTCGTAAAATCGAAGTTACCTCGTCATGTCCCACTGTTTCTGCTAAGGTATTCAGTAAAGAAACGGCAAATTGACCGTAGCTATCACTTTGGCGATCGCTTGCTGTCCGACTCAGGCGATCGCGTCCCTGAAGACTCAAGTGATAAATATGCTGAGGACGTCCCATCCCCGCCTGCACCGACGAGAACAGAATTAGTTTCTCTGCCTCTAAATCCTTGAGATGACGTCGAATTGCTTGGGGGCTAACATCTAAAGTGGCGGCTAGCTCGATTGCTGTTGCTTGCGAGTTGTTCAGGAGATATTCTAGGATATCTTGCTTAGTTGAGGACTGGTGGATAATCGCCATCTTCGTCCCATAAATTTATTGGAAAATTTGACTTTGACAACATTGTCGTTGTTAATCTAGCCTAAAATAAAGATATATTAAACAACATACTTGTTGTTTTAGTGTCTATCCTTATAATAACAGCCGTATAACAACTCGGCGACTGTCCATGGGAATTAAGGGTAAACAGCCCGTCTCCCATCCTTAAAGAGATTCCCAACTGTACCACAGAGAAAATTAACGATGAGTGCCACTGTCAAGACCTTAGTCAACCAGCCCTACAAATACGGCTTTGTCACTGACATTGAAGCCGACACAATTCCGCGTGGACTGAACGAGGACATTGTTCGCCTGATCTCCGCGAAGAAGAATGAGCCGGAGTTTATGCTGGAATTTCGCCTCAGAGCTTACCGCCAGTGGCTAAAAATGACAGAACCAACTTGGCCCAACGTCAAGTATCCGCCAATTAATTATCAGGATATCATTTACTACTCAGCACCGAAGAAGCAGAGCCAGAAAAAACTGAACAGCTTAGACGAAGTTGATCCAGCCATCTTAGAAACCTTCGAGAAGCTAGGGATTTCCCTGTCCGAACAGAAGCGACTTTCCAACGTTGCAGTTGATGCGATTTTTGATAGCGTTTCCATCGCCACTACTTTCAAGGAAAAGCTCTTCAAAGAAGGCGTCATTTTCTGCTCTATTTCGGAAGCATTGCAGGAACACCCGGAATTAGTGAAGAAGTACTTAGGTAGCGTTGTTCCACCAGCAGATAACTACTTTGCTGCTTTGAATGCCGCTGTATTCAGTGATGGTTCCTTCGTTTATATTCCTAAAGGTGTGAAATGCCCGATGGAACTGTCTACCTACTTCCGCATTAACAACGGTGACACAGGACAATTCGAGCGGACACTGATTATCGCCGAAGAAGACAGCCACGTTTCTTATCTGGAAGGCTGTACCGCGCCGATGTACGATAGCAACCAGTTGCACGCTGCTGTTGTAGAACTCGTCGCTCTTGACAATGCCGAGATTAAATACTCTACCGTACAAAACTGGTACGCCGGCGATGCTAACGGCAAAGGTGGTATTTACAACTTCGTCACCAAGCGCGGTTTATGTCAAGGTGTGAATTCCAAGATTTCTTGGACACAAGTAGAGACAGGAAGTGCCATCACTTGGAAGTATCCTAGCTGTGTATTGGTGGGTGATAACTCTGTGGGTGAGTTCTACTCTGTGGCGCTGACAAATCATATGCAGCAAGCAGACACCGGTACTAAGATGATTCACGTCGGCAAAAATACCCGCAGCACGATTATTTCTAAGGGAATTTCTGCTGGGAAATCCAGCAATAGCTATCGGGGGTTGGTGAAAATCAATCCGAAGGCAGAAGGAGCAAGAAATTATTCCCAGTGCGACTCGATGCTGATTGGGGATAATGCCCATGCTAATACTTTCCCTTATATCCAAGTGCAGAATCAGGCGGCGAAGGTGGAGCATGAAGCTTCTACTTCTAAGATTGGGGAAGACCAACTATTCTACTTCGCGCAGCGAGGCATTTCGGCAGAAGATGCTGTTTCAATGATGATTAGCGGTTTCTGTAAGGATGTGTTTAACCAGCTGCCGATGGAGTTCGCCGTGGAAGCTGATAAGTTGTTGAGTCTGAAGTTGGAAGGTAGTGTTGGTTAAAAAGCTATCAGTTGTTAGTGATTAGCTAATTGCTAATTGCTAATTGCTAATTGCTAATTGTGAGACAGCCCTGAAGGAGGGTTTCCCTCCGTAGGGGACTGCGAACCCGAAGGGCTAATTGTTTGAGAAGAGAGAGAAGATGATTGTTGAAAATAGTGAAGTGGTGCTGTCGGTAAGGGATTTGACAGCTGAAATTAATGGAACGCCGATTCTCAAGGGTGTGGATCTTGAGGTGCGGTTGGGTGAGATGCATGCGATTATGGGACCGAATGGTTCGGGAAAGAGTACTTTCTCGAAGGTGTTGGCTGGACATCCGGCGTATAAGGTGACTGGTGGTGAGGTGATTTTCCAGGGGCAAAATCTACTGGAGATGGAACCGGAGGAACGTGCTAGGGCTGGGATATTTTTGGCGTTTCAGTATCCGTTGGAAATTCCGGGTGTGAGCAATTTGGATTTTTTGCGGGTGGCGTACAATTCCGGCCGTAAGGCGCAGGGTTTAGAGGAATTGGATGCGTTTGATTTTGATGATTTGATCGAGCAAAAGCTGGAAGTGGTGAAGATGAATCCGGCTTTCCTTAGTCGCAGTTTGAATGAGGGCTTTTCTGGTGGTGAGAAGAAGCGGAATGAAATTCTGCAGATGGCGCTACTGGAACCGAAATTGGCAATTTTGGATGAGACGGATTCTGGTTTGGATATTGATGCGCTGAAAATTGTGGCAAATGGGGTAAACCAATTGGCTAGTCCGGAGAATGCCACGATTATGATTACTCACTACCAGCGGTTACTCAACTATATTGTGCCTGACTATATTCATGTGATGGCACAAGGTCGAATTGTGATCTGTGGTGGTAAGGAACTGGCGTTGGAGTTAGAATCCCGTGGTTATGACTGGATTGTTGAGGAAGTTGTGACTGAGGTGGGTGTGTAATGTCTATTCAAGTTTCTCCCAGTCCAATTTCTGAGTTGACTTCTGCTGTGCTAGATCGAGATGCTTATCTGACTGGGTTGTTAAATAATATTGTAGAGACGCGATCGGTCGCGTCTCTACAGGATGTTTGGTTGCAGGAATTACGCGATCGCGCTGCGCTTTGGGTACGTCAATCCACTCTCCCTACCACCCGCGATGAAGAATGGCGCTTTACTGATTTGTCTTCTCTACGACAAGTGCAATTTAATGTAGAAACGCGACCGATCGCGTCAAGACAAATAGACATCGCGCCGTTAACTCTACCAGAAGCTGTTCACAGTCGTTTGGTGTTTGTCAATGGCGTTTATGCGCCTGAGTTATCAGCAGTTGCAGGTTTACCTGATGGTGTTGTTGTTAGTAATTTGGCTGGTTTACCTGTAGAGACGCGATCCCGTGTGCGCGAGTATTTGGCTTGTGCTTCGGGATCGCAGGAAGTGTTTACTGCTCTTAATACTACAGGGATGAGTGATGTCGCTGTGGTTTGGGTGGCGAAGAATGTGGTGGTTGAGACTCCAATTCATTTGCTGTTTATTTCTGCTGCTGGTGAGACGCCAACGCTTTGTTTTCCGCGTTGTTTGGTGGTGGCGGAAAGTGGTTCTCAGGTGAGTTTGGTGGAGGAGTATATGAACCGCCAAGATGAGCAACGGATAAGAACGGATGTAACGGATGAGTTAACGGTGGAACGACGAGATCGAGCATCCGCTATATCCGCTACAACATTGGCAACGGATGACATAACGGATGTAACGGATAATTTAACTGTGGGACTTACAGATCTTGCATCCGCTACATCCGCTACAACATCCGTTGCCGCATCCGCTACATCCGCTACAACATCCGTTGCCGCATCCGCTACATCCGCTACAACATCCGTTGCCGCATCCGCTATATCCTCTACAACATCCGTTGCTCAAGAAGCCAAGAACGCTAAGGAAGAGGTTTACTTTACGAATGCGGTGACGGAGATTTGGTTGGAGGATAATGCTCAGGTAAGTCATGTTAGGGTGCAGCAGGATGGGGAGTCGGCTTTCCATGTTGGTAAGAGTGTTATTTCGCAAGGGCGTTACAGTCGGTATATCTGTAATGCGATATGTTTTGGTGGAAAGGTGTCGCGCCACAATTTAGAGATTTTGCAAACTGGGGAGCAAACGGAAACAACTCTGAATGGGTTGACGATGATTGGGGGGAACCAGTTGGCGGATACTCACAGTACGATCGCCCTGAATTATCCCCACGGTACAAGTCGGCAATTACATAAGTGTATTGTTGGCGATCGCGCTCATTCAGTGTTCAACGGCAAAATTTTTGTTCCCAAACCTGCGCAGTTGACCGATGCAACGCAGTTGAATCGCAATTTGCTGTTATCATCTAAAGCTAGAGTTGATACTAAACCTCAACTGGAAATTACTGCCGATAATGTTAAATGCGCTCACGGTGCTACGGTCAGTCAGTTGGAAGATGATGAAATTTTCTACCTGCAAAGCCGAGGGATCGATGAAAACGATGCTCGCAATTTATTAATTAATGCTTTTGCCGCCGAAATTATCAACCAAATACCCGTTCCCTCTTTACGAGAAAGACTCACAAAATTTGTTAATTGCTAATTGCTAATGGCTAATGGCTAATTGAAGACTGGCTTTTAACAATTAGCAATGAACAATTAGCAATTAGCTACTAACAACTAACAACTAACAACTAACATTCTTATGACTTTTACCCAACAAAAAACCCTTGCAGATAAAGTCCGATCTGATTTCCCAATATTACACCAGGAAGTTAACGGCAAACCTTTAGTTTACTTTGACAACGCTGCCACATCCCAAAAACCTTTGCTCGTACTCAATACCCTCCGGGATTACTACGAGCAGTACAATTCTAATGTGCATCGCGGTGTGCATACCCTCAGCGCCAAAGCTACTGATGCTTATGAAGCAGCGCGAGACAAGGTTGCCAAGTTCATCAATGCTGCATCGCGTCAGGAAATTGTCTTTACCCGCAATGCGACTGAGGCGATCAATTTGGTTGCTTATAGTTGGGGAATGACTAACTTGCAGCCGGGAGATGAAATTATTTTGTCGGTGATGGAACACCACAGTAATTTGGTTCCTTGGCATTTTGTGGCGCAAAAAACGGGTGCGGTGCTGAAGTTTGTCGAACTGACAAAAGAAGAAACGTTTGATTTGGAACAATTCAACAAGCTGATTTCTGACAAGACGAAGCTGGTGTCTGTAGTTCATGTCTCTAACACTTTGGGTTGTATTAACCCAGTGAAGGAGATTTGTGCGATCGCTCACAAATACGGGGCAAAAGTATTAATTGATGCTTGCCAAAGTGTGCCACATATGCCTATCAACGTACAGCAGATTGACTGTGACTGGTTGGTGGCGTCTGGGCATAAAATGTGTGCTCCAACTGGAATTGGTTTTTTGTACGGCAAGTTGGAATTGCTACGGGCAATGCCTCCCTTCTTGGGTGGTGGTGAGATGATTGCGGAGGTGTTTTTAGACCATTCAACCTACGCAGATTTACCACATAAATTTGAAGCAGGTACACCGACAATTGGAGAAGCGATCGGTCTTGGTGCAGCAGTAGACTACCTTACTGGTATTGGCTTAGATAAAATCTATGCTTACGAATCAGAGTTGACTAGCTATCTATTTGAGCAGCTAGGACAAATTCCAGAAATTCGCATTTATGGTCCTAAACCTATGGTAGCAGGTTTGGGCAGAGCAGCTTTGGCTGCTTTTACTGCTGGCAATATTCACGCCAATGATTTATCTACATTATTAGATCAAGAAGGTGTTGCTATCCGTTCTGGACATCACTGTACACAACCATTACACCGCTATTTAGTTATTCCGGCGACTGCACGAGCAAGTTTATCTTTCTACAATACCCGTGAAGAAATTGATGTTTTCATCAAGGCGTTGAAGGAAACTGTTGACTTTTTTAGCAGTTTCTTTAAATGAAGAAATATACGCCCACAGGCTGTAGAGACGTTAGGGAACTCCAACAAATAAATTATCCAATATTGTGGGGTAAGCTCTCTAGCCCGCCCAGTTCAGAGGACGCAAGGATGCCCATCCCACAAGAAATAGTTGGATATTTTTTTACTTGGAAATCCCTTACATGTAAACGTAAGGGCGGGGTAACCCCGCCCCTACAATTTGGGACAATTTATTTCTTGGTGTTCCCTAAGGCAAAGCTACGGGAGTTTCTCAGCACAAACGCGCCATTCTCTTTAATTAAATCCCCAGTGCAGACCACTGGCAACCGTTCTTGGTAAGCCGTCTGAGCCAAATCGTACTCAGGTTTACTTAGTGGGACATAAATTTGACCGAAAATCGTAGGGCGCAAGCCCCTGCATTTATGCATGGGGTAAGCACGAGCGGGAATTCATTCCCCGTCAAGTTTCTTTTTGATTTTGAATATACAGTTTAACAATATCTAGCGGTGCGCCTCCAACGGTAGATACAAAGTAGGAATTAGTCCACAGCGTGGGGAGTTTTGATTTCAATTGTGGAAATTCCAACCTGAGATACCTAGATGTTGCGCCTTTGAACCGCTTAACCGCTCTATGGATGCCAAACTGGGGATCTACTTCAATGAGCAAGTGAACGTGGTCGGGCATTATTTCCATCTCAATGATCTCGACCCGTATTTACGAGCGCTATTTGCTCTAAAAGCTCTTTAAGCCTTAAATCCACTCCATCTTTGAGGACGCTACGCCGATACTTTGGAGTCCAGACAACATGGTATTTGCATGAATAAACAACGTTGTTATTAGATTTAAATTTCTTCAAAAAAAAAGACTTGCGCTATCTAGCTTTTAAGTATATAGTACTTTCATTAAAGCTAGATAATATTCAGGTACAAGCAAGTATGCAAGTGCGGTGGAATTTCAAATTGTTACCAAACCAGCAACAAGAGGTCACCTTAGAAGATTGGTTAGTGACGCTGAGAAAACATCGTAATTATGCTCTGCGGGAACGTCGTGATGGCTTTGAAACTAACAATCAAGATGCTAATGCCCAAGTTATTTATGCTTATGGTTCTTATTGTGATTTAGACTCAAAAATAGAGTATGGCTCCTGTTGTCCACTAACCAGCCATATTGGTTCTCCACTAAGTATTTCTTCTATTGCCAAACTCAAGTATGATTGCTACCTCAAGCCTCGCTGAACAAAGAACAGTGCTACAAAATATTAGCTGGGAGACTTTTGAAGCCTTACTGCAAGATACAGGTGAGGACAGAGGTTCTCGATTTGCTTATGAATGTGGCACTTTAGAAATTATGACCCCGCTTTTTGAACATGAAAACCCCAAAATTCAATTTGACCGTTTTATCTTTGCCTTAGCTGAAGAACTAGAAATTGAAATTAAAAGTGCGGGTTCTACAACACTGAAGCGGCGATTAGTAAAGCGAGGAATAGAGCCTGATAATTGCTACTATATTCAAACCGAATTAACAATCAGAGGTCAGCAAAAACTCGATTTAGAAAAAGATCCGCCGCCTGACTTGGCGATTGAGATTGATATTACTAGCAGTTCAGTTAACAAACTTGGAATTTACTCAGCATTGGGTATAGCTGAACTGTGGAGATATAACGGGCGAGATTTAAAATTTTATCAACTGCTAGAAGGGCAATACATTGAGTGCGAGTTTAGCATTGCTTTTCCCCTCGTATCGGTAAATGAAATAAGCAGGTTTATTGAGCAGAGTAAAATCGTAGGGGAGATTGCCTTGGTGAAATCATTTCGTGCTTGGGTCAGGGAGAAGATATATATTAAGAGGGAACAGGGAACTCTTAACAGGGAACTCTTAACAGGGAAATCCCCTTGACGCATTCATCAGGCGATTTGGCACTGCAATTTATTCTTTGGAAGTCCCTTACCCTGATATCTTGCACCATTCTCAACAAGGTAAGAGAAACCGGGTTTCTAAACGATAAATTAAGGGTTTCAGCCTGAATTCTTTGCAAGAAACCCGGTTTCTGGTGGTGGTGCAAGATGTAAGTTACCTGCATTTCGGGTTCATGTAAGTTGCTATTGAAGCGTCCTTGTATATTAGGGTAGGCGTCTTGAAATTATCCTAGAGTTAATATACGCTTTGACATGTTTACTATTAATTCTTTACTTTGTAACCACTGGCGCCCAATTAGAACTTCTGTTAAGCCTTTACCGACATGGACAGGAATATCATATTCTTGACCATCAAGTATGACCTTACCTGCATAAATATCAAAGTCAAAATTTCCACGTGCGGTTAAGAGTGTCTGTCGTTCTAAACGCACCCAATTAAGGGCAATTGCATCTTGGTTATTAAGCGCTAGCCAGTACGAGAAGCCCGTATCAAACATTGCATCAACTTGTAACTCTAATCCTTCATCATCAACAAGTGCTATCTCAAAAAACAGAGCATCCTCATCACCAAAAAATCCAGAAATCGTCATATTGTACCGCACACACCAGTAGAGTTAATTCGGAAGACATGAGGTATCTTACCTGGATGCTTTTCGCGGCATTGACGTGAAGCTACTGATGAGTCTTTATCAACGAAATAATCACCGCTGTCAGGTTCAACTGCAACGAACCAATTGTAATGAGTCTCAATCAATTCCGATTTAACTTTATCAAATATTGGTTGACAACGCTCTCTGAATTCCTTGTGTTCAGCGTCCCATTCGGCAAGTTGTTCATCAGTCCACTGTATTTCTGGGAATATTCTTCCTCTGCGCGCAGTGCGAGTTGGTTTTGTTTCGGTCATGGCGCCTCCAATTCGGTGCAGGTAATATCTATATATTAGAGCTTGTATTGAAAACCTCTCCCCTAACCCCGGAACGAACACGCAAACAAGCTGCAAGACTTAGCGTTCTTAATTCGTAATTACCCCATGCTTAAGTAATTCGTAGTTCGTAATTCCTAATTCGTAATTCAACCCTCTTTAATTACGAAGAGCGTAATTATTGAAATAGTTCGCAGAATAAAAAGTTGCTGTGCATTTTTATTTCTATAAACAAATTGAGTAGCGCTGCTTTGCGAAGTGCAGCAGTCTAGTTGCTCTGTCTCTCAATCGATTAATTAGGAATTACAAATTAGGAATTAGGAATTATTCGGTCATGCATGTGGTGACTAGGCGAGTTTTAATCAGGGATACACGATATTAAGCAACGATCGCGCTTTCCCTGACAATTTATTATATTAGGTATATTATAACATATACATTAGTACAAAGTTTGTAATTAATATTGCCGTCAGGTAGATTTATCGAGTAGAACAGAACTAGAGTGAAGCAATTTTCACTTAATTTCGATGTAATATTCGACGCATAAATATCTTGGATGAATAGCGATACCTCACAGCAGTATCAGTTTTTGGGTGCGCGGAGAAATCAGCAGCCACTACGGTTGCAGCGAACTTTAAGTGCGTTGGAAACAGGAGGTTTCGGTCTGAGTGGCTTACTGTTGTGGTTGGGAACTGCACCAGGTATGCACGCAGCCCTTGGACCTCAAGCCATACTTGTCTGGTTACCAGGGACGATTGTGGGGATACTGCTGAACTTACAGGTACATCGCTTGGGAATGCATCATCAAGATGTAGCTGGAGGTACGCCCAACTATACCACCCGGTTGCTGAAAAACTATCCGTTTCTGGGTCGTTTTGGAGCGATCGGCTACTTCGTTGGTTGGGTATCAGTTCCGTCGATCAACGCGATTATACTGACTGACTTAATCAAGACTGACCTGCAGCCTTTTGGTATTCCTTGTCCAGAGAAGTTATTGTGGATTGGATTTACAGCAATCCCCTTTATATTGGCGTTTAGCGGTATCCGCGCCTTAAGCATTCTGCACTTATTTTTCGTTCTGCCTGCGGTCGGCTTTTTGGTTGTCTATTGCGTTCAAGGTCTTGGCTGGTTAGCACTCTCGCCTGCTAGTCCTGGTTTTTTCCCCCCTGTAGAACTTTCGGATGCAACGTCTCTACATTTTGTGGAATGGGCGAAGTGGTTCTTAATAGCCATCTATGCTGTCTACGGCTGCGAAACAGCTTCCTCATTTGTTGCCGAAAGCACACGTCCCAGGGAAACTTTGCGCTTTCTCAAGCTGGCGGCAAGTCTGATCCCGATAGTGTATTTGGGTGGTGCCTGGGTACTGATGCGTTTAGCTACAGGCTCAGGACTTGGCGACGATGCGTTCTTAAACCTTTCAGCAGCAGCAAAGCCGTTTTGGGGTCAGTCGGCTTCTGTGTTGGTAACGTTTTTGATTGTGAGTGGGGTATTGTTGAGTTCAGCGACGGCAGTTTCCAACTCTCCTAGAATTTTGTATCAACTTGCAATTGACGGCTACTTGTCGCCTGTATTTGCTGTTTTGTCTCGTCGAGGTGTACTTGTACCTAGTCTGGCGTTTACCTTTGTACTCAGTCTTATCTGTTTGGGTTGGGGAGATGTGTCCCACATAGTGATGGTGACTGGTACTAGCTATGCAGTGGGAATGATGGCAATCCATCTGGGACTGTGGCTGCGCCGCAATCAGCCTGAGGTGCTGGCACCGTGGTGGTCACTGGGCTTTTTCTTGATGGAGGCTGTTGTCGTAGTTGTGGGCGGCTTGGCTTGGGGCTGGCAAGACTTGATTGTAGGGCTACTGTTGCCGATCGCGATTATGGTCGTAGATGCCGCTATCCGCCGTATTCCCTTGGCGCCGTTTCGTCCTAGTTGGTGGATACAACGCGATCGCGCAGTTGTCTACAACCCCGAAAAAGATTTTCTGGCAACTCAGGTGATAGTCCTACTGTTGTTGGTCTGTGGCGCTGTCATTGTCACCTGGGTAGTTAAGGAACATTTAGATGGTAGCTTTAATGATGCTAGCAGGGATCTATTGGTCGTTTTGCTTCTAATCATCGCTTTTGTCAGCGTTGCGATCGCTTGCTGGACTAGCTTGCCACAGGTTGCTGCTATTGATGAAGCGAGACTATACGCTGAAAATCTGTTTATCACTGCCCTTGACACGGTTCCAGATACGATTTTGGTAGTGGATGAAAATGGTGTGATTCATCAGGCAAATCCAGCAGCAGAGTCATTATTATGTATAAAAAACTACTATATATTGGGGCAAAGCCTGAATAAATTTCTGCCTGGGTTGACAGGAAACCCGGCTGACTGGCTTCATCACAGTGAACAAACACTTTTAAACCATCAAAGTCGCATCATTGAAGCGACAATTTCACAGCGTTCTAAACAGTTTCTCCAACAATATATTGTGATTTTACGGGAGATCACCGAGCGCAAGCAGGCAGAGGCAAAACTCCAGCAAGCCTTGCAAACACAGGAACAACTCGCTGCCACACATGCGGCACAAAGCCTTAAACTAGAACTGGCTCTACAGAATTTACAACAAACCCAAGCTCAATTGATTCAAACTGAGAAAATGTCCTCACTGGGTCAACTCGTTGCTGGTGTCGCCCATGAAATCAATAACCCTGTCTCCTTCATCTATGGTAACCTTACCCACGTTGAAAACTACACTCAAGATTTACTTGCTTTAGTCCAGCTTTACCAGCAACACTATCCCCTGACTCACCAAGAAATTCAAGACTTGATTGAAAATATCGATTTTGACTTTCTGATTCAGGATTTACCCAAAACCTTGTCCTCGATGAAAGTGGGGACTGAACGCATCCGCGAAATTGTGCTAACTTTGCGGAATTTCTCACGACTCGATGAAGCGGAGATGAAACTCGTTAATATTCATGAAGGCATCGATAGCACACTGTTGATTTTGCAGCATCGTCTCAAAGAACAGCCCAACGGTCAGGAAATTCAAATTATCAAAGAATATGGCGATTTACCAAAAGTTGGATGTTATGCAGGGCAGTTGAATCAGGTGTTTATGAATATCCTCAGCAATGCGATCGATGCGCTAGATCGGGGAGTGGGGAGTGGGGAACTCGGGGCCCCCACGAAGTGGAGCCAGCGCGTTGC
>CAXTSI010000220.1:0-13811 GCA_964246695.1 uncultured bacterium
CTCCCCACTCCCCTTTATATCTGCTTTATTTATGCGTAAAACTACTCTGTTGACAATTTTTTTGGTATTGCTAGGAGTGCTACCAGCTATGGCACAATTTGGCAGCAATACACAATTAGGCAATAATTTGACGAATGATTTTTTAGGATACGCGGAAGAATTAAAAAACTATGTAAATGATTTTGCCGAAGCCTCAAAACCTGAAACGGAAGAGACTCTACGTGCTATCGACATTTCTTCCCAAGAAAAGGGAACACTCGGTATACCTGAGCCTATTCGTGCAGCACAGAGCGTTCGAGGTGATGTCGTTCAAAAGTCTCAATCAGATAATTATTTTGAGCATAATTTAGCGCTGGAAGCAATGGTAGCCAGCAATGAACTTGATCGGCAAATGACTCGTGGTGCAGTGGTAGGTGTTCTGGGAGCAGGTGGGCAAGTAAGGTTACAAGGGAAGTTACAAGATACTGGGACAGCCATTAATGAAGTTGATAAATATGAGCAATCAGCGAGGGAAGCCGAAGAACTTTGCGAACAAAATAGTATATTAGGTGCGTTTATAGACTTGGCTAAAAGCTACGTGACAGGGAATGCTGGTCAACCCCCCACTCAAGGTCCACCAGGTTTGACTACAGATCGATGTGTGGCGTTCCAAAGCCTCTTAACTCAGAGTCAGCAAGCAAGGATAGCAGCGGAAACGTTTGCTCAGACAGCGCAGGTGAATCATTCTCTGCAATACTCAAACTTGAACTTAGCAAATATTTCCCAGCAGATGGAACAGGCGAATCGTGCTAGAAGAGTAGATACATCCGCAGAGGCGGCGCGACTTTTGAGAGCGACTTCTCAAGTAGATTTGTTGGGAGCGAGAACTCAGGATTCAACAGCAGGTAATCAGGACTCAGGAGTCAAAACGAATTCTCCTGTCTCCCCATAGATTTGGAGGGTAACAATGTGGCTTGATAGTTTAAACATTTTGGCAGAAGTTGGTGTCAATGATATTCTCAACAATGGTCAGACAACAGCACAAAGCATTGCTAATAGCTGGGATCGTCAATGGACGGATTTATTACAAACTGACACCAAAAATAACTTGTATGGATCGCTGACAAATTTAGGCATTTTTTTTGCCGTCGGAACCTTACTGTTTTTCATGATGCAATGGCTAAGAGATATGATCGATAGCGAATCTTCTCGTCCATTAACAGAGTTGATTTGGCCATTTGTTGTAGTGGCACTCTTAGCAAACGCCGGCAATGGAACTATACTATCTAATCTGACACTGGAGGTGCGGAATTATATCACTAATGTGAATCAGCAAGTGGTGAAAGCAGCTGATGTGGAGCAAAATTACCAGCAAGCACTCAATATGAGTGTGGCGGAAGAAGTTGCTGGTTCTTTTTTGCGTCCTTGTCAGGCATTTAGTGGCGATCAACAAACTGAGTGCTTTGTCAAAGCTGCAGAGAAAATTAACCAACTCTGGCAGGGATACAGAAGTTTATACGGTCCAAGAACTTGGATAGATAAACTAGAAGCAAAGGTAAATCAAATTACAGATAATAATGGTAGTGTATCGGAAATTGCATTTGATTCTTTGCTAGGTTCGACAGTACAAACTAGTATAAAAAACTTTTTAATTTCCTTGCAATTTGCTTTCCAGAATTTGATCGAAGCCACAATGTTGCTGATAGCAGCTTTAGGACCACTGGCTGTAGGTGGGTCTTTGCTACCTGTCGCTGGTAAACCAATTTTTGCATGGCTCACGGGGTTTTTATCTATTGGAATTGCCAAAATTTCCTTCAGTATTGTTGCTGTGTTAACTGCTACAGTAGTGGTCAATGCAGTCCAAGATGCTAATGATTCCCCCGACTTGATGTGGTTTATAATTTTTATGGGAATTTTGACACCGATTTTATCTTTGGGTGTAGCGGCGGCTGGGGGATTTGCAGTATTCAACGCGATTAGCAATACGACTTCGTGGGTGAGGAATCAGGTATAAAAAATTAAAAATTAAAAATTAAAAATTAAAAATGGTGAATACTAATAGTGGTAGTACCAATTCTCAATGAAGTTGCGCCCTCGTTTTATGCCCCTATAGTTGCCTCGGTATCGGGGGAATGCCGACAGGTGGGGGGTCAAAGGAGCGATCGCATCTTCGACAAAGAAAGGGTAAAGCATTGGGAGTGCTGAATGTGGAACAGCTTGAGGGGTAATTTGCAAGGGGGAATCGGGAAATGGTACGGTTACTGGAAAAAAGAAAACGAACAGTGAGTTTTTTGGCAATCTTTGCGATCGCTACCTTAGGTCTGCATCTATTCACTTTAATTTTATTAATACTCCAAGGGTTGAATATTCGCGCACTAAATCTTCAAAAATCTCCTACATACGTGCAACTCATTGACGGTAAACCAGTAACTGTTCCCAATGATTTGGAACGAGAACCAGAAGCAATTCGTCAATTCGTCAGTAAAACGATGACGTCAATGTTTAACTGGTCTGGGACACTTCCACCACAAACCATCGAACAAGTCACAAACCCCACATTAGATCCAGGAATAACTATTGCCACCCCACAAGGCAGTAAAAAAGTTACTACAAGCAGTTGGATTGGTAGTTTCGCCTTATCAGAAGATTTTCGCAGAGGTTTCTTAGCCCAAATTGCCGATTTGACCCCACCAGAAGTTTTCTCTAACAACCCCAATCAAGCTATATCGGCGCAGTTAGTTATTAAACGAATTTATCCTCCTGTAAAGATTGCACCTGGTCAGTGGGAAGTTGGTATAGTTGCCAACCTTATTCAAAAAAAACGTTCTGAAGATAAAAAAGTCATAGTTCCTTTTAACAAAGATTTGATTGTCAACGCAGTAGATACTTTCGTGTATCCATTGGCAGACACAACTACCGATTTGCAAAAAGCAATTTATAGCGTCCGCGCTGAAAAAATGGAAATTAATGAAGTTCGTGATTTGTGTTTACTTGATGAATATGAAAAGCCGAATGGACAACAATTTCCCTTCTGCCAAGATAGAAGAAATTCTGGCAGCTTCGCAACCCCCGCGCCCACTCCTTAGAGGGTTGATCGGTAATCAAAAACCTAACCCCCCAACCCCCTTCCCTACAAGGGAAGGGGGAGAGTCCATTGGTGTCAACTTAAGGTCAAACCCCTTACTAAACGATCGTTCCAGACCTTTCTCGTTTTCTCGTTCCCACGCTCTGCGTGGGAATGCATTACAGGAGGCTCTGCCTCCAACTTTAAGAGGAGGCAGAGCCTCCAAGAACAGAGTTACTAGGCAGCAGCCCAAACTAGAAGCCTATATTTTCAAGGGTTACAGCTTAAGTTGACACCAATGGGGGAGTCTTGCTCCCCTCCCCTCGTAGGGGAGGGGTTGGGGGAGAGGTTCTTCTATGACTACTGAATTGGCTCCCATAGGAAAATCTTTGACATTTCAACTAATAATTAACAATGCGATTAATTACTCAAGAAAACCATAGAACCAACATACTCCCACTGTTAACAGTAGCAACATTTGGTTTACATCTATTCACCTTATTGTTACTAATGTTTGATGGGTCATTGTTGCAGCAGTTGATTCGCAAATCAACAGCTTCAAGTTTGGTGCAACTTGCAGATGGTAGTGTTCTAACAGTAGAACCCAAACCAAATTTAGAGCGTAATCCAGAGACAATTCGCCGCTTCGTAGGTGAAACTATGACTTTAATGTTTACGTGGTCGCAGAAACAGCAGCCAAAAACAGTCTTGCAAATTAGTTCTGATTTGGTGGCTGATGATTTTAAGAAAAAGTTCGAGTCAATAATTACTAATTTAAATACAGGAAATCAATTTGAAAATCTAAGTAGAGGTACTGAGAATGTATTGGTGTTACAAAGAATTTCTCAACCAACACCAATAGGAGATGGCAAAGGCAAGTGGAAAGTGGAGATTTATGCCAATAGTCTAAATTTTGGCAGTGCCGATCAACTGGGAAAGTCAGTTCCTTTTAATAAGCAAATTTTAGTCCGGGTAATAGATAGGCAAGCAACCTCAGTACCGAATGCACCGCTGCCGTTGGACTTAGCTGTTCACCGTCTCGGCGAAGCAGGGCTAGAAGTGTATAATGTTTGTGATATAGAAGATATTAAATGTTCTTGAAATTAAACAGTTATATTTATGAATCCAGAAAAAACCGCTCCACAACCTTCTCCAAACCATTCTACTGACTTAGAATCACGGATGGCAAGATTGGTTGGCTTGGAAGAAGAGCCTCAATCTTATGATGAAGATTCAGGCACCTTGAGACAGCCACAAAATTCTGAACCAGCAGAAGTTCAGACTGAGCAACCCTTGTCGTCTAACCCCTTTGCCAAGGCAGGCTTGGTGGGGGCTGGAACCTTAGCTGTGGTTGTATTTGCGGGTGCGTTTTTGACACAAATGATGAACGGTGGTCATGACAAGCCGAAAGCTGTGACACCAACCGTGCGAGCACAGCCAACTAGAGAACCGCGCCTTCAGCAGCAAAAAGAAGAAATAGAGGCGCTGAAAACAAAACTTGCCCTTGCTCAACAAGCAAACGATGTGAAAGCAGCACAACAACAGCTTAGAAGTGAAAGACCGACAATACGTTCAACTCCACGGGTGGAAAGACCAGTCTCTAGACCAACAGTGGTAGTGCAAAGAGTACCTGTACCTGCACCTACACGTCCTGCTTACGTACAGCCTCGGGTCGTGACAGTTGTGCGTGAGCGTGTTGTCAAAGTACCCCAGCCTGCAGCCACAAAAGCACCCACGCTTCCACAACAGTTGCCAGTCGTGCCGCCCAGCATTGAACCTTCGGTGCAAGCAACTCCAACTCCACAACCCACACCAGATCCTCTCCAGGAGTGGGCAAGGTTATCGAAGTTGGGTAGCTACGGTCAGGCAAGTCCTAGTGATAAACAAAGCCCAAGTAATATAACAGTTGCTCAGCGACCTATAAGTGCTCCGCAACCGGCACCTTACCAAAACCCAAACCCTGCTCCTGTGGCGAGCCAAGTAACACAACAGCGGAATCCTAAATCAACAGTGGTAGGAAGTAGCGCCAAAGCTAAGTTGGTGACAGCTGTTTATGGGGAAACTACAAGGGAAAACACTTATAATAATAGAAATAGTAGTAATAATAAGAATAATAGCGGTAATAATAATAACGATAATAGTAGTAGCAGCAGTCAGGTATTTGTGGCGCAGTTAACGGAACCATTAAAAGCTGCGGATAATAGTATTATTTTACCTAAAGACACACAGTTACTATTTAACGTTGCATCCATCTCTGAGAAAGGCTTGATGCAGCTTAATGTATTCAAAGTCAGCAGGCGAGAGAATGGCAAACTTATAGAAAGCAGCGTGCCGCAGGGTGCTTTAGTGATGCGTGGTAGTAGAGGTGGTGCTGTATTAGGAGAGCAACGTCAAACTAAAGAAGGGTCACAATTCGCAAGTAATGTCGAACAACTCGTCGTGGGGAGTGTTGGTCAAATAGGAGAGGAATTGAACCGACCTACTACAAAATCGAATTGCCCCAATCAGCCGAGTAACACTACTAATTTTCCTTTTTGTACCCAGGATACCAGATATCCGCGAAATATCCTAGCTTCAATTGCACAAGGCGGTTCAAAAGCTATCCTCCCCGGACTGACTCGACGCAGCCAACAGGCAATCCCTCCTAGATCGGATCGAAATAACATTTTTGTTATAGCAGCAGGAAAAGACGTTGAATTGTTTGTTAATCAACAAATGCAGTTTTGATAAGTAGGTGAGCGAGAATAATTACCAACTGTGTAAGGTTTTGTAAAATAGAGGAAAAAGGCTTGTAGTTGCGCTTCAGCGCCAAGAAAGCGCAACTACGAACCAAGGATGATTGATTTTTTCGATTTACTTATACCAATCCAATTTGATTTGTGAGATATTGCTTTAGGGTCGTCATTTGCAAAAAATGAAAGTTGTAGGGTGGGCATTGCCCACCATTAGTTCTGTACATGGCTTACAAGGTTTTGGTGGGCAGTGCCCACCCTACGTTTAATTTTGTTCAGCTACTTAATTGGCTAGTACCGCTTCGCGGAATTAAAAATTAAAAATTAAAAATTAAAAAGCTTGAAATACAAGGGTTTTGGCTGTTTGAGATGGTAGCGTTATTTCCGCCGTCATGTACTAGTAGCCATTAGCTATTAGCAAAAAATGAAACATTGAATTCAGTAATAGTTGATGAACAACACCGACTTTCAAAAAAATACCCCACACAATCCCTATCTCCTCCCTCTCGTTTCCCTTGTGTTCTCAGTGGCAGTGTTATTACTAGCACCTCGTGTTCTAGCTAATAACGCGATTTTGCGTTCCATATTTTCTTGCCAAGCCCAAGGTTTAGGGGGAGCAATACCTAACATCACAGTTTGGTATCAGCAAGGGACAAACTTAAGTTTTGTTCCGGCTGGAGAAATAATTAAAAAAGTTTGGTTAGACGACCCCTCGCAGGTGACATTAGACTTTGATGGTCCGGTGTGCTTGCAGTTTGGTCAACAAAGTTCTAACACAGGTACCTCATCGGGCGCCAACACAGGAGGAGATTGTGGAAGTTCAGCAGCAAACGTAATTCACATGAGACGAATTCAAAAACTGGCAATTCCTGGACTTCCCAACACTGACTCTACACTTTTAACAGTGGTGACTGAAGGGCAAGGCAAAAAAAAGGTGTACACCTTCCAAGTTCTCTATGGCGGAGGCACCCCTGAATATAATACTTTAGCAGTTTTCTCAGACCCCTCTTCTACTAATAGTGAAACGCCTTGCGTAAGAGCAGGCAAATAACTAAGCTGTTGCGCATAGTTAAGATTGGTAATTGGTAATTGCAAGATTTCTTCACTAGCTGCTCATAACTAGCGTACAGACAAGCTAGGCTGAAATTTTGGCGTTGCTGAATTGAGGTATGAATCCGGATGTAGAGACGTAGCAGTGCTACGTCTCTACAATGATTTTGGTCCGCACGTAAAATCATTTTCATACATGGAATCAGCACGAAATTTTTGCAGGGTTGAGCGGTGGGAATTTTAGGTTGTGTAGAGACGCGCTGACTTGTGAACAAGGGGCGATCGCTTGCTTTGCTTTGTTCCGCATCAAAGTTTCACAAAAATATTGATCCAAAAAAGACGGTGTAGAGACAATACGGTTCGGATCAGATGATTTCCTCATTTACAACCCATGTAGAGACGTTGCAGTGCAACGTCTCTACACGCATGGATTTTTCACGAATTACCTTAACGGAACGGTATTGGGTGTAGAGACGCGAAATTTCGCGTCTCTACAGGGTTTATATGTAGCGCATTGGGAATGAAAAGGAACTCTTTACCTTAACTGAACTGTATTGCTCTCTAAAATAGAGGATATTTCTTGATTAAGTACCAAGTCAGAAACCCGGTTTCTTGAAGAAACCGGGTTTCTCCGGAGCAACTACCCCTAACCGAGAACTTTTGGCATAATATTCACAATATACGTAATTTTAAATCTATCTTTTGATAGAGTTTATATAATTAATTTTCTCAGGAAAAACAAGTTTTATCCTCAGTTAAAACTCATATTTAATCAGATTTCTCAAGTGATATTGATGATGTGAACTCGAAGTCAAACTTTACCTAGTAACTCTAGCAAATAGTCACTTGAGGAGTCAGAAATTATGAAACTGAACGAGCGCTTGCACTGTGCTGTTAGTGTGGTAAAAACAATTGTGACGACGGTAGCAATAGTGACGGTTCTACCCCTAACGGCGATCGCCGAGTCCGGTCCCGGACCTGGTCCACTAGCAAATCCCGGACTTGGTTGCAACTTCTTCCCCCCATCGGCGTCGGTCGGTGCCGCCGTAGACCCGTCTTACTTCGGTCCACCTCCATCACAAAGTGGCAATCCCAGTTTAGTCGGTCCAGTTCAGCTGCTAAATTCAGGAAAGATTGATTTCCAGAAAGGCGCTATCACCATACCCCTCTATAAAGGAAAGTTGAAAAGCGGTGAAACCGTCTGGTACATCTTGACGGACACCGACGATGAGCAAAATGCCAAATCCCTCGGTCTAAACTTCTCGTCCAAGCTAGCCTTCTCGGCGAAAGGGGTGCGGACGGGTAAAGTAAATTCAGAAGGGTCAATTACCTTCAACCAAGGTAGAGTTGATTTCTCACCAGAACGGCAAGTGCAAGCAGGTAAGAGCAATCGTCCGTTCCCGCCGACAATCGTACAACCCGGTTCCGTGGGCGATCAATATTACAGCCCCCTAGTTCGCCTGACTAACTCAGGGGGTCACGTCTACAACGCGCCGATGATTGCTTTCAACGTAGATGAGAACCAGATTAATTTCCCCAATGGCAAGGTTGACTACAACTTGGTTCATGATGAAGTAGTGGCGATCGACACCAAAGCAATGACAGTCACCCTAAATTTGGTCAACGGCTTTAGCTTTGGTCGCCCAGTCTGGTACTTGTCAATGGACGCTAACGATCAAACAACGGCTGCAATCGAAGGTGCGACCTTAGCCCCTGGCTTACAAAAGATAAAAGTAGGCGGAGATGACAGCTTCCTCAGTGCAGTTGAGCGGATCTTCATCGCCGTGAATGGACCTTCTCAAGACGGGTGCGTCAACCCGCAACGCCAAGGTCTGGATGCAGCTTTAACAGACGGCTTCCGCCCCAACAACACTCTTGGCGGAATCCCGACCATTGCTTTAGACTACAGCCCGCTTTGGGATGCCAACGTCTATCAGTGGACACAGGAGGCAATCGATAAGGGTTATCGCTCACAATTGAGAGAAGAATTCCGCATCCTGGGTCTTGCTGAAGCCGGCTTTTTGACTGGACCTGACGGTGCCAAGTTCGGTTCAACAGGTATCATCATTAACTGCCCGATCGTCTACCGCTTGCTGTAGTTTCCTAATTATATCATGTCCGTATAAACAGTTACGAGATCCAGCCCTCGCCCCCGTCCCCTCTCCCAAGCATGGGAGAGGGGTGCCCAGAGGGCGGGGTGAGGGTTCATATAATAACCGCTACACGGACATGATATTAGACATCTCCAGAAACTAATTTTGCGTTGTCTACAACCCCTGTAGAACGCCGCGCGTTCATACATTGTTTTTCGGAGATGTCTAAGTAGGTTGGCTCAAATAACAAGAGCAAGTACAAAATGTAAAATGCTCAAAACCCTTGCGATTGCTTCGCTCCACTTCGTTTCGCTCGCAATGACATAGTTATCAATTTTCCCACCCACCTACTTATTGAGACACCATGCTAATGCACCCAATATTAACAATAACGGTGTCAACCAATCATCCCAGCGCACAAATAAGGTCTGGGTTTGGCGTCGATAGATTGTTTCTGCATGAACTTCGTAAGTGTTATGTCCAGAGATCCACCTCGTTCTGCCGTGGGGATTGACAAAAGCTGAATATCCAGTATTGGTTGCCCGCACTGCCCATCTATCGGTTTCGATCGCCCGCATAACATCCTGTGCATGGTGCTGGGCTGGCATAGCTGCACTGTAATGGGCATCGTTAGAAGCACTGAGGATAAATTCTCCACCCGCAGCAGCTTGATGGCGAAACAGTTCCGCAAAAGCAGATTCGTAACAAATACCCACAATAGCACGACCAAAAGGCGTGTCAAACACCTGATTCGACGGACCCGCAACTTGGTGTTCGTCTAAAGGTGACAGCCGCTTCACAATCCCGCCCAAAATTGCCTCAAAGGGAATGTACTCTCCTATCGGCACCATCTTTACCTTGCCGTAGCGGCTTTTAATTTCACCGTTACTCGAGAAAGTAAACAAACTATTTGTATAGTTGTTTCCGTGTTTATCAAAGCCGCCAATCCATGCAACTACGCCTTTTTCTCGCACTGCTGCAACTAAAGAACTCCGCATAATATCATCCTCAGAAAAAGGCAAAGCTCCTTCTGGGGTTAGCACTGCATCTACACCTTGATCTGCTAATGTTAGATATCCAGACGTGTAACCCTCAATGGCGCGACGAAAACCTTCTGGATAAAGCTTGATTTGGTTAGGGACATTACCTTGGATAATTCCCACTTTCAATGCTGCTTCTGGTGGTTGGGCAATGGGACGAGTGTATAATCCGAAACCCATAAGGTGGCAGGTAATAAATAGTGCACCGGCGATCGCTAAATATTTATTAACGAACCGCCAAGACGAGGCAGCGCTGCAGGCGGGTTTCCCGCCGTAGGCGACTGCCGTCGCCAAGGACGCAGAGAAAATCTTGGCGTCCTTGGCGTCTTGGCGGTTTATCCACGCCTCTGCAATCAAACCATTAACTGCAACAATAGCTGCTGTGACAGCACTAGGTCCAGAGAGTTGACCGAGATGTAAAATTACCAAATTATGCGGACTTTGAGTGTAACTAAGAGAACTCCAATATAACGGACCAGCACTCCAAAGCCCTTCTAAACCACACCAAAGAGCAACACCAATTAAGACACGAATATACGGATTTTGGATGAAAATCGCCCTCATAACGATCGCCCAGATTGCGACTAATGCCGCTCCCCAAAGGGTAATGAATGTCCAGCAAAAGAGGGCGATCGCTAGACTTGCCAACCAAGGAACACCCATCCAAGTCATCGGATGAATCCCAGTAATCCAAGATAGGGCTACACCGTGATAGCCAATACCCCAAGCGAAGGAGAGGGTGGCAACGGATGGCCTAACGGATGTAACGGATGGATTAACTTTAAGTATTACAGATAACCTATCTGTAATATACGCTACAATATCCGTCGCCACTGATGTAACGGATGGATTAACTTTAGGTATTACAGATAACCTATCCGTTACATCCGCTACAACATCCGTTGCCACGACTAATACCCACAAAGGAACTAGGGCGATCCATGCTAAAAACCATGCTCCCACAGGGGCAACCGTCAGCCCCATTAAAATCCCACTGACAAGAGCAATTAAAAATGCCAAATTAAAAATTAAAAAACGAGGATTCTTCATTTTTAATTTTTAATTTTTAATTTTCAGTTTCTGCCACATCACCAGTATCTGGAGGAACTATTGCTACTCCAGTAATTGCATCATCTTCATCTAGGCGCTGCACTCGCACGCCAGTTGCCGATCGCGATTGTACAGAAATCGCATTCACTGCCTGACGGATGATTATGCCACGATTAGTAACCATCATGATTTCATCGTCGTCGTTGTTGACAATTTGTAGGGTTGCCAGTTGGTCTTTGATTTTGCGGTTTTTGAATTTGGTTGCCATTAAACCCTGACCAGCACGATTTTGCAAGCGGAACTGGGCAACTGGGACGCGCTTACCATATCCTGCCATTGTAATCACCAACACCCAAGGACCAGTACTGTTATTTCCTGGTACTTCCGTGGACTCCTCATTCTCGATCTCTTCGATTTCGATATCTTCGATGTCGGCTTCTGTGTCTGTATCTAAAGTGGCAAGAATTGCGGCAGGGAGAATATCCATACCGACAAGATCATCTTTTTTATTGCGCAGTTTCATGGATTTCACCCCACGAGTTGCCCGTCCTAAGGGACGCAGTTGTTCGTGGTTGCATCTAAAGTGAATTGCCATGCCTTGACGGGAACCAACGATCACGCTGTCCTCGGCTTTAGCGCGTCGCACCCACCGAAGTTGGTCGCCTTCTTCCAAGGAAATGGCAATCAAACCATTGGCACGAATGTGGCTAAATGCTGCCAATTCGGTTTTTTTGATGTTACCGCCTTTGGTGAGCATTACTAGATATTCATCGCTAGTAAATTCGTCAACAGGTACAATCGAGGTGATTTTTTCCTCTTTAGGAATTGGCAGCATTTGCACAATTGGTGTACCGCGACTGGTACGAGAGCCTACAGGGATTTGATAAGCTTTTAGGCAGTAGACGACACCGCGATCGCTAAAGAATAAAACACTGTCATGATCGCAGCAAGTCAAGAAATGCTCAACTGTGTCATCATCTTTCACCTTTGCGGCTGCTTTGCCTCTGGTTGCACGGCTTTGTGCTTCAAAGGTGTTGACCGGCATCCTTTTGATGTAACCTTGCTCAGTCAGCAGAATGATCGCTTTTTCATTGGCAATCAGGTCACGGTCTTCTATTTCTCCTTCGCCTGGTAAAATTACCGTGCGCCTCGGAGTGGCGTGGATTGCTTTTATTTGCGTGACTTCGGTTTCAATGATTTCCAGAATTCGCTCTCGCCGTGCCAAAATATCCTGCAAATCAGCGATTTGCGTTTGTAAGTCTTCGTGTTCGGAGCGAATTTTGTCTGCTTCAAGAGCTGTCAAACGCCGCAGTTGCATTTGTAAAATTGCATCTGCTTGCGCTTCCGAAAGACCGTATGTTGTGATTAACTCTCCTTTAGCTGTAGGCGCATCAGGTGCATGACGAATCAAGCGAATAATCGCATCTAAATGTGCTAGGGCAATCAATAACCCTTGCAGTATATGATCCCGTTCCTCAGCTTTCCGCAGTTCGTATCGGGTGCGTCTGATAATCGATTCAATCCGGAAATCCAAGAAAACGTTTAAGAAGTGCTTGAGGGTGAGAAGCTGGGGTTCGCCATTTACCAGCGCCAGCATGTTCGCCCCAAAGTTAGCTTGCACCGGCGTTTGCTTGTAGAGGTTGTTCAGCACTACTCGGGGATAGGCATCGCGCTTTAGTTCGATGACAATTCGCATTCCGTCGCGATCGCTTTCATCCCGGATATCTGCTATTCCCTCGATGCGCTTTTCGTTCACCAACTCAGCGATTTTTTCAATCAGGGCGGCTTTATTGGTTTGATAGGGCAATTCTGTGATAATAATTGCTTCTCTTTCCGGACGTCCCCGCTGTTCAATTGTTTCAATATTAGCTACACCGCGCATGGTGATGCTCCCGCGCCCGGTGGTATAAGCTTCTTTAATTGGTGCTGTTCCGAGAATCTGACCTCCGGTAGGAAAGTCAGGTCCGTGGACATACTGCATTAACTCGATATCAGTGATTTCTGGATTGTGAATCAGTGCTACCAACCCATTAATCAATTCACCCAAATTGTGGGGCGGTATGTTGGTTGCCATTCCCACAGCAATACCAGAGGAGCCATTAAGCAGCAACTGTGGTATACGTGCTGGCATGACTGTTGGTTCTTGCTGGGAACCGTCGAAGTTATCGACAAAATCTACGGTTTCTGATTCAATATCTTGCAGTAGGGCGACGCCAGTTAAAGCTTGCAAGCGGCATTCTGTGTATCGCATTGCCGCTGGTGGGTCGTTGTCTACTGAACCGAAGTTACCATGCCCTTGGATTAAGGGCGATCGCATAGAAAAGTCCTGCGCCATCCGCACCAAGGCGTCATACACTGCTGTGTCACCGTGGGGATGATATTTACCCAGTACTTCCCCTACCACACGAGCACATTTCCGAAAGGGCCGTTCATGGATCAGCCCTAGTTCGTGCATTGCGTAGAGAATGCGACGATGCACAGGTTTCAGACCATCCCTGGCATCTGGCAGCGCCCGACCTACAATTACGCTCATGGCGTATTCCAAATAAGACCGGGACATTTCGTTCCGCAGATCGGTCGGGATAATCCTCTCCTGAGAGGTTGTCATAACCTAAATAACTCCAAAAATCGCAAGTTTTAGCCTTCAAGCCGAAAAAATAGCAAAATTATTCCCAATTTCCCTTGAATAATTGCTATATCTTGATACAATTCTAGCACATATTCGTGTTTTCAGGCTGGGAGGGAAATTGCTAATTGCTAATTGCTAATTGCTAATTGCTAATTGCTAATCTTCCATTCCCCA
>CAXTSI010000221.1:0-13795 GCA_964246695.1 uncultured bacterium
GAGTTAGGAGTTAGGAGTTAGGAGTTAGGAGTTAGGAGTTAGGAGTTAGGAGTTATAAATTGTGATTTTTATTCCTCACTCATCACTCCTCACTCCTCACTCATCACTCCTCACTTTTTTATCTTCCGTAGTAAACCCTAGTATTACCGAATCCTAGATGTCGCAAATAGTTATTCCATTGCTCCGCCTCTAATCGTTGAGCAAAAGGTCCAACTGCTAAGTGTGACCCTCGAGGATAGTTTCTGACAATCACGCTTGCATTTGGTCCTACACTCTCCCTGATTCGGGATTCAATTCCGGGTAACTCTTCAGACCTAGCGGGAATAGCTACATAATAAGACGACTTAGACTGATTTGTCCCATAATCCTCGCCGTTAGAAGAATAGGAACCTCCCTTTCCATAAGAAGGATAAAGACCTCCCTCTCGGTTAGAAGAATAGGAACCTCCCTGTCCATAAGAAGGATAAAGACCTCCCTCTGGATTAGAAAAGCTGACGATCTGTGTGTGAATACCGTAGGCGCGCAGTTGTCCGACGCGCAGTTGAGCGTTATATTTTTTTCTAAAAGCTCCTGCCTGAATTACGGAACGTCCCTGAAATTGCCGTATGTAAGCTGTGGGTTCAATCAGACGTACTTGTTGCAATAGTTCGGCACTATCGCCATTAACGTAAACTAAGTAGTGCCCAAATTCCTGGCTGTAGTTCTGGCTGTAGTTCTGGCGGCTATAATTGCGGCGATCGTTCTGGTAATAGTGAGGAATTGGGGCTTCTCGGTACGGTCGGGATTGTTTGAATTCTATTACAGATTGCGGCGTGTCAGGTTGCAGATGCGGTAATGACTGCTGACTATTGGGAACACCTCGGGTTTGAGGTGGTGGCGGTAAAGGTTCCACCACTGCTTGAGCTATTAAGACATTGCTAAAGATGGTTTTTGCTTGTGCTGGGTTAGAGTGGGAGATGAGCGCTAACCATACTCCCAGCAACAACGATGTTGGAAATGTTATAAATTGACTAAGTAATATATTCGACATAGTAGTAGCAGCAAAATTTGTAAATAATTTACAAACAAGGAGTCAGGAAGAGACATTCCGGTGGAACGTCTGTACCGGATCCAGGAGCAAGAATGGTTACCTGATGTGCAATTAGTGAATCACTGGTTAGTAAAAGCTCCGCCTTTTATAGGTAGAATTAGAAAAAGAAATAATTATCGATATTTAAATACCATACCTTGTAGTGTACAGACGCGATTAATCGCGTCTCTACAGTAGCGATTAATCGCGTCTCTACAGTCGCGATTAATCGCGTCTCTACTGCTAATTGTGGTTGTATCAACTTCATAGTGTTAGTTTAGAATTAGTAGCCTAGCAATTCATGGATATGAACAAAGTCGTAGTAGGTCTTTCTGGTGGCGTTGATAGTTCCACAGCAGCTGCCATTTTGCACCATCAGGGCTATGATGTAATTGGTCTAACCCTTTGGCTGATGAAAGGGAAGGGTCAGTGCTGCTCTGAAGGTATGATCGATGCGGCTGATATCTGTGAGCAGTTGGGCATTCCCCATCACGTTGTTGATATTCGAGAAGTCTTTCAGACTAACATCGTCGATTTCTTGGTAGCTGGTTACAGTGCTGGGATCACACCTTTACCGTGTTCCCAGTGTAATAAAACTGTGAAATTTGGTCCGATGGTGCAATATGCCCGAGAAAATCTGGGATGCGATCGCATTGCTACAGGTCACTATGCCCGCATTGTTTACGATCAAGCTACTGGACGTTACCAGTTGCTTCGGGCATTTGACCGCAACAAGGACCAGTCCTACTTTCTCTACGATCTGTCCCAAGATTTATTAGCGGCAACCGTGTTTCCCCTAGGGGATATTGACAAAACAGACACTCGTCGTCTGGCGACAGAATACGGACTCAAAACGGCTGATAAGCCGGAAAGTCAGGACTTATGCTTAGTAGAAAGTAACGGCTCTATGAGGGCATTTCTTGACAAGTATCTGGCTCCCAAAAAAGGGGATATTGTTGACTCCACAGGGAAAGTACTGGGAGAGCATGATGGTGTCCATCATTACACGATTGGGCAGCGTAAAGGGTTAGGGATTGCCGCTGCCGAACCACTGTATGTCATTGGCTTGGATGCAGTAAACAACCGGGTCATTGTCGGCTCGCGCACACTTGTCACTCAACCAGAATGCACCGTGAATCGGGTAAACTGGGTTTCGATAGCCGAACCTTCAACCCCCATTCGTGCCGAAGTCCAAATTCGCTATCGTTCTACCCCCGTACCAGTGACGGTAATTCCCCTGGAAAATTCTCGTGTCCGCGTGGTGTTTGACGATCCTCAGTTCAGCGTCACCCCAGGTCAAGCCGCTGTCTGGTACGACGGGGAAAAAGTGTTGGGTGGGGGAATAATTGAGTCATAATCATTAGTCATTAGTCCAAAGTCAATGACCAATGACCAATGACCAATTACAGTCGCTATTGATAGAACTTCATAGCCAAGCAACAACCGCCTTTGAAGAACGCACTTTAAAGGCGGTTGCCTATTATATGCGACAAACACCTTGATCTCACGATTTGCATCACAAAGTTTTTTCAGTAGAATTGCTGTAAAACTATTAGCCTTTTTTGGCACATAATTGCATAAACCAGAAATGATTTTGAGCAAAGCCTCAGATGGCAAACCTTTACATAAGGGAATACCAAAAAATAAATTATCCATTCCGTAGGGTGCGATCTTCGACAGCGTAACGCACCGTCTTAGCCTGTTGTGGTGCCGTACTCTCGTCGTAAGAGCGCACCCTACACTCATGGAGATTTTTTTAATTGGAAGTCCTTAAGAGGCGTGATTTGCTCTGCCATCCACTTCCATAAATGTTGGCGGGTGGTAACGCTAGCAACAAGACGACACTAAATCGTAATTCGGCTCATGCTACTTTTTAACAAACAATTATGTTCAATTATCCCACAAAGTAAACCAGTTATTCCCGTGTGGCTAAACGTGATTTATTAGCGGTTAGCAAGTAGGTTGACGGGGTAGAGCGATCGCATCCTTCACCTTTGACTTCTTTCATTCCTTTTAAGGTGTGAACTGTATATTTACTGATTACAATTTGAATGTTTTATTTGATCAATTCACAGTTTATGAGTTTACTCCTATTCATAAAAATTTCTATTTATTAGCTTACTGAATTACACATAAAGACAAACATATAATTCTTACTATTTAGGTGAAATCATCAGTGTCATATAACCTGAAAAAAAGTTAACTTTGTTTTATAGCTTTGTTAGATAATACTACTGGTAAATCTCCCTTTACAAGGAAATATATCTCAATTATCTCAGAGTGAAATTTATATCTTTTCATGATTAACACAAATGAAAATGTCTCTCCTGTATTTTTGTTTTTTTAAAATTCTCTTCTAGTGCCAATTTAATAAACTAAGTTTCCTCATATCTTGCACCACCGCCTTGTTGGGAAAATGAAAACCCAAAAAGCCTATGATTTCGTAGGGTGGGCACTGCCCACCTACACGAACTATCGAAGGTGCAAGATGTCAGTTTCGCTATAAATTGGTTTGATTAAATAACAATTAACTAAATTCGTTGAGCTTCTTTGCTCAACAGTTAGCAGCGCTTGTAAGTCGTAAATACGCAGCAGCTTCTCGTCAGAGTAGCACTAATTTTTCACAACCTCAATACTTAAGATTTTGGAGCAACTGCAAGGTGTAAACCTCGTGGTCAGGGTTTGCTGCGCGATTTTTGGAAAAAATACACCACTAAAAACTGCACTGGGTTCTGTATCTATGTCTACATTGGAACTGCAACAGTCTATTTATGATTCACTTCAAAATCTAAGGAATCTTGATGTACTTAAAAAAATGTTTTGGAGTCAGTTGAACTACGAACGAGTTAATCAAGCGCTTTCTCGTCGGAGTTGGACTGAAGCAGTTACCAATGAGCTTGTAGAAGACCCTTTGCTTTTGGCGACTGGAGGAAATAATAATGACTTTCACGTTATCTATGCGCGTTTGAAGTTTGAGCAGTTGTCAAGGGAACGGGAACGACGAGTTGTTAATCGTCTCCTGCTAGATCACCCTTACCTGATATCTTGCACCATTCTCAACAAGACTAAAAAAACCGGGTTTCTCAACCAAAGCTTAAGGGTTTGACCATTAGTCATTCTCAAGAAACCCGGTTTTTCACCCAGGTGCAAGATGTAAGAGTCCCTATGATGTTTACATGAAAACTCTCTATAGCTTAGTAAAAGACCGCTTAGAGGATACAGAACCAAAAAACCTGATTTTAGAAGACGAAATCACTAAACAGTTAGCAGATTTCCAAAAAGTCGCCGTCAATAATGCTGTGCAAAACATCCGAGATTATGGTGGTGCTTTTGTATCTGATGTAGTCGGACTTGGTAAAAGCTTTATTGGTGCTGCAATTGTCAAACGCTTTCAACAAACAGAACGCGCACGTCCATTAATCATCTGTCCTGCAGCACTGGTAGAAATGTGGGAACGTTACAACGAAGTATACCAGCTAAATGCTCGCGTTTTATCAATGGGAATGCTGAAAGAAGATGATGAAAGCGGAGTCAAAGTTTTATTAGATGATTTTAAGTATAAAGAGAGAGACTTTGTATTAATTGATGAAAGCCACAACCTGCGAAATCATACAACCCAACGCTACAAAGTAGTAGAAGCATTTTTAGCTGCTGGTAAACGCTGTTGTCTCTTAACAGCAACTCCACGAAACAAGAGTGCTTGGGATATCTACCATCAGCTAAAACTATTCCATCAAGATGACAAAACAGACCTGCCCATAGATCCTCCTGATTTAAAAGAGTACTTCCAATTAGTGGAAAAGGGTGAAAAGAAATTACCGGAGTTACTATCTCATATCCTGATTCGCCGCACCCGCAACCATATCTTACGTTTTTACGGCTTTGACTCACAAAGCCATAAAGCAGTAGATCCAGCTAATTTTGGGGAATACCTTAACGGAACGCGACGCGCTTACGTCTATGTTGGTGGAAAGCATCGATTTTTCCCTAAACGAGAACTAGAAACCATTGAGTACAGCATTGAGGACACTTACCAAGGTCTATACCAGGAATTACGTCAATACTTGGGTAAATCTCGCAAGCGCCAACAGGTCAAACTACCAACTAACGAACTCAGTTATGCCCGTTATGGACTTTGGAAGTATGTCTTAAAAGACAAACAACGGCAAGAACCTTATAATACTTTGCAACGCGCAGGCGCTAACTTGCGAGGACTAATGCGAGTGCTATTGTTTAAGCGCTTTGAGTCGAGTGTTTACGCCTTTAGAGAAACTATCAAAAAATTGTTAACAGTGCATGAACGGTTTCTGAATGCACTGTCTCAAGGATTTGTACCAGCCGGAGAAGAAGCACAAACCCTGCTGTCCAAAGAATATAGCCAAGCTGAAGAAGAAGACTTGATGGATGCTTTACGTCAAATTTCAGGCACGTATGAACTGGCAGATTTCGATGCAAAAAGATTACAACAGCATATCGAGCATGATATTAAACTGCTTAAAAATATTCAGGCATTAGTCGAAGCAATTACCCCTGATAAAGATGCTAAATTACAGACTCTCATCAACTGGTTATCTAAACCTTCTCTGAAAGACAAGAAACGTCTGATTTTTACCCAGTACGCTGATACCGCAAAGTATTTGTACGAAAACTTAAACCCACAAGGTCAACGGGATGATATTGATGTAATTTATAGCAGCAAAAAGAACAAAGCGCGTCTAGTCGGACGGTTTGCGCCTAAAGCTAACAAAGAATACAAATTCAAACCAGGAGACTCAGAAATAGATACACTGATTGCTACCGATGTCTTGGCAGAAGGTTTAAACCTTCAAGATGGCGACACGATCATCAATTATGACTTACACTGGAACCCAGTAAAGCTGATTCAGCGCTTTGGTCGGATTGACAGAATTGGCAGCGATAAAGGTGTAATTTATGGATACAACTTTTTGCCAGAATTGGGTATAGAACGGAATTTAGGCTTGAAGCAAAAGCTCAAAAACAGAATTCAGGAAATTCATGACACTATCGGTGAAGATGCTGCCATTCTTGACCGAACTGAGCAACTGAATGAAGAAGCTATGTATGCTATTTATGAACAAAAAGGCAAACAGTTGAGTCTCTTTGATTTAGAAGAAGAAGCGGATTTCTTAGATTTAAATGAAGCTGAGGAAATTCTCAGAAAATTACAGAAAGACGACCCCAGTGAATTTGAGCGGATTGCCAATTTACCAAATGGTATTCGTTCAGCTAAATTCTCAATGCAGAAAAGGGCATTCGTTTTCTGTGAAGCTTTAGACCCCAATAGACCTGACATGAAAGGTTACCAGCAGTTGTTTTTGTTAAACGACAAGGGGAAAGTGATTTCAAGGGACATCCCCCGTATTCTTGGTGCGATTAAGTCTGATTCCACCACTCCCAGCGCGACACTTCCCAAAGAGCATAACTCTGCTGTGATGGGCGTCAAGCGTCAATTTGCTGAAGAAGTCAAGCATCGCCAAGCCGAACGCGAGTACAACCAGCGTTTGACTCAGGGTCAACGGTACATTCTACGTGAACTGAGAATCTTTTTTAAATCCATTAAAGACGAAGACGTAAAAGCTCAAGTCAATATTTTAGAAAAAGATTTCCGTGATTCTATTACTCAAGGGATCAACCGAGATTTAAATAATCTACGACGCAATGGTGTCACAGGTCAGGATTTGTTCGCTCAACTGGTGCAGATTTACCGTCAACACAATATGCATGAGAGGCAGAATAGTAACAAATTTCCAGCACTATCTCATCAAATTTCTATCATTATTTGCAGTAAAGCTTTGGTATGAATTCATCAAATGATGATCTACTTTTGATATTTTGCCATTTCTGTTATTATCCAGAACAGGTAGATTAATGAAGCTAGCAGATAAAAAGCCTGGAGATCGGGAGACTTTTCCATGACGGAGACGAATAGTGACAAACAACTGTCGAGAATAGTTTTGAAAGGCTTTAAATCTATCGCCTGGTGTGACCTTGAACTCTCCAAACTCAACGTTTTGATTGGAGCTAACGGCGCAGGAAAATCTAATTTTATCAGCTTCTTCCGCATGGTTCAGCAGTTGCTTGAGCAGAACCTGCAAGTTTTTGTCAGCCGCCAGGGTGGTCCCGATGCACTATTGCATTTTGGGCGCAAAACAACCCAACAACTGGAGTTTCAGTTATACTTCGGCAATAACGGGTACTTCGCTACACTAGAACCAACCCAAGATAATCGCCTGATGTTCGCTCTTGAGTCCTTCTGGTCGAACATGAGTGGGGAGCATGAAATAGGTAGAGGGCATTTTGAGACACTGGCTTTAAGTGGTACTGAGTCACAAATTGACAGTTACGTCGTACCCACTATTCAGCAATGGCGAGTTTATCATTTTCATGACACCAGCGACAGTGCCTATGTAAAACAAGCGCACGGTATCAATGACAACGCTTACCTGCGGAGTAATGCACGTAACCTTGCATCTTTCCTGTATCTGTTGCGCGATCGCTACCAGGCATCTTATCAGAAAATCGTCAAAACTATCCGGCTTGTTACTCCTTTCTTTAGGGATTTTTACTTGCGCCCCTCTCCACAAAACAAGGAGGTTATTGAGTTGGAATGGTTCGATCTGGGGCAGGATGTTCCGTTCAAGGCACATCTGCTTTCGGATGGCACACTGCGTTTCATGTGTCTGGCAACAGTTTTCCTACAACCTGAAGACCTTCAGCCGGAGACAATTCTGGTTGATGAGCCAGAACTTGGTCTCCATCCGTATGCGATCGCTGTCCTAGCATCGTTGATGCGTACTGCTAAAAAACAAGTGATTGTTTCAACCCAGTCAGTGGAACTGCTCAACGAATTTGATGCGCATGATGTGATTGTTGTAGACCGTGATGAGGGAAAATCATCACTTCGCAGGTTGGATCGGCACGAGTTGGAGGTGTGGCTTGAGGACTATAGCCTGGGTGAGCTTTGGAAGAAGAACGTCCTGGGCGGGAGACCCTCACGATGATTAGAGTAAATGTTTTCGTTGAAGGGCAAACTGAGGAAACGTTCGTCAGAGAACTGCTATACGGGTATTTTCAGGAGAAAAACATCTACGCTTGCGATCGACATTGGGCTGGATTCAATCCGTCAGCAATGTCAGCATTTTAACCAATGGTTGCTGCGTCTTGAGAGCATGATGCCATAACTTTTAGTTACAAGTCGCCATTGCGACTCCAAGAGTTGTCCAACGAGTGATGGTCGAAGACGCGCCGGGGGCGATCGGCATCTAGCCCACCTTCACCGCTGCAATATCAAACTCGCTTTCAAAAGCCTTACATCTTGCACCACTGCCAGAAACCGGTGAGAATGGTGCAAGATATCAGTTAAAAAACTATTGTCCACCCTTGCTCGATAGCACTTTCCTTAGTGTAGGAAACACCATCGACTTTGATGTCTTGAGAATCAAGAAGGGAGATGATGCCTCCATCATTGGAAAGCTGAACATTTTCTCCCGATAAAGGTACTGCGATCGCTTGACCTGGCTCGATACTCAACCCATCAAGGCTTTGCTTATGCTTGAGTTTATCAGCAATTGCCCAACCACTTAAATCTACCTTTTCTGGTGAAGAGTTCATCAAAGTCACTGATTCCTTACCTGTATCTTCTCCACGAGGATTGACCAAAGCCGCAACGATTCTTACCCGCGCCTTGACAGATGGAACACTAGATGATATAGGTTCAGTTCCTACCCTTTTATCTATAGGGTTACCAGTGCGATCGTCAGTGTGGAACGACTGCGATTGAAAGGCAAAAAATGCTGCTACCCAGTGGTCGTGTGAACCTGACGCAGAAGGATAATGAATCAATAGTCCTCCATCTTGAAAAACCCCATTCTCCCCAGCAAATTTACCACTGTTACCTTGGTTCATGTGAATATTATGAACGCCTCTACTCGGATTGATCTCAGGAAACACACGATCCGCTTTACCTTCTTGATCTTTCCATGGTTCTCCGAAGGCGTACACAACTGCTTGAGTTTCAATTGCCCGTTGAATCAACGAATCAATCAATTCATTAAGATCGTTGTTTGCACCGGGTACATTGAAGGGCAATGGTTTCATCTGGTTGACTTTGAACAAATTTGCCCGGATGTAGTCCAGTGCTGTTCCCCCTGCTTTTCTAGCTGAGGACTCAATTTTCGTGAGACCAAAGTTCAATTTATCGAGTTTGTCGGTGATGAAATGTTGAAAATTGTCATCGATAAAATATAACAAATCAAAGGGTTTCTGACTCGATCTAACATTAATGGCAAGACGATACGAAAACCGATCGTCCTTCACATGCACTTGATAGTGTGGGGTATCTTTCCCCAGTTCCTTCTCTCCTGCAACTGCATGACACTTTAATACACCATAACCGTTTTGTAAACTCATAGACTTGTTCCTTGTGATTAAATTGACTTTGATTCATCTCGCCTGGGAAACTAGCCCACGATCGGAACACAAGCTGATTTGGATGCACCCTTTTGTTAGTAAAGGCTATTGATTCTCCAAGATGATAGCTCAATTTTCTTAGCACAGCATTACCCTAGTGGGTACTCATAGCATGCAAGTCTACAAAAATTGCGTCTAAGTCGTATATTCTTCGCGAATTCGATGGATTTATTCTAAAATTTCGTCTTACCACATAAATAGACTTATCCGAAAATTAGCAGGCAACTCTTGTAGTTTTTAGTAGTTGGAAGTGGAATTTGTTTATTGAAGTTTGATTTCTGAGTAATTTATAAGTAAAAATTACTGAATTTTGCACAAATGAAGTTTTACTATGCCTTCGTATCAATTATTGCGCCCATGTACAGACGCGAGCGCACGCTCTTGCACATAGCTTGGTATTTGACCAAAAAATCTTTCACAATGGTAGAGCGTTTCACGGACTTTGTACTCTACAATTTCATCATAATCTGACGACGGGGAAAAAGTGTTGGGTGGCGGGATAATTGAGCCATTGAATTAGATGAGGGAGATGAGGGAGATGAGGGAGATGAGGGAGTGGTTAGTAATTAGTGGTACTTTTTGACAACTAACAATTAACAACTAACAACTAACAACTAACCAATGACTCTTGAAGAAATTGACAAATTATTAGCCGATTGGAAAAAGAAAATCGACCTTGTCGGTCAGAACCTGATAGACTTACATGGACTTCCAACTTACCAGCGGCTTACTGGTGTTTCTGAATATTCTGCGGTACAACTGACGGGAGTCACGCAAGCCCGTCTGCGTCCAGCGCTTGAGGCGATGAACGATTTGTTTGGGTACTTCGACCTGCTTGTGAAAACGGTCGATAAGGCAACTCAACTACGTGCATCAATTATACCACGGTTTTTGCGATCGCCACAGAAACTGCAAGAAATTGAACAACTTCTCACTTGTCCATCCATTCAGTTAACTGTTATTCAAACTCCTTTGGCAGAAAGAGGACTTTTGTCCGCTGCTGAGACTACTCATGCGATCGCTCCCGAAGACTTGCTGGTGCTGATGACAAACGCCTTCAATGTCGCCAAAGAAGTAGTTTTAGCTGTTGACGAAGCTTGGTCGCGCTTGCAACCTCTGCTTATTGAAGCACAAGCGGAGATCCAACAGCTGCAAAAATTGGCAGACTCGCTCAAGCTAGATTCCTTAAAAGAACTTTCGGACGTAAGTCAAAAGATAACTTCCTTGCGCGATCGTATTGAGAGCGATCCGCTGGGGGTTAGCGCAGATTTTACGACAGAGATTCAGCCGCAGATAGCGCGGGTGAAAAATTATCTCCAGCAGATAGCTAAACAGCAGCAGCTATTGCGACTCAGTTTTGCTCGTGCTCACCAACTACAATCCCAATTAGTAGAACTTCATCGCCTCTGCGACGCTGCTTTTGCCGAAAGCACTTTAAAGGTAGTTGACCATTCGATGCTGCAAACTCCTTTAGCAAATGAGCAAATCGAAGCACTTTCGTCATGGTTAAGCCGACTAGAAACTAAGTTTGCCGAAGGTCTTGTAAATCCTGTGCAAGTTGGTCTAGAAAATTGGACCGCCAAGGTGAAGGAATATATTACGGCTGTTGAAAAAGCATACGCAGCAAACAAAGCACCCTTGGAAACAAGAGCAGAGTTGCGCGGACGGCTGGAAGCACTCAAAGCTAAGGCGCTAGCACGGGGACTGGCAGAAGATACTACTTTAACTGAACTAGCAAGAATTGCTCAGCAACTTCTGTACAGCCAACCCACTCCTTTGGACAAGGCAGCTCAGTTAGTGTCTCAGTACGAGAAACGGTTGAGGAGTTAGTTGTTAGTTGTTAGTGGTTAGTTGTTAGTTGTTAGTGGTTAGTGGTTAGTTGTTAGTGGTTAGTTGTTAGTGGTTAGTGGTTAGGAGTTATAAATGCTAAAACAGTTTCATAATGCATATTTTACACTTCATTATTTACAACTCCTCACTCCTAACTCCTAACTTACATAAAGGAAAGTTTTATGGAAGGCGATCGCTGCAAACAGAATGGGTGTACTGGTATCATAGAAGATGGCTACTGCAGTGTGTGCGGACTTGCTGAAATCAAGACTGTAGAGACGTTGCATGCAAAGTCTCTAAATGACAGCATTGCCCGACAAACACAAGCAACAAAACCAAGCGCAAATATTACGACAGGTACGGGTTCATCACCACTCACCAACCGCTCCAAAGGTTCGCGCCGTACAAGCCAAACCTCTGGGAGAAGCAGCCGCAAGCAACTTGGTGCCGGACTTGTATCTGTGCCAGAACTGCCTTCGACGGAACCAGAAAAGGCAATTCTGGTGGAGGCGAAGGTTCCTGACAACAAACGCTTCTGTGCGAATTGTAACAACCCCTTGCGTCGAGAGAAAGGCTTTTGCCCCAAGTGCGGACAAAAGTTTTCCTTCATCCCCGGACTCAAACCAGGGGACTTGGTGGCTGGACAATATGAAGTCAAGGGTGCGATCGCCTTTGGTGGATTGGGTTGGATCTACTTGGGCTTCGACAAAATGCTGTCTCGTTACGTAGTGCTCAAAGGTCTGCTCAATACCGAAGACGCGGCGAGTGCGGCAGTGGCGGTAGCAGAACGCCAGTTTTTGGCAGCGGTGAAACACGCCAATATCGTTGGCATTTACAACTTCGTCAACTTCGGTAGCGAAGGCTTCATCGTTATGGAGTATGTCGGCGGCAACACATTGAAGGAAATTCGCAAACAGCGGGGACCACTGCCAGTCGCGGAGGCGATCGCCTACATCCACCGCATCTTAAGTGCTTTTGCTTACTTGCATTCCTTGGGTTTGGTGTACTGCGACTTCAAGCCGGATAACGTGATGCTTGAAGACAACGACGTGAAGTTAATCGACTTGGGCGGTGTGCGACGCATTGATGACCCTGAAGGCGACATTTACGGCACCATCGGCTACAGTGCCCCCGAAGCGGGTGAGGGACCGACTGTGGTTTCAGATTTGTTCACTGTTGGCAGGACTTTGGCTGTTCTGCTGACTAACATCACAGGCTTTACCAAAGAACATTTATACACCCTGCCCAGCCCCCAAGAAGAACCCCTGTTTGCCCAGCAAGAGTCGCTGTATCGATTTTTACTTAAGTCTACTGCGGAAAATCCCGACGAGCGCTTTCAGTCGGCTGATGAAATGGCAGATCAGTTACTCGGTGTGCTGCGGGAAATAGTTGCCACTCAAACAAAAACTCCACGCCCAGCTTCCAGCAACGTTTTTAGTGGGGATATGCTGGCATTAACAAACAAAGGCGACCTCGAGGCAATCAAAGCCGACCATCACCAATTGCCGATGCCGATGCTGGATGCTACAGAACCAGGTTTCAACGAGGTACTCAACGCTAGTGCCATTGCCGATCCCAGTCAGCGAGTTACTAGTTTGTCACAAGTTGTTCAGCAGTTCCCTAATTCTAGGGAAGCGCTGCTACGTTTGGCAAACAGCCTCATTGACACTGGTGTTCATGACAAGGTAAAAGAAGTTTTGGCGCAAGTTGAACAAAAAGACCCTTGGGACTGGCGAGTGCTGTGGTACAGAGGACGAAGTCTGATGGCACAGGGCAAAGCCAAGGAAGCGCAAGCAGCTTTCGACCAAGTTTACTTTGACCTGCCTGGGGAACTGGCACCAAAACTAGCACTCGGTTTGGCTGCTGAAGATGCGGATAATTTCCCATTGGCAATTCAAATGTACGATCTCGTGTCTCGTACAGACCCCAGTTATACCTCGGCTGCCTTCGGTCTGGCACGTTGTCTCTGGGCGACGGGAGATAGAAAAGGTGCAGTGGCTGCGTTGGGACGCATCCCGCAAACTTCTAATTTGTATATGCGATCGCGTGTGGAAATTGCCCGAACATTGATTGATCGTTCTGGTTTTGCACCGGGGGAGAAAGAACTCAGGGAAGCTTCGACGGCAATTGAGGCACTTACTCTCAACGGCATGGATCGCTATCAGCTAACGAAACAGGTTTTGGAAACAGCCTTACATCTGGTCACGTCCCAGGCAATCTCGCCCACTTCCTCGATCTCAATTCTGGGACAGCCGCTTGAGGAATTGGATCTTAGAAAAGGGCTGGAAAAAGCTTTGCGGGATCTAGCGCACCTATCAACTGGGGAGGAGAAGATCTGCTTAGTTGATGAAGCCAACCGCGTGCGTCCCAGAAGTTTGTTTTAGTGGGGAGTGGGGAGTGGGGAGT
>CAXTSI010000222.1:0-5524 GCA_964246695.1 uncultured bacterium
CTTCTGGCGGTGCAGGTGGCTTCGGTGGCGCTTCCTCTGATGGTGGCAACTTTGGCGGCATTGATTTTGGCAGCGCAAGTCAGTCTCAATCGTTTCAAGCCAGAGTTGACACTGACAACCTAGTTAACAAAAGCCTCAGTGATGCTGGCGTCAGTTCACCAGCCAGCAGCGCCTTCGGTGGCGGTCAAAGTGCAGGTGGCGGTAGCCAAGGTGCAGGCGGCGGTAGCAGTGACAGCGACAAGTTTGCTAGCGTCTTCGGTGGCAGCCCCTCAGATGTTGGCAGTGGCAATGTGTCTCAGGTATCACCCTTTGACACTCTAGAAAAGAATCTTGACAACTACTTTAAGCCCTTTCAAGAAGGCGTCACTCCTGACGCTAGCCAGTTCGGCGATCCGAGTAAACTCAACCCATTTGCTGATGCTATGGGTGGCAGTCAGTCTGGTGGCGGTAGCCCAGTTGGCGGTGGCAGCGGCAGCCCAGTTGGTGGTGCAGGCGGCTACGGTGGCGACAGCCTGATTGCTGGTGGTGCAGGCGGCTACGGTGGCGGTCAGACTTCTGGTGGTGCAAGCGGCTACGGTGGCGGCAGCGACGGTGGCAGCTACACATTTGGTGAAACCGGCAGCTACGATAGCCTCCCATCCGGTCTTAAGGATGTGTTTGCTGGACTGGGCAGTGGGGATTCAAATGATGGCTTCGACCAAAATCAAATCCCTGACTTCATTAAAAATGACAGCAAATTCGGCGCTGGGATGGATCCGATGGGTGGTACCCATGCTGGTACCGCATCGTTCGGTTAAAGTTTGGCTTTAAACGTCAAAACGTTGGGTTAACAATTTTATACGGTAACCCAACAATCTTTCAGAAATCATAACCAATAACTAGCCTGTGCTTAAAAAACCAAAAAGCAAAGTCATAAAGCAGGCTAGTTTTCGTAATTCTTGTTGTTATACGAGATTTTTGTTCTCAAGTTCGAGGATTCTTGTTCATGGCTATAAATGATCGTAGACCTGTCAACCCGATTAATGGTGGTAGCAACGAATATGCAGGCTTAGGTAACTCGTCAACTGATGGTGGCAACCAGTCTGATAATACTCGTGACCCGCTAGAGAATTCACCCTTCGGTCCCTTAAAGGAAGTCGTTGGCGATCAACCTTTAAGTAGCATTTTTAGTAACTTGGGCGATGGGTCTGGTGGTGGCAACCCGGTTGGTGGTAACTCCGGTAACGGCAATCCTCAGGTTAGCGGCGATCGCCCCTATGGCGGAGATCCCTTTGCTAACCTTGGCAACCCGGATGGACCTGGCAGCGCGTTCACTGGTGGTACTAACCCCTGGGCTGCTATTAACAACTCTGGAAGCAGCAGCCCAGTTGGTGGTGGTAGCCCAGTTGGTGGCAACTCCGGAAGCGGCAGCCCATCTGGTGGTGGCAGCCCAGTTGATGGTGGCAACCAGGGTGATAGTAGCAACACAGGTACAGGGTCGTCCAGTTTTGAAATCAGGGTTGCTATTGACAATCAGGTTAACTCAGCGCTCACGGACGCACTGGGTAACAGCTTACCCACAAATCAAGCTTTTGGTGGTGGCAGCAACCAGTCTGGTGGTGGCAACTCCGGTAGCAGCAGCAACCCGTTTGATCCCGGCTTTAACCCAGGTGGTGGCGGTAGCCAAGGTGCAGGCAACTCCGGTGGCAGCGGTCCGTTTGGAGGCGGTAACTCCGGTAGCGGCAACTCGTTTGGAAGCGGCAACTTCGGTAGTGACAGCCTGGTTGGAAGTGGCAACTCCAGTGGTGGCAACCCGTTTGGAGGCAGCATCTTCGGTGGTGACAGCCTGGTTGGAGGCGGTAACTCCGGTAGTGGTAACCCGTTTGGAGGCAGTAACTCCGGTGGCAGCAGCCAAGTTGGTGGTAGTGGCTCAGTTACTGGTTACTCCGGTGGTGGCAATACGAACTCCAACAGCACTTCTTTTAGCGGTGGTCAGATAGTTGGTAGCAGCTACGTATTCGGCTGGGAAATTCAGGGTAGTAGCAAACCTTCTGCTGAACCCAAACCCATTACTAGTCTTGGCAACGTAATTACTGGAAGTGGTCAATGGGTCACCGATGGAAAAAGCACACAGGAGCAGTTTACCTCGCAGGTATCGCAACTTATTACCGGTAAGGTTGACTCCTTGATGGACAAACTGCGTAATCGATTACCGTTGAGTAACACTGGTAATTCAAACAGTCAAAATAACCCGTTTGCTAATGGTAACAACCCGTTTGGCGAAGGAAATTATCCGTCATTACCAGCTTTAGATGGCTCGAAATCCACCTCTGGTGACAACTTTCCAGTTGGGGTTACCGACAGTGGTAACTCGTCTGCTGGTGGTAGCAACCCGTTTGCAAGTGGTGGTAACTCGTCTGCTGATGGTAGCAACCCGTTTGCTGGTGGTAGCAACCCGTTTGCTGGTGGTGGTAACTCGTCTGGTAGTAGCTTCGATATCTCGAAGATGATTCTTGGTGACAGCTTTGGTGCTGGTGGTGATGGCAGTGCGCGATCATCTACAGACATTTTAAAGAGCACTCAAGCTAGTATCTTAGGCTTCACTTCTTCTTTAGGTAACCTGTTTGGTGGTGGTAATACTACGCTGCTGCAAACATCCTCTGATCTGTTGAACCTCTTCCGGTCTGACATGTTCAGCTTTAATAACGGTATCAACACTGTTAACGGACTTGCTGCTAGCGACTCGTCTGCTAGTGGTAGTATTGACTTTTCTGCTGGTGGTAGCAACCCGTTTGCTAGCCTGTTTGGAGGTGATAGCAACCCGTTTGCTAACCTGTCTGCTAGTGGAAAAATACCGTTTGATATCTTGAATGCAGCCCTTGATGGTCTCTTACCCTTTAGTGGTTCTAAGAACGTGTTTACCACTAAAGATGGCGACATACCAATTGGTAATGGCAACCACGACTTTGGTAATGGCAACGCAGCGATCGGTAATGCTAACTGGAACTACGGAAATAACAACGCAAGTATCGGTAATGGCAACTGGAATTGGGATTCTAGTACCAAAAATGCAACCATCGGTAACGGCAACTGGAATCTAGACAATAGTACTAACAACAAAACCGTTGGTAATGGTAACTGGAATTGGAATGGCACTGGTTATAACACAACCCTTGGTAATGGTAATTGGGACTTCGGTCAGAACAACACAACCCTTGGTAATGGTAACTGGGACTTCGGTCAGAACAATACAGTGATTGGTGAAGGTAACTGGGTGTATACCAGTAACAGCATAGTTATTGGTAATGGCAACTGGTCTGTGATTATTGACAAATCAAACCCTGGTGCTAACGACCTTCTCACCCAGATAGATACATTGAAGTTGTCAGTAGGAGTCAAGGATGCTACTAACAACTTGGTTAGTTCTCTGATCGGCTCTTTAGGTGAAGCCTTTATGCCTTTAACAGGCGATCTTGGTGCTTCAGGTCAACAGACATATAACCAACTCATCCTCCCCCAAGTTAGCCATACGTAAACAACCCATCGCCGCCCTTCGGGCGCGAGCTTTTGGGGGGAAGCTTCCCCCCAAAACGTCGCTTGACGGCGTGGGCTTTCAGTAGCCCTGGGTATCGAATAAGCTAAGCTGCACGTACTCAACCGTAGTCTTTCTGGCAACCAACTTACACGACAATCCCGAACCTCGAGGCTGGTTTACAGCAGCCCCAATAAGCGAAATTACATTTGCGCCATTGTAATCAGCATCACCCTTCCACCCGCAGTGACCACAAGAAAAAGACTTGCCACTCCTGTAGGATTCACCCCTGACCGGATGAATGTGCAAGCACTTGTGACAAGTCTGAGAAGTGTACCGAGGGTCAACAAAAATCAGTTTTACGCCAAACTTTACAGCCTTGTAGACTAGGAATTGGCGCAGCTGATAGAACGCCCAAGAATTAGCCCTTCGGCGTTCTGTTTTTGTGCGTGGCTGCTGATTTGTTCGCTCCCTAATTCCCGTCAAATCTTCCAAAGCAATAGCCTGATTACTAGATTTAGCTTGCTGGACAGTGCGGAAACTAATAACATGATTTGTGTGGGACTGGAAGCGTCTTTCTTTGCCGGACAACCGTTGCAAAAGCCGTCGGCAACGACGCCGACTACTTCTTGTGCCTTTCGCGGCTTTCTTCTGAATAGATGCTCTTACTCTTGCGTACTTATCTCTAGCTTTAGTTATCTCTTTTCCACTGTATTTAATTCCATCTGAGGTAACTGCGATATCAGTGCGACCTAAGTCAACGCCCAACACTTTATCCGTTTGGGCAATACTAGGGGGTTCAGATTCTAGCTGAATGTTGATGTAATAGCTGCCATCCTTACGCTTTGAGAGTGTGGCAGTTTTTGGCTTTTTACCTTGCAGCAAATTGCGCTGGTAATCACCGATGTGCATTGCGAACCGTTCCCGCCCACCTAACATAGTTAGGCTAACTGTCCAGTTAGTTTCCCGAAAACTGAATGTTCTTGCGTCGTAAGTGACGCTGGTGGGGGCAAAGTTTTTAACAGCATCGCCCCGAAGTAAAGCCGTCTTGCGGTTCCCAGACACCCGACGAACCGCATGAATCGTCATTTGAGAAGATAGTCCAAACAACGCCCTAACATCGTGGTAAATCAACGACTGTATCCCCAGTTCGTTGGTTAAATGTTCTGGGACTTTGCTGTTAATGTGTTGGCATGCATCCGCAAACGCTTGTAATGTCTGATCAATTTTAGCGACTTGTTCAGGCGTAGCTCGAATTAAGCAGGATACCGTCAAAACTTGTTTTTGTTTTTTCATGACTCGAAACTTACCCCAAAATCTACACCTAAAACCTGTTCAATTTTTCGGAGTGTCGTCTCAGGTAGTGCTTCTCGTATGCGTTCTGCCTCAATGTCATGCCAATAAGACCTGCTTATTTCGGCAGTACTTGCTAATATCTCAACTGGACGCCCATCAGCTTTTCTGGCTCGTTTAATCTTTTCTCCTATTCCTTCAACGTCAACATCTGTATAGCGCCTGATTTTCACGACATTCACCAATCATTACCTCCTTAACTGTAAATTGTCGTCCTACGCTTACTATATATTATCGTACATCATTTGACAAGTGTCGTCTTATTGTCTACTATGAAATGACATAGAAAGCGCTCCTGCCTAGATACCTATACGGCGCGGCATTTTTTGGGGGAAGTTTCCCCCAAAAAGATGCCTTGCTCTCTTTATTCCAAAAATACGGAGATTTATGTTATGCCACCTGTGAAGTTTGGCATCAAAAAACAAGAGTGCTATTGGACTAGCGGTTTTGTTTTCTTTAGGAATATGCCCATCGAAGAGTGAAGCGCGAGTCCAGTTTTGTTACTGGCTCCTGAATTATGCGCCACTGGCATTGGATGCGTAGTTGGTGCTGTTGTCTTCATTAGTGGTGTTGCGTATGTTGTGCAGCGCGGGGGTTTTAAGGGGGGGGTTTTAACCCGAAAAATACCCCCCCAAAACCCCCGCGGGGGGGGGGGGGGGG
>CAXTSI010000222.1:5534-13780 GCA_964246695.1 uncultured bacterium
TTTTTTGGTGGTGGTCTTGTGGGGCCGCCGCTTTCTTGGGGGGTTATCTGCCCCCCCCATACCCCCCCGCCCCATCACCGCCCTTCGGGACGGTGTGGGACTCCTGTCGGGTTAAGTTGAACATTTTTTGGTGAGCTTTCCGGCATCTAGAGGTGTAGTTGCTGTCATTATTTTTAATATTCACATTTAGCAGTTGTCTGTCGTTCCGTCAGCAACTGCTATTTATTTGTATTTTTGGGATTAAATATAGCATTTTTAGCAACGCAAGTGGAAATTGTTTTCAAAGCTTAACAAAGTCATAGATCGTTTACAAACAGAGTATAAAGAATTGGCAACATGGGGTCAAAACAGTCAACAATAACCATAGCCAAACCAGGAGTTTCGCGTTCCTTATGCAGCCAATTCGTACATTCAACGTCTCTCCTTCGCTACCGCCGCGACTCGAACCGCTCCGGAAGCTTGCCTACAACTTACACTGGGATTGGAACGTTGAAAGCAAAGACTTATTTCGGCGCTTAGACCCCGATCTGTGGGAATCTAGCCGTCACAACCCGGTTTTAATGCTCGGGACCATCAGCCAAATGCGGTTGACGGAAGTTGTGGAGGATGAAGGCTTCTTAGCGCAAATGGATCGATCTGCCCGTCAGTTAGAGGACTATTTGCAAGAACATACTTGGTATCAGAAACAGCGAACTAGTCATTTGTCATCTGACAAAGGACAAGAGTGTTACGCCTATTTTTCGGCTGAGTTTGGGCTAGTGGATTGTTTACCTATATATTCTGGAGGTTTGGGTGTTCTAGCAGGCGATCACCTCAAATCCGCCAGTGACTTGGGGCTACCTCTTGTCGGTGTAGGCTTACTTTATCAGCAAGGCTATTTTGCCCAGTATCTAAATGCTGATGGCTGGCAGCAGGAACGCTACCCAATCAACGACTTTTACAATATGCCGTTGCATTTAGAGCGCAATTCTGATGGTTCCGAACTGCAAATTGCGGTAGCTTATCCGGGGCGCAGCGTCTACGCCAGAGTTTGGCGCGTACAGGTGGGAACAGTACCCCTGTATATGCTGGACACAAACCTTGAGATCAATGCTCCTTACGACCAGGATATCACAGACCAGCTATACGGTGGCGACATCGATATGCGTATCCACCAGGAAATCATGCTGGGTATCGGTGGTGTGCAAATGCTGAAAGCGCTGGGGTATAAAGTTACTGCCTACCACATGAATGAAGGTCATGCGGCGTTCTCTGCCTTAGAACGTACTCGTATCCTCATTCAGGAAGAGGGGCTGAGTTATACCGAAGCCAAACAGGTAGTGGCTTCCTCTAATATATTCACCACCCACACGCCAGTGCCAGCGGGAATTGACTTGTTCGCTCCTGACAAAGTTTTGCACTATCTAGGATATTATGCAGATGTCTTTGGCTTGAGCGAAGACGAATTTCTGGCTTTGGGGCGTGAGAACTCTGATGATTTATCTACGCCTTTTAGTATGGCAGTGCTGGCGTTGAAGATGGCAACATTTTCCAACGGTGTCGCACAGCTGCATGGTGTAGTGTCGCGGCAGATGTTTCGCGGTTTGTGGCAGGAAGTGCCAGTAGAGGAAGTGCCAATTGCGGCAATTACCAACGGCGTCCATGCCCGTAGTTGTGTTGCCAAATCGACTCAGGAACTGTACGATCGCTACCTGGGACCAAACTGGTCATCAGCACCAACCGATAACCCCCTGTGGGAGCGGATGGACGCCATCCCTGATGAGGAGTTGTGGCGCAATCACGAACGTTGTCGCTTGGACATGGTTTTGTATGTGCGAGAGCGTCTTGTGAAGCATTTGCGCGATCGCGGCGCTTCCGCCTCGGAAATTACCCACGCACAAGAAGTCCTAGACCCAAAGGTTTTAACCATTGGCTTTGCCCGACGCTTTGCTACCTACAAACGCGCTACATTATGGATGCGCGATCTAGAGCGGATCAAGCGGATTTTGTTCGCTAACAAAGACCGCAAGGTGCAATTTGTGATTGCTGGAAAGGCACACCCTAAAGATATCCCTGGTAAGGAACTTATCCGCGATATCAATCATTTCATCCGCGAACAAGGCTGGGAAAAGCAGGTAGTGTTTGTTCCCAACTACGACATTCACATAGCCCGGTTGATGGTGGCTGGTTGCGATATCTGGTTAAACACACCGCGTCGTCCACGGGAAGCTTCTGGTACTAGTGGGATGAAGGCAGCAATGAATGGATTGCCAAATCTCAGTGTACTCGATGGCTGGTGGGATGAAGCTGATTATGTCCGTACTGGCTGGGCAATCGGGCATGGGGAGATGTATGACGATCCCAATTTCCAGGATCAGATTGAGGCAAACGCCCTGTACGATTTGCTAGAAAAGGAAGTCGCGCCTTTGTTCTATGACCGGGATGTTGATAGTTTACCGAGGCGCTGGATTGCTAAAATGAAGGATGCGATCCGGTTGAATTGTCCGTTCTTTAATACAGCGCGGATGGTGCGAGAATATGCACAACGGGCTTATTTCCCCGCGAGCGATCGCTACCACACCCTCACTAGCGATAACTACGCCCCAGCTAAGGAATTAGCTCATTGGAAAGAAAACCTCACCGCGCACTGGCATCATCTCAAAATTAAAGATGTTAATGTATCCTCAGGAGCAGATATTGAAGTAAACCAAACCATTACTGTTACAGCAAAAGTTGACTTGGCAACTCTCACAAACAACGATGTGCAGGTAGAGATCTACCAAGGTGCAATTGATGCTAATGGCGAGATTGTCAACGGTGTGTCAGTGGTAATGAACTACCAAGGAGAGGAGCAGGGATTAAGTATTTACTCAGGTGATATTATATACACTATTTCCGGTTTGCAAGGCTTGTCTTTGCGAGTGTTGCCAAAACAAAAATACCTCTCTAGTCCTTATGAGCCAAGGTGCATTGTTTGGGCACAATAAATAATTAAAAATGCAAAATTAAAAATTAAAAAACAAAGAGCTATTTTTAATTTTTAATTTCTAATTTTTAATTCTTTGGGGGATGACAATGTAACCAGTGGTGCGATCGCCAAGTACCTGGTTGCGTTGTTCACCCCAATACCACCAGTGTGCAGCTACCAATTGCCACCGGAACCTCAACACTCTCCACCGATTCAGGGCAGAAAATGTCAGAATTAAATGAGTTTTGTGACTGCAACTGCACGTAGCAGGGATTGGAGAACATTAAGTTAAATTATTATGGGTACGCAACGAGTTCTTTCTGGAGTTCAACCAACTGGCGATCTACATTTGGGCAACTACTTAGGTGCAATTCGCAACTGGGTGAATAATCAAAGTCAGTACGATAATTTCCTCTTCATAGCTGATTTACACGCCATTACCATGCCCCACGATCCAGCAACGCTGTCAGCTAATACCTACACTCTAGCTGCTCTCTATCTAGCTTGTGGTCTTGATTTGAACTACTCCACTATCTTTGTACAATCTCACGTTTCTGCCCACAGTGAATTAACTTGGTTGCTCAATTGCATCACACCCCTAAACTGGCTGCAAGACATGATCCAGTTCAAGGAAAAAGCTATCAAGCAAGGAGAAAACGTTGGTGTAGGCTTGTTGGACTACCCAGTGCTCATGGCAGCTGATATTTTGCTGTATCAAGCGGATAAAGTACCAGTGGGTGAAGACCAAAAGCAACATTTGGAACTAACGCGAGATATTGTCAACAGGTTTAATCATCTATTTGCCAAACAGGATCAGCCTGTGCTAAAGTTACCAGAAGCTTTGATCCGCAAGGAAGGAGCAAGGGTAATGAGTTTGACGGATGGTACACGCAAAATGTCGAAGTCCGATCCGTCAGAGTTGAGTCGGATCAATTTACTAGATCCTCCAGATGAGATTGCTAAAAAAATTAAGCGCTGTAAAACAGATCCAATTCGTGGTTTGACGTTTGACGATCCAGAGCGTCCTGAGAGTAACAATTTATTAACTTTATATATGCTGCTTTCAGGCAAGACGAAAACAGAGGTGGCGACGGAGTGTCAGGATATGGGTTGGGGGCAATTTAAGCCATTATTGACAGAAACGACGATTAATGCTCTTAAACCTATCCAAGAGAAATATCAAGCAGTGATGGACGAACACGGCTATCTTGTCGCTGTGCTGCGGGATGGAAGACACAAAGCAGAGGCGATCGCAAACCAAACTCTCGCACAAGCAAAAGCCGCTATGGGCTACTCTCTGCCTGGATGAGGTTTTTGCTTGTAGGAGTCATGTATTATACATCTATCCCTACACTGCAATCATCAATATTATGCTTAACACCCATAATAACTTAATCTGCAACACATCTTTCCGTAAATCCGCGCAAGCAGGTGACTTTTTAGTTACTGCAGAAGTAACGCCTCCTAAAGGGGGAGATCCAGCACATATGATTAAAATGGCGCAAACCCTCCACGGGCGAGTCCACGCGGTTAATATAACTGATGGTAGTCGCGCCGTACTGCGGATGTGTTCAGTAGTGGCGTCGGCAATTTTGTTACAAAATGGGATAGAGCCGATTTGTCAGCTGACATGCCGCGATCGCAACCGGATTGGTTTGCAAGCTGACTTGATGGGCGCTTATGCTTTGGGTATCCGTAATATCTTGGCTTTAACTGGCGACCCGGTAAAAGCAGGCGATCACCCCGAAGCTAAAAGCGTGTTTGACTTGGAAGCAGTGCGGCTGCTGCAACTCATTCATAAGCTGAATCACGGCATTGACTGCAACGAGCAACTCCTGAGTGATGGGACGCTAGACTTATTCGCTGGTGCGGCGATCGATCCACAATCTTCTAGCTGGTCAGGTTTGCAAAGTCGATTTGAGCGCAAGTTACAGGCGGGAGCGCAGTTTTTTCAAAGTCAGTTGATTACGGATTTTGAGCAGCTAGAAAAGTTTATGGACAAAATTGCCGCAGGTTGTAACAAGCCGATTTTAGCGGGAATTTTTCTGTTGAAATCAGCTAAAAACGCCCAGTTTATCAATCGAGTAGTACCGGGTGTAAATATTCCTGAACACATTATTGATAGATTGGCACAAGCAACAGACCCGCTTGAGGAAGGAATGAAAATTGCCGCCGAACAAGTGCAGATAGCGCGGCAATTGTGTCAGGGTGTTCATATGATGGCGGTGAAGAGGGAAGATTTGATTGCACCAATTTTGGAGATGGCTGGAGTTGCGCCAGTTAGTGAGTTGGTAGCAAAGTAAACGGGGAAAAACATTTGTCAGCAAAGCAGCTGGTATCCTAGCTGCTTTTGTATTTATGGTTGCGAAGTGCTGAGAGTGCGATCCTCCTACAGGTTAGCTTTCGCTAATACCTTTATGATAACTCCATCTGCCAATGGAGATAGTACGATGCAAGTAGGTTATCCAAGAAGGTTCCAATTTCTTGAGGTAACGCCACCAAGAATTACCAAGACGGGACTAAATGGGTATTAATGCCAAGGAGTACGCACCGTGAAAGATATGAACAACCTCAGTTTAGAATTGTTTGAGGAAGACACTGAAATAGAAGAAGAGGATATTGAGCTAGAGGAAGAAGTAATTACTACACCATTTGATCCTAGCCAAATCAGGGTTGATACTCGACCAATGACCATTGACCTAGTGCTAAAAAGAATTAAATTTGATGAGATTGACTTGGCTCCTGAGTTTCAGCGTCATGCTGATATTTGGACAGATATTGCTAAAAGCAGACTCATTGAGTCCATTCTGATTCGTATTCCACTACCAGCATTTTACATGGATGCTACTAATGAAGATAAATGGTTAGTTATAGATGGTTTACAAAGGCTAAGTACCCTCAAGAAGTTTGCTATAGATAAAAAACTTAGGCTAACTGGATTAGAGTTTCTAACTAACCTTGAAAATAAGAAATATGACGAGTTACCTCGTAATTATCAGCGTCGAATAGATGAAACTGTCTTAACAGTTTATTTGATTGAAAAGGGAACACCACCTGAAGTTAAATTCAATATTTTTAGACGAATTAATACAGGAGGTGAGCCTCTTTCTCCACAAGAATTACGCCATGCTTTGAACCCAGGACAAGCAACAAAATTTTTGGAGAAGCTTGCTAAATCTCCAGAGTTTGAAACAGCCACAAATATCAGTAAAAATCGGCAGCAGCGTATGGAAGATCATGAATTTGTACTTGGTTTTGTGGCTTTTTGTTTGACCCCGTACAAATACTATCCAATTCGACAAGGTAGAGACTTCTTTTTAAATGAATCTATGATGAAAATTAATAAAATGAATCAAGAACAGCTAGACAATGTTGAAAATAAATTTAAAATAGCCATGAGAGCAGCTTATTCTATGTTTGGTAAATATGCATTTAGAAAAATTTTAAAAAATCACAAAAAACAGCTACCACTTAATAAGTCTTTATTTGAAGCGTGGTCTGTTATTCTTAGTCAATTAAATAATGAAGAACTAGAACTGCTTAATAAGCGAAAAAATAATCTGATAGATACATTTATTAACTATATTGAAAAGGACGAAGAATTTGTCAAATCTATATCTCAAGCTGCCGAAAAAGTTAACTATAGATTTAGTACTATTGAAAAAATTATACAAGAAGTGCTATCATGATTACCTCACTGCGGTTGAAAAACTTCAAAGCTTTTGAAGAGCAGTTGCTCGAATTCAAACATCTTACATTGCAGCTGAAATTGGTGTGAAGCCGATACTTCGCACCCATAGCGAGTTTTATGCCACTGTACTTGCATCTGATTATTCTCTGTCAGATTGGCTCAGAGATAAAAACGTGGATCGGGAGGAATTACGATTCATTCTCTTATCCACAAAAACTCCTTTCTTAGCCGACATAAAAAATTCTGAGATTGAAGATAGAAATTTAAGATCTGAGTTTTGCTGTGAAGGAGAATTAAGTGAAGGGCTTGGTATTGCTTTCTTGCTTGAATCCCTTGCCTTAAGCGTTAGATCGGAAGCGCGATGGGAGTTAAGTAGTCTTGTTTTAAAGGCTACTTGGCTCGAAGATGATAACGACCTGTATTCGGAGACGGTGGCAGTTATTCATGCAAGCCGACTCGAACACTTACAGGAACACGTAGCTTGGATACAGAATCGTCTGAGGACGGGTGTTCGCGACGGATTCGATTTGTGGAATCGAAGAAAGGAGTTATTCCCTAATCTGGAATTCTGCGAAGATGTTGGCAAGCAGATGCAAAGTCTTTATCCTGGCAATCCGATGCTAAGACAGGTTGTAAAGCGGTTATTTGAGCTTGAAGACTACTGCAAGATTTGGAGAGATGGAGCTTTTAATTCAGATAGTTTTCCTAGCAAGGCAACTCCCGAGAGTGAGTCAAGGCTCAGGCAGTTCAGACAGGAACTAACCTTTAAGTGTCCCGATGGCGAGAAGCGTATCTTCAGTTGGCACGTCCGCATGACACCTAGAGCTTGGAGACTTCATTTCTTTGCAGAATTAGAACCAGGAAAGATAATCATCGGATACATCGGTCCTAAAATCCAATAATCACAGTACTCTAACAAAACAGTAGAAATCGCCCCCTTTCCCATCTCAACTAAGGGCGATCGCCAAAGCTTGCTATAATCACAACAACCTATTCAAAAGATTTTAAGGAGTTAACTATGGCTCAAGTCTTAATTGAAGACATAGACCCCATCATCCTTGAAAAGCTTGAGATTATTGCCAAACAACATGGTCGCTCTTTGCAAGCGGAATTAAAGCACATCCTACGGCAAATCACTGATCAACAAGCATACTATCACACAGGCGGTGATATTGCAAAGGCAAGAGTTGCAGTGGCACGAGTTCAGGCGAGGTATGCAGGAAGAACCTTCAGTGACAGTGCTGAACTTATCCGTGAGGATCGCCAACGGTAAGCCGCTATGTTCTAGATGCCAGCGTTGCCATCAAATGGTTTGTGCCTGAAGTTTATTCAGATGTGACGAGTGCGGTTGCTGGCAATTGACCACAACTTTTTAGTGCCCGATAACCAGGTAGCAAATCAGGCATTGTTGCGTTCAGATGCCGAATTGTCGCTTCCATTTGGTAAGCTTCCTCTCTGACGCGCCTCCCCATTGATACTCGGTTCGATGCCATTGATGCGCGTTGTAAACCGAGGTAACTGAAACACCTATTTCTTCAGAGTCAATGCTTGGTGCTGTACGTTCGCTCATTTAAGAAGGTAAGAGGAATTAATACCTGACTGTGTAAG
>CAXTSI010000223.1:0-13639 GCA_964246695.1 uncultured bacterium
GCTGGTGGCGACACCAACACCTTACCCGACTATGGTTCTACGGAAAAAGCCATAAGGCTAGCACCCGTAGTTAGAGGCTGGAGGAATTACCACCGCTACTGTAAAATGGATGGGTCACGATTTTCACTGTTTCACATCCAACAAAGAGCGTACAGGGTATTCAATAAGGAAACCAAGCTGAACCGCCACGATAGCAAGAAATTGCTAGATAAGGCATTTCCAGCAATTCCTTACTCCGAAAATAAGCACGTTAACGTCAAAGGTGAGAAATCACCTTTCGACGGCAACCTGCCCTATTGGAGCGAGCGTAACAGCAAGCTCTATGACGGTGAAACCTCTAAAACCTTAAAAAGGCAAAACCATACATGCGCCAAGTGTGGGTTGAAACTTCTTTCCGATGAACGGGTTCACCTCCACCACGTTGATGGAAACCACGCAAATTGGAAAAAGCAAAACCTGATGGCAGTTCATGAGAGTTGCCATGATTATATGCACATGGGCAAAAGCGAATGCTAAGAACGTCGGAAGCTGGGTGCAGTGAAAGCTGCACGCCCAGATTTAACAGAGAGGTGCGGGGCATAATAGCCCCCATCGACTCTACCAGGAATGGTAAAGCAGCAATTTTTCGGAGATTTCCGTTCACTTTAGTCCTCAAGGAATCCCTTCCCAATAAACCTGTTCAAACTTATCGGATCAAAATTGACCCTGGTGCTAAAACAACGCGGCATTTTTGGGGGGAAGCTTCCCCCCAAAAGATGCCTTGGGAATTGCAATTGTCAACGATACTACTGGTGATGTTGTATTCGCGGCAGAACTTCAGCACCGAGGTTTTGCAATTAAGGAATCCTTGCTTTCTCGTAGACAACTGCGCAGAGGCAGAAGAAACCCTTCGGGTTCGCAGTCCCCTACGGAGGGAAACCCTCCTTCAGGGCTGTCTCACCGTAAAACCCGTTATCGTCAACCTCCAAAACACGAATGGTCTAGGAAGGGAAATAAGATGCCATTTCCTAAACAACGTAGAGAGGGTTGGTTACCGCCAAGCTTGATGAGTCGAGTTCACAACATTGACACCTGGGTCAAAAAATTAAGTAAATACGCAAACATCACAGCTATTTCTCAGGAGTTAGTGAAGTTCGACACACAAATAATGCAAAATCCTGAAATACAAGGAAACGAGTATCAACAGGGTACTTTAGCTGGATACGAAACCCGTCAATACCTATTAGAAAAATGGGGTAGAGACTGCGCCTACTGCGGAAAACCAGGACTTAAATTACAGGTTGAACATATTCAACCAAAAGCCAAGGGTGGATCTAATCGCATCTCAAACCTGACGTTGAGTTGTGAAAGTTGTAATCTCAAAAAAGGGACTCAAGACATTAAAGATTTTCTAAAAAAAGACCCAGAACGGTTAAAGAAAATCCTAGATCAAGCAAAAAAACCAATGGCTGATACTGCTGCCGTTAATGCGACTCGGTTCAAGCTATTGTCAACATTAAAAGCAACTGGATTACCAGTAGAAACGGGATCTGGTGGGCTGACTAAGTTCAATAGGACTACTCAAAACTTAGAAAAGACTCACTGGATTGATGCCGCCTGTGTTGGTACTTCCACACGAGAAAAACTCAATACTAAAGGTATCCACCCACTATTAATTAAATCGTCGGGGCATGGAACCCGTCAAATGTGTGGCACAGACAAACATGGTTTTCCCACACGTCACCGTACAAAGAAACAAATCCATTTTGGCTTCCAGACTGGAGATATTATCAAAGCTGCCGTCACCAAAGGGAAAAAAGTCGGTACATATATAGGTCGAGTTCTTTGCCGCGCATCTGGCAGTTTTGATATTTCTACTAAGACAGGCAGAGTGACTGGAATCAGTCACAAATACTGTTCACCCATTCACAAAAAAGACGGTTACTCTTATGGTTCTTGACGATCGGATCTCTAGACTGCACCGTCATGTGCATCGGCTTCCTCCCACGCCTAAAGGACGGATGTATCTTCCTGAGTCAGACACATCCTCGTGGGCTTCCGCCTTGGGGGTACTGTGAGTGGGGAAGCGATCGCCTACGAGGTCCGCTTAATTTTGCTTTCCCGGACTTCGCAAGGGTTGGAGGCTGGGGGGTGAGGTTTTTAATTACTGAATCAATGCTCATTGATTTATAGAGTGACCATTAAGTCTTTTATCTAAGTAATATTTCTGAAGCTAATTCCGACCGAGGTATAGATAATAGATGTAGCGAATAATATCTAAACTCCTACATAAATTAATGAGTCAAGTTGAGAAGCTAAATGTTAAAAAAACCCTTGGCGATGAAAAAGATCGAGGCACAGATGAGGCGGATAGGGGAGCAGGGAAAAGATTTGGTGGCTAAGTATTCTGCTGACCCAGAAAGACGAGTACATCATTCAGAGGGAACAGGGAACAGGGAACTCTTAACAGTGTATCCCACGGCTTAAGCTGTGGGATTGAAGCTTGGACGCAGTTTTTCTTGCGCCTACGCGTCTCGAAAAACATCTTTCTTATAAAGTGGGCTTTAAACCCACCTATGTAGTTTTTTTGGTTTCATATTCCCTGTTAAGAGTTCCCTGTTCCCTGTTCCCTTTTTTTTTGTAAAAATACTTTTTGGGTTTTGATGTTTGATGCTCCATAAACTTCAACGTGAGATATTCTATGCCGACTGCTATTTTAGACTTTTCAAGTTCTGAGTTTATTGCTGACCCTTACCCACAACTATCCCAACTGCGTTCTGAAGGTGCAGTGATATGGGACGCGGGATTCCGCTCCAATTTCTCTCATGGCTTTGGTGCTTGGCATATCGTTCGATATGCAGCAGTACAATCTGCATTGCAAAGTCCCAATCTGTCATCGGAACTTCACCCGCCTAAATTAGAGTTGTTTTCAGAGGCAGATGGCAAGATGCTCACAGAATTGCTGGAGCAAAACTCTAAAAGGAACCTATTATTTGCCGATCCTCCTGACCATACTCGCCTCCGCCAATTAGTAAGTAAGGCGTTCACACCGCAAAGAGTAGAGGCTCTACGCCCAAAAGTTCAGCAACTCGTAGATGGGCTTTTAGATGCAGTACAGAATAGTGGACGTATGGATGTCGTACAGGATCTGGCGATGAATTTATCCATTGCTGTGATTGCTGAAATGCTTGGTTTCCCAAGAGAGGATAGCACTCGGATCGTCAAGTGGATTGAGAACGATTTTGCCTTTTTTGCAGGACAGATGCCTATTGAACTGTCATATCAGTCTCGACTTGAGTACCTGAATTACCTGTATGAGAGGGTTGCAGAACGTCGAAAACAGCCAAAGGACGATCTACTAAACGCACTTATAGTTGCTAGAGATAGAGGTGACAAACTCAGCGAACAAGAGATTGTTGGGACGATGCACATGCTTTTTAATGCCGGATACGAAACGACAATGAGTCAGATTGGGAACGGGATGTTGGCATTATTGCATCACCCCAACCAGTTAGAAATGCTGCGGAACGACCTGTCATTAATTAAGTCAGCGATCGAAGAGATGGTACGTTATGACTGTGTTGGACAGTTTATGCACCGAAAAGCAAAAGACGACCACGAGAGAGATGGTCAGCAGATCAAACAGGGGCAGGACATATTTATCTGGTTTGCCTCAGCGAATCGCGACGCCAATCAGTTTTCTCATCCCAACCAGTTTGATATCACACGGCAGGAAAATCGGCATATGGGCTTCGGAGCAGGTATTCATCATTGCTTGGGCGCTCCGCTAGCACGCCTAGAAATGGAAGTTGCATTCACCACCATGCTGCTTCGCCTTCCAAATATCACTTTGGCAGGAAAACCCGATCGACGTTCTAACGCTTGGGTAAGAGGGTTATATTCACTACCGATCGCTTTTGGGATTTGATCCGCTTGTTGTATGTTCAATTGCCCGTCCAATTTTAAATTAGCTATGAGTAAAAACTTGTCAAAACACGAAAGCAAAAATAGTGCATCTACCCCTAGGGAACCCTTGGCTGTGATTGGTATTGGTTGCCGTTTCCCCGGTAGAACAAACAGCGCCTTTGAATTCTGGCAAAACCTGATAGCACGGGTGGATGGCATTGTACCTGTGCCACCTGAACGCTGGGACTACCAGACGTTATACGACCCCGACTTGCGGAAGTCTGGCAAAATCCGGAACATGAAAGGTGGGTTCCTCAGTGGCGTGGATGAGTTTGATGCTGATTTTTTTGGCTATTACCCGGCAGAAGCTGTACGCATAGACCCACAGCAGCGACTGCTTCTGGAGGTCACCCATGAAGCAATGGAGGATGCCGGACTGCGGTACGAGAATTTAAATGGTTCGCGCACTGCCGTGTTTGTTGGCTCGTTTATGTATGACTATCTGTGTATGCAGACGGACAGCGCCCACCGCAGTCAAATCAATCCTTACGTAGCTATGGGCTGCGGTCTGACAGCGATCTCTAACCGGATTTCCTACGAGTACAACCTCACCGGACCAAGCGTTACCCTAGACACAGCCTGCTCCTCATCTCTCGTAGCTATCCACTTAGCTTGCCGGAGTCTCTGGTCTGGTGAGGCAGACCTGGCAATAGCGGGTGGTGTAAACCTCATCCTGCGCCCGGAAGGCTCAATTATGATGTCCCGTGCTGGGTTCCTTAATCCTGACGGTCACTGCAAAACGTTTGATGCTGCAGCCAACGGGTATGTGCGCGGCGAAGGGGTGGGCATCGTTATCCTCAAGCCCCTTTCAGCAGCGAGGCAAGACGGCGACCCCATTTATGCATTGGTACGGGGCAGTGCGGTTAACCAGGACGGTCATGTGCCTGAGGGCTTTACGGTACCTAATCCCCATTCCCAGATGGTGATGCTGGAAGCAGCTTACCGCGATGCCGGGGTAGAGCCAACAGCAGTGACCTATGTTGAGGCTCATGGGACAGGTACGCCTGTAGGTGACCCGATTGAAACCAAGGCGATCGGCACTGTTTTAGGGCAGGGGCGACTACCCGGTCAAGAATTGTACATTGGTTCTGTCAAAACTAACGTCGGTCATTTAGAGGGAGCTTCAGGGGTAGCTGGCTTTATCAAAGCTGTGCTGGTGCTAAAAAATCGGATGATTCCCCCCAACTTGCATTTTCACCAGCCCAATCCCAAAATTGACTTTGAGGGTCTACGCCTGCGGGTGCCAGTGGATTCGGTTCCTCTGTCTTCAAACAATGGTCCGTTGCGGGTGGGGGTTAATTCCTTTGGTGCGGGTGGTACTAACGCTCATATTGTGCTGGAGGAGTTCCCATACCAACAAAAGTCGCGTGCCAACGGGCAAAGCGATGAGGACGCTAATAGTCCATCTGTGTTTCTCTTAAGTACACGTAACCAACCAGCACTCCAAGAAGCAATCAAGACCTGGCAGGGCTTCCTATCGACTTGCGACGCCTCGCTGCCAGATATCTGCTATACCTTAGCTGTGCGCCGTTCGATATATCCACATGGGTTAGTTGTGGTGGCAGCGTCAAAACAGCAAGTTATTCAAAAGCTTCAAGACTACGCAGAAGGCAAGCAGGTTTTAGGTGTGGCGAAGGTAGCACAGAAAGAAGCAGGCACCCCTAGAATTGGCTTTTTGTACTCTGGGCAGGGCGGGCAGTGGGCGACAATGGGTCGCACCCTATGGCAGAAGGAGCCTGTTTTCCGCGATACACTGGATGAGGTGGATAGACTGTTTGCCCAACTTGCCGGATGGTCGTTGCGTGAAGAAATGTTTCGAGAGGAAGTGGAAACACGCATCAATACAACTGTGGTGGTGCAAGCTAGCATTATGGCAACACAGGTTGCGCTCACAGAGTTATGGAAATCCTACGGTATCCAGCCTGCAGGTGTATTAGGACACTCTATCGGTGAGGTAGCAGCAGCTTGGGCTGCTGGAGCGCTGTCCTTGGCAGAGGCGGTGGAGGTAATTTATCACCGCTCCCACATTCAACAGAGGCAGGCGGGACGAGGCGGAATGCTAGCTGTAGGTCTGTCGTTGGCAGAAGGTCAGGAAATGCTGCGGGGATTAGAAGACCGAGTATCGATTGCCGCCGTAAATGGACCAGCTATGCTTGCACTTGCAGGCGAAACTGAAGCGTTGGCACAAATTGCCCAGAACTTGGAGCAGCGAGGGATTTTCCAACGGCGCATCAATGTGGAAGTTGCCTACCACAGTCACTTGATGGAGCCATTGCAGGATGACCTGTTGCAAAGTTTGGGTCATGTCCGGGGTAAGTTGGCTAACTTACCGCTTTATTCGACTGTGACAGCTTGCCAGGAAGACGGCACCCACTTGGGAGGAAACTACTGGTATCATAACGTGCGCCAGCCAGTACTGTTCGTTGATGCGGTTGCTCAGATGTTAAAGGATGGCTTTGATACACTGATAGAAATCGGTCCGCACCCAGTATTAATTGCTGGAGTCAAAGACCTTTGCCAAAAAACTGGATGTGCGGCTACTATCCTCCCCTCAATGCGACGACGCGAATCGGAGTTCGTCTGTTTTTTAGAGGCGCTGGGGCAGTTGCACCTGCAAGGTGCTCAGGTAAATTGGAGCCGAAGATTCGACGAACCGAGTCAGTGGATTGCACTTCCCAAGCATCCCTGGTTACACAACCGTTACTGGTTTGAAATGCCGGAAGCACGCCAGCACCGACTGGGGCTTGAACTGCGCCATCCTTTCATTAAACGCAAGGTGGCTTTTGCTGCCGATGAAAATCTGGTGGCGTTGGAGATGGAGGTGGATGCATCGATTATGCCTTGGTTGTCAGACCATCAGGTGAACGAGGCGATGGTAGTTCCAGCCGCCGGACATTTGGAAATGGCTGCTGCTGCTGCCCAATCTTGCTATCCCTTGGTAGAGTTTTTCCTAGAAGATATACGTTTTGAGTCAGCTCTGATTTTGCCTGAAAGTGGCAAACTGCCTTTGCAAACCCGACTGGAGATTCTCTCAGCAGAGGGAGATTATGCGATCGCCAGTCGCACTCAGGAACAGAATGGGACGACAGCATGGCGATCGCATTCCCAAGGTCGAATCAACTGTTTTCAGGATAGCTTTCTCAGTTTTGCCCCTGACTTTGCCGATATTAAGCATCGCTTTACTGGCGCCTCGGAGTTAGCAGTAGATGCGTTTTATCAGACACTTCGGAATGCGGGTTTATCATACGGTCAGAGTTTTCAAGGTATCCGTCGTCTCTGGCATCAGGGTAATGAGGTGTTGGCGGAGTTGTTACTGCCAAGAGAATTGGAGCATGAAGCCTCTAATTTCCTTTTCCACCCGGCTTTGTTGGATGCCTGTTTCCATGCTGTTTTTGCTGATGTTCACCGCCAGGGCAGTCCAGAGCGTATTTATCTGCCTCACTCAATTCGGCGGTTAAAGGTGTTTGAAGCGCCTTCTACACCTGTCTGGAGTTACCTGAGGATTACACGTAATGATGAAGAATCATTAGATACTGACGTGTGGTTGTTCACCCCTGATGGACATCTGGTGGCAGAAATTCAAGGACTGGTCAATCGGCGGTTGCGGTCTGGAGGTGCGTCTGCTGAGGCTGGAGATGTCTGCCGGCAGTATGAGTTTCACTGGCGTAAGGCTCCACTGGACGAGGCTGGGGAATTACCGCCTGAAGATATGTCCCGTTGTATCGTGCTGGCGGATAGGCACGGCTGTGCAGATAGCTTGATTGGTCAGTTAAAAGATCGGGGCATAGAGGTGTCTGTCCTCAAACCTGACAAAGACTGGTGGGAGCAACTGGCAGGACAACCACTAGACCGTCGCACTCATCTAGTGTGTCTTTGTACCCTGAGGGACAATTTCGATACTATAAAGTTGGAAACTCAACTGGAACAGATAACAGAGTTTCTCCTCACCTTAGGTCAGGGACTGGCAACCAGTCAATTACAGCCCCGCGTGTATTTAGTCACATCGGGTGCTTGGGCAGTTGAGGCGAGTGCTTACACTGTTGATTTAGTCCAAGCAGTGCTGACAGGGTTTGCCCGCACACTGCACAATGAGTGTCCAAATGTACCGCTCAAACTCATTGACTTAGAGGCAGGCGGCTTACCAGAGACACTCTCAGTTGTCTACCAAGAGATGCGTTGCTGGCGCTGGGATTTGGATGAGTTTGAAATCGCATGGCGTGGTGGTCAGCGGTTTCTGCGCGAGTTGCGGACACTATCAGTAGAGGATGCGCAGAGCCAAGCTACTGTGGAACTAGCGGCATCCGGCTCATGGTATCGAGCTGATGTTACAGAGCGAGGGATCGTTGACAACCTCACCTTTCGCTCCTGTTTTCCTTGTGTTCCCAAACAGGGTGAGGTGGAAATAGAGGTAGAAGCTGCTGGTCTCAATTTCAAAGATATTATGAATACTATGGGTCTGCTTAGCCTCCGCTCAGTGCAGGGAGGTCTGGCAGGCAATCAACTTGGTCTGGAAGTATCTGGTCGAATTGCCAGCGTTGGTCCTGATACTAACTGTTGGCAGATTGGTGATGAAGTCATAGCCCGTGTGGCACACGGATTTGCTGGTCGGACAATTGCATCAGTTATGGGAGTCGAGCATAAGCCAACAGCACTGACTTTTGCACAGGCAGCAGCAATTCCGGTGGTATATGTGACAGCGTACTATAGCTTGTTGTACCTAGGCAGGATTTCGGTGGGCGATCGCGTTCTCATTCACTCTGCGGCTGGTGGAGTCGGATTAGCTGCACTCCACCTAGCTCGCTATTGGGGCGCGGAGATTTTTGCTACCACCGGCACTAACGCCAAGCGCGACTATCTACAATCTTTGGGTGTGAAACACGTATTTGATTCCCGTGCCCTGAGTTTCTACGATGAAATTATGGCTGCAACAAACGGACAAGGGGTGGATATTGTCCTCAATTCCTTGTCTGGTCAAGCCTTGTACCAAAGCCTCAAATGCCTTGCTCCTTTTGGTCGTTTCCTAGAATTGGGTAAAACAGACATCTACAAAAATGCTCACTTGCCCCTAGAACGGCTGGGCGAAAATATTTCCTATCATGTTGTGGATGTGGATAGGCTAGCTGCCCAAAAGCCAGAACTGCATCTTTTGATGTTGCAGGAGGTCACCACGCTTTTAGCTGAGGGTAAGCTACCACCGCCAGAGGTCACGGAATTGCCTATCTCACGCCTGACAGACGCGATGAAGCTGATGACCCGCTCTCAGCACAAGGGCAAGATTGTGCTGACGATGGCTGGGGATACTGTGCGGGCGTTGCCACCTCGGGAAATCCGTTTCCGGCAAGACCGGGCTTATCTGATTACTGGTGGAACCAGCGGTTTCGGACTAGAACTGGCTAGGTGGCTGGTTGCCAAGGGTGCCGGTGCGCTAGTACTGGTCAGCCGCAGCGGGTTTAAGTCAAAAGAGGACGAACTCATCGTAGAAGCAATCCGCGCTCAAGGTGTACAGGTGCGGGTGGAGAAGCTAGATGTGACGGATAAGACGGCACTCGATCGCCTACTTGACACCTTACAGACAGACTTCCCACTTCTAGCTGGTGTTATTCATAGTGCTGCCGTGCTGGACGATAGCTCGTTGGCTAATATGACGGCGGAACGTTTCAATCGTGTCTTCCGCCCGAAAGCACTAGGTGCTTGGAATTTGCATCTGTCCACTGTAGAGCGAGGTCTGACACTAGACTTCTTCTTAATGCTGTCCTCAATGTCCGCTGTGCTCGGTCTCTACGGGCAATCTAACTACGCCGCCGCCAACTACTTCCTCGACAGTTTGGCGCACGAACGCCGCCTGTGCAATCTAAAAGCCACCTCGGTGAACTTGGGTCTACTAGGCGACTACGCTGGAATGTCCCGGAATGCCAATGACACTAAGGGAATCATTAACCTATTGTCAAGCCACGGTCTGAAGGTAATGGGCTTAAAAGAAGTACTTACCCACATAGAGTTAGCCTTGACCCAGGAAACGCCACAACGGATAGCGGTTAATATCGATTGGTCTCTGTTTCAGAAGGCTTACCCCCATTTAGCCAAAGACTCCCGGTTGGCAGCACTCTTTACATCCGTAGCTTTCCATCGCTCCTCACAAATACGCAGCAGTTTACGCGATACCCTTCTGAGTTTGGCAAAACCTGAGCAGACGGTTTTGCTAACGGATAAACTAGCTGAAGCACTAGGTAAAATTCTTGACACTGGCGATCGACCTGTGCCTTCAGACACAGTACTGGGACAATTGAGTCTGGATTCGTTGATGCTCACGCAGTTGCAGAATTGGATACTGCGACATCTAGACGCCAACTACCCGATTATGAAGTTACTCAAAGGTCCGAGCTTGAACGAGTTAGCTGGAGACTTGTGTACTCAATTATGCAGTTCAGTATCGCAGCCATCAAATGGTGTCTTCAACTACGCCACTATAGAGGAAGCAGCCTTTGCCCAAGATTCTGGCTGGGAAATCCTCCATCCCTGGTTGATTCGGAGTCGTAATACCCAAACAGCGCCAGTTCGGCTGTTTTGCTTCCACTCTATGGGTGTGGGAGCCTCACTGTTCACCCATTTCTTGCAGCACCCACCCGAAAACATCGAAGTGTTTGCCATCCAGCAACCCGGAAGAGAGAATCGCAGCCGCGAACTTGTTTCTGGTAGTTTCGATCAAGTGTTGGAGGAGTTGGTACCAGTTTTGCGCCTCTGGTTAGACAAGCCATTTTTCTTCTGGGGTCACAGCTTTGGTGGTATCATCGCTTACGAGGCGATCCGCCGCTTGCGTCAGGAGAACGGACTGAAGCCTTTCCATTTCCTCGTCTCCGGCACTATTCCACCCCATCTAGTGCGTTTGTGGCAACGGCGCGATGCGATCAACCGTCCCATGTTGGCAGAAAACAGTGCTGAATACTTAATTTCTCTATCCCGTTACGTGGAAGATCCAGACTTTATCAAGCGCATCCTGCCATCAATGCGGGCTGATTACCCGCAGTTAATGACCTACAAATACGTGCCGGACGAATTGCTTGATTGCAATCTCACTGCTTTCAGTGCGCTCCAAGATGATATGGTTTACCCTGACGAGATCGCCCAGTGGAAAACGTTTACGCATCAGCATTTTGATTTCGTTAAACTGAACGGCGATCACTGGTTTCTCAACCGCCACCGCCATTTGTTTAGCGACAAATTATCAGATATTGCTCATAATTTAGTACAGTTCAGTTAAGGGTGAGTAGCACCAGATCAGAAACCCGGTTTCTCTTAGAAACCGGGTTTCTTTGCTCCCACCTATTTTTAACTGAACCGTATTGGCTCATAATTGGCGTCACGATTTTGGATTAGGGCTAATTTGTTTGAATCCAAAATCACACCGCAGATCCCTCCTAGTAGTTCACAAGAAAACAATGCCTGGGTTAATGATTCCTCAGAAACCCGGTTTCTTAAAGAAACCGGGTTTCTTGAAAGAAAGCAAAGTTGCTTTGGGAGAGTACTAGGAATTTCGGTTTAAACATTAGCCACAAGCGGAAGTTGGATCGCAAACTCTGCTCCTTGTCCTGGTGAGGAATTCACTTGGATAGTTCCGCCATGTTTTTCAATGATGATTTGACGAGCGATCGCTAATCCCAAACCCGTTCCCTTACCTACGGATTTGGTAGTATACAAGTGATCAAAAATCTTCTGTTTGACTTCTTCTGTCATCCCCACCCCATTATCTTTAATTTGTATTATAATATACTGATTATCTGGACTATTCCTGGTAGTAATTGTCAGCAAATTGGGATTTGCTTTAATCTCATTGAAACTCCGTCCAATGTTTGACTCTTCTAAGGCATCAATGGCATTAGCAAGCAGGTTCATAAACACCTGACTGAGTTGTCCGGGGAAACATTGGATTGGTCGTAGGTCGTCATAGTCTTTCACTACTTCAATCGCCGGACGAATGTCTGAAGCTTTCATCCGATGTTTGAGAATCAAAATTGTGCTATCGATAGTTTCATGGATATTGCAAGCAACTAGTTTTTCATTATCAGATCTAGAGAAGGTTCGCAAGCTCATGCTCACGTCATAAATGCGGTTTGCACCTTCTTGCATCGAATCAATGAGCTTGGGCAAGTCTTCGCTGACGTACTCTAAATCTATAGCTTTAATTTTTTTGATAATTTCTGCCGTCGGCTTGGGATAATTTTGTTGATACAAGTCAATCAGCTCTAATAAGTCTTGCACGTACTCTTTTGCGGGTTCTAAGTTGCCAGTAATAAAACCAACAGGGTTGTTGATTTCATGAGCTATACATGCCACCAAAGTACCCAAAGCCGACATTTTTTCGCTCTGCACCAGTTGCATTTGCATTTGCTTGAGATCGGAGAGCGAAGATTCTAATTGCTGAGCATAGTGTTGCACTTGCTGATAAATTCGAGAATTTTCTAGAGAAATAGCAACTTGAGATGTGATAAAATTCATGATTTTGATGCGATCGCTAGTAAATGCACTTGTAGTTAGATTGTTTTCTAAGTACAAAATCCCAATAAATTTACCTTTGTAAAAAATAGGAGTACACAGAACTGATTTAGTTTGATGGTCCTGGATATAAAGATCTGATTGATAAATACTCTCGGAAATGGCATTATCTAATACCAAAGTCTCCTGGGTTATGGAAACATAATTAATTAGGGAAATTGGTATATCTTGACTTTCATTTACTGGGGTAGATTGTAACAAAACAGAGGTAGTCTCCTGAGTTTTGATTGCCTCTATCAACAATTCATTATCTTTAAATAAAAGCAGGCACACCTTTTGAGCAGCCGAATTTTCCAGAATAATTAATAAGAGCTTTTCTAGTAGCTTATCCAGAATAATTTCGCTACTAATTATTTGTGAAGCTTTGACAATTGTCGCTAAATCTAAAATGACACTACTGCTGCTTGTTGTTTGGGAGAGATTTTGTTTTGTATCGGGGCTTTTTATAGTTACATCTATTGCTAACTGTTCCTCAGAATTTTTCTGGCTAATTATCAAATCATGATAACATTCATCCAGAAGTTTAACTTTGGCAATGGCTCCCCATTTGATATAGCAATAGTAAGCTTCATTAATGTAAATTTTAGCAATTTTTTCTTTACCCAAATCAAGATAAAATCTTGCTGCTAATTCATTTGCTAATGCTTCCTCATTTATATAACCGTTTGCTTTTGCTCCAGCTATAGCACTATCATATAAACATATTGCCAAGAAATCTTTACCAATAACTTTAGCTTTCTCGGCTTCAACTAAATCGTATTTATGTTTAAAAGTAGCGCCGGAACTTTCCACCCATTTTTTCATGCGTTTCTGATTTACTTTGACCTGTTTTAGATATTGTTTTCTCTCAGTTTTTGAAGCAGTTTTGTACTTGGCTAATAGTGCTAACGAATAATAAAATAGATTTACAGAGTAAGAGAGAAAACCGATATTAATCTCATGAGTTTTTTCAGTAACTTCTCCATTTATTATTGCTCCTTCATAATCATTAAATAAATAACATAAAAGCGTTTTGCAAAAATAAAAATAGCCTTTAAATGAAAGATTTTTTTCAACATCAGATCTCATTGTTAACTCATTGAAAGCCTCACCCAATACTGCTCGGTTAAGGAAAATAGAGGGTAAAAAAAGAGAAATTATGTTC
>CAXTSI010000224.1:0-13633 GCA_964246695.1 uncultured bacterium
CTCCCCCCACTCCCCACTCTGTTCATTTACTGCTCCTCTAGATAAACTTCACCTAACTGTTTGCCAGCCAAACGAATGCTTTTGTAACGAATTTTACCCTTAATCACAACTTGTTCTCCCTCTCGCAAACCAGTTTGATTGGTGATTACCCAGATTTTTCCAGTAGAGTCATTTATTTGATACACCCGCCGTTGTAAAAGCGGAACTTGCCTTTCTACCTTACCCTGGATGTAGACTATAGCTTGATCGTCTTGTTGTGGTTTAAGTTCCCGAATGGGGGTCATATTAGCACCGATTGCGTTCACACCATAACGCCCCAAGTTACCACAACTAAGCAGTCCGGCTAACAGAAAAAAGGTCAATCCCAGGCGTAGGGGCATGACAGTGCCGTGTCCGTACAGAAAGGAGAGGTGTTGCATAAGAGCTATCTATTAAGAAAATTTTTGCACCCGTATTTGGTTCGTCGCAATTTTTATATAATGAGTTCCCAATAATACTACGTTCTTCAGTGTAAGCAACACATTCTCAACAGACACGACCAATTTGAGAAGATAAAGTGGTTAGTGGTTAGTGGTTAGTGGTTAGTTGTTAATCGTTAATCGCTAATCGCTAATCGCTAATCGCTAATAGTAAAAATTAGCAACTAACAACCAACAACCAACAACTAACAACTAACAACTAACAACCAACAACTAACAACCAACATGGAAACAAAAACTGCCAAACTTCTTGACGGTAAAGCTTTAGCTGCAAAAATTCAGCTTGAACTCTCTGCTGCCATTACAGAATTACAACCCCAAATAAGACGTCCACCTGGTTTAGCAGTGCTGATGGTGGGTGACGATCCGGCGTCAGGCGCTTATGTGCGCGGTAAAGAGAGAGCCTGCGCAAAAGTGGGTATTGCCTCTTTTGGCAAGCATTTTCCTGCTGAAACGACTCAAGCAGAACTAGAGTCAGTTATTGCTGCATTTAACCACGATGAACGAGTGGATGGTATTCTAGTGCAGCTACCTCTACCTAACCACTTGGATGCTGTGACGCTGTTGCATCAAATTGATCCTGATAAAGACGTTGACGGACTGCACCCGATTAACTTGGGACGACTGGTGCGCGGAGAGCCTTGTTTACGCAGTTGCACTCCATCTGGGGTGATGCGGCTGTTGCAGGAGTATGAAATTCCTCTGCGTTCTAAACAGGCGGTGATGGTGGGACGCAGTATTTTGGTAGGCAAGCCACTAGCGTTGATGCTATTGGAGGCTGATGCTACTGTCACCATTGCCCATTCGCGATCGCATTCTCTAGAAGCCATGACCAAAAATGCTGATATTCTCATTACAGCAGTAGGTCGTCCAGGATTTGTGACGGCTGAAATGGTAAAACCAGGCGCTGTTGTGGTAGATGTGGGGATAAGTCGTGTTACTGATGCTAATGGGAACAGTCGCTTAATAGGAGATGTCAACTTTGATGACTTGAAGAGTGTGGCAGAATTTCTCACCCCAGTTCCTGGTGGTGTTGGTCCAATGACTGTCGCCATGTTATTGCAAAATACAGTCAAGAGTTACAGTCAATGCTTAAAAAGTTAGAAATTTTAAGAGGGAACTCTTAACAGGGAAATCCCCTTGACGCATTCATCTGAGGATTTGGCACTGCCTTATTTTTTCTTGCGCCTACGCGATGGAAAAAAATATTTTATTTCTTTGATAAATAAATTATGGTGCAAGTACCCTTAATCTTCTCACTCGGGGAGAGGCACTCGCGTTCGAGGCTAATTCTTTTCTGTTCCCTGTTCCCTGTTCCCTGTTCCCTGTTCCCTTTTTTTTGTAAATAACTAATGACGAATGACGAATGACAAATGACTCTTTACTTTAAAATTGTTACTAACATAACAGAACATTAAGGAAATTGAGGATGGTAGCAGCGGATAATCTTCAAAAGACTCCAGAGGGATCTAAATTTGACCTATTACTCTATCTGAAAGAGCGACAAAAGCTTTGTGAAACTGCTTTGGATCGGGCGATTTCCATACGTTATCCAGAAAAAATTTACGAAGCAATGCGGTACTCGCTATTGGCTGGAGGTAAGCGTTTGCGTCCCATTCTTTGCCTTGCTACAAGTGAAATGACTGGTGGCACAATAGCTATGGCGCTGCCAACAGCTTGTGCTGTGGAGATGATCCACACTATGTCATTAATTCATGACGACCTGCCAGCAATGGATAATGACGATTACCGTCGCGGTAAGCTGACCAATCACAAGGTCTACGGCGAAGATATTGCGATTTTGGCTGGGGATGGCTTGTTGGCTTACGCATTCGAGTTTGTAGCAACTCACACACAGAACGTACCAATGGAGCGAGTATTGCAGGTAATTGCCCTTTTGGGACGTGCCACAGGGGCTGCTGGGTTAGTCGGCGGTCAAGTGCTTGATTTAGAATCGGAAGGAAAGACTGATATTTCCCTAGAAACCCTAAATTTCATTCACAACCACAAAACAGCCGCCCTTTTAGAAGCTAGCGTCGTTTGCGGTGGCATTTTATCCGGATCTACCTCTGAAGATTTACAACGGTTGTCTCGCTATTCTCAGAATATAGGACTTGCCTTTCAGATTGTGGATGACATTTTGGATATCACCGCCACCCAAGAGCAATTGGGCAAAACCGCTGGTAAAGACCAACTCGCTCAAAAAGTTACGTATCCCAGCCTTTGGGGGTTAGAAGAATCTCGAATACGTGCTCAACAACTCTTTGAGGCTGCTTGTGCAGAATTGGAACCCTTTGGAGAAAGAGCAAGACCCCTAAAAGCGATCGCTCAATTTATTACGAGTCGCAATCACTAAATAATGAATGGTGAATGATGAATGATGAATGATAAATACTAAGCTACTTTAAAATTCATAATTTATCATTCATAATTCATAACCTTTTTCAGAATTCATCGTTCAGAATTCATCATTTTCTCACCTAACCATTCATACCATGCAGGACATAAGCGACATCTTAGACAACCGGGTGCTGCTGGTTGCTCTGGTAGCTTGTTTGATTGCTCAAGCATTGAAGCTCCTAGTTGAGCTAGTCAAAAATCGTAAACTCAATGTGAGTGTTTTATTCACAACTGGAGGTATGCCTAGTGCCCATTCATCTCTGGTTACTGCCCTAGCAGCTGGTGTTGGGCAAACTCTTGGCTGGGCAACTCCAGAATTTGCAGTGGCGATGATTTTTGCCATCATAGTTATGTACGATGCTGCTGGAGTTCGCCAAGCAGCTGGTAAGCAAGCTCGTATTGTTAATCAAATGGTTGATGAATTATTTCACGAACATCCAGAGTTTAAAGGTGACCGCCTCAAGGAATTGCTGGGACACACACCCTTTCAGGTGATAGCTGGATCGGCGCTGGGTATAACCGTCTCCTGGTTAGCTAGGGCAGCTTATTAATTGTTTGTTAGTTGTTAGTTGTTAGTTGTTAGTTGTTAGTTGTTAGTTGGCAACTACTAACCACTATCAACTAACCACTAACAACTATCTTGTTTGTTAGTTGTTAGTTGGCAACTACTAACCACTATCAACTAACCACTAACAACTATCTATTGTAAATGCACAACTGAGCGCAGTAGTATCACCTTCCGACTATCTACAAGTACGGTAAAAAAGCCGCGATCGCTTAGCGTCTGTAATGTGTTATACGCTTCTTTTTGGTTGGTTGTGTAAACTGCTAACAAGTAAGGGCGTTCTCCATAGGAAACAAAACCCACGTCACCTCCTATTACTTGCTGCACTTGAGTTACGACTTCCGGACGGTTGTAATAATCTACCAATACGGCAAAACCCTCTCCTAGTTTTTGGGGTTTAGAGGTTACGTTTTGAATCGTCGATCCCACATCTTTTGGTAGAGTAGTGATGATACCACTCAAGCCAACTACATTATTGACATACCTCGCCCAACGATTGGCGTCTTCCATTCTGGTAAACCCGCCGATCCGCGTTACTGTATCTTTAAGATATTTGCAGGTAGTGAACTTAAGTTCGGACGGTAAAGCGCGACGCAGTTGGGTTTGATTATCTGGTGTGGGACTGATTACCAACAAAAGATACTCACCCGCACTCGGAGGTTGACAAGCAGAAATTTCTTGTTGGGCGGCGAGAGAATTTCCACCACTAATCAACCCCGTAAGCGCTAGCACTAAAGCACTTGATAAAATCGGAAATCTCTGCACTACAGTTTGATACATAATTTAGTCAATAGTTAATAGTCAATAGTCAATAGTCATTTGTGTGTTTTTTTACTAGTAACCAATGACTCCTTCCGGGGAGGCCCAACGGGAAAGCAGATCCGATTGGGAGTGAAACAAATACGCTCCTTCCCGCTACTAGGAACTGGTGAGTGTGCCCCTATGAGGGTTTCCCGAATGCCGGCTCTTGAGCGATCTTCGATCTTCGATCTTCTCCCAAAGGGAGACGCCAAGGGCGAACGATAGCGAAGCGTTAGCCGGTACTCCGGCGTCGGAACGAGCGTCACCCATAAGGGCGTTGGAAATACTCATCAGAACTGCGATCGGGATCACCAATGACTCATGACTCTTCAAGACTATTGACTATTGACTGTGGTAGAAGATGCCAAAGCTTCAGGAATTGTATCAGAAGGAGCCTCAAATTCTCCTGTCATAACATATTCTAATCGCAGTTTTAACCAAGTAATAAATTGGGGATTGGTGGAAATAATTGCTACTGCTGGTCGGGGACACTTCGCCTTGACCTTCACCATCTGAGGCGCTTCTAAGAAGGCTGGTTGCTTCACCAACCAAAAATCAATTTCTTTTTCTTGTTCATGGTAATAACGGGTACGCTCTTTCAAAACTTCCTCTAAGGGTTCTTCTTCTAGCAAAAAGCGTTGACTTGCCACAACGTAATAGTATGTTTGCATATCCATCCTTTGATTAATAGACCTGTTCGTAAATTAGTGTATAGTATGAAATAAAGCAAAGTTATAAATCTCTATCAAAGATTTAAAAGAAACACGATCGAGGCATATTACTCACTGTGCCCCGATCAATTAACCGAACTCAAATCACCCGATCAAAGCACTAAAGGGACAACGACTAGCTTGCTGTTCAGCAGTTGCTGATTTCTTTTCACGGTTCCATAGTCGCTTGACAAAACCCCAAAAACTTTTTTGCTGTTCACCAGTTGCTGGTTTTTCTCCTGCTGTCAACGCCTTTAAAAACAGGCTGTTGTCGAAGAAGTGTTCGACACGAAGAATTTTTAAGTCATCAGTGACTTGTGCAACACTCATGCCGACGATCTCCACCGTTTCTCCTGTAGGTGCATAGTCTTTGTATGGACCACTAAAAGTTCCCCAATGCCGCCATTTAAAGGTAACATTCGGTGGAGCAGAAAAAACTTCTAGCACTTCCCACAAAAATCCTTTGGGAAATGCTGTGTGGAACAGTTTTCCTGAGGATTCAAAGGTTTCATCAACCGCTTTGTAATGTTCTGTGTCGCCAATAAATAAATTGTAAGTACCAGCCGCACTCACATCTGATGCTGTGTATTCTGGACCACCATTACTACTCATCCGAAACTTTTCCTTCACAACTGACAACCACTGCTGGGGGTTGGTTTTAAAGGATACCTCCAGTTCAAAGGTTCTAACTAAGTTTTGGACGATCGCTTCTAGTGAATCTTCCTGGTGGTTGTGTGTACTTTCTTTTGCAAGACCTGCTTTTGATTGGGAATAATCCGGAGGTGTTTGAAAGCGCCATTCTGCATCTGTGCTTTGTGCAATAACAGTATCCCTGTCCTGTACCCAAAGCGGAAGGTTATTAGATTGTGTTGCGCTCATAAAAGTCTTTACCTGAGATTTAACTTGCGTTCTGGTCAACAAATTTCCAGATTTCGCAGACCCCTTCCCCTCTACCTTCAGTCATCAATTAACAATTAACAATTAACTGTTTCATCTCGCGGACTGCTCTTTCCATACCAACTAATGCCGCCCGACTGACGATGGAATGACCAATGTTAAGTTCTTCCATGTTTGGAAGACAAGCTACAGGATGGACGTTCCAGTAAGTCAGTCCATGACCGGCGTTGACGCGCAATCCGAATTGAATTGCTTGTTCACACCCAGACGCCAGCACGGCTAATTCCTGCTTGCGACTTGTTTCATTTCCAGCTTCAGCATATCTCCCAGTGTGCAGCTCTATAAATTTCGCCTGCACCTTGACAGAAGCTGCAATTTGTGGTATATCGGCGTCGATAAACAGACTAACTGGAATGTCAGCACTTTGCAATTTATCAACGACCTCTCCAATTCTAGCAATTTGACCAACGATATCCAGTCCACCTTCTGTGGTCACTTCTTCTCGCTTTTCGGGAACTAAAGTGACGTAATCAGGTTTAATGTCGAGGGCGATCGCTACCATTTCATCAGTAGCCGCCATTTCTAAATTCAGGTGCGTTCTCACCGTTTGTCGCAACAGGCGCACATCCCGTTCTTGAATATGCCGCCTATCTTCCCTTAAATGTACAGTAATGCCATCTGCACCGCCTAATTCTGCCAGTACCGCCGCCGCCACAGGGTCTGGTTCCACCGTCCGCCGCGCTTGGCGGATGGTGGCAATGTGATCGATGTTAACGCCAAGTGTAGGCACAACCCTAGTATCTCCGTATCCACAGTTCTCAGCAGGCTTATTATACCGGAAATAGCGGGAGTCAGAAGACATTCGCTACTGAGTCAGGAGTTTTCCATATTCTTAGGATTTACAATAATAGATATTGGTTTATAGGTAAAAAGCATGACAGAAACCAGGTCTACCCGTGTTGTCCGTAGGGGGAGAATATTTCCCGAAATCCAATGGACGGAAGAACAAAAAGCGCAATGGGAAACCGAAGGAGAGAATTTATACCAGCGCTGCCAGCCCATATTTGATCGAGTTAAATCAGAATTAATCGCAACCCACTACAACTGGTATATGACGGTTGAACCGAATAGTGGTGAGTATTTCATCGATAAAGATTTAGAAGTGGTTTGGCGAAAATGCCGCGAAAAACATCCAGGTAAAATACACCATACTTTCCGAATTAATGAAACTGGGGCTTGCGGCACAATATGAAGATTTCCGGTTTTTTTGGTGATGAGGATGCACTTCTTTTTGAAATTAATTTAATAACATCAGATGGATTAGAATTACCTGTTGAGGCGATGTTGGATACAGGTTTTTCCGGTTGGCTGGCAATTGATCAACAAGATTTAGATGCACTTGGTTGGACTTATATTGACCAACAAATCATGCGAACTGCACGCGGGGATGTAAGATTTACAATCTATATTGGTAAAGTTAAATTTGATGGTCAAGAGTTTGACATACCTGTACATGTTGGCAAAGATTTAACAGAAGTTTTACTCGGTCGTCAATGGTTAATAAATCGTCGGTTAGTCGTTGATATACAGTCGGGTGAATTGACGTTGGGATAACCATGACCAATAATAAAACTGTTGTTGTTCTAATTGTTCAATGCGCACCCTATAAACGCTATTTTCTGTTTATTACCCAGTAGATTGCCGTAGGGGCACGGCACTGCCCATCGGTGTCAACTTAAGGTCAAACCCTTTACACGCACCAACTTTTCAAGTTTTCTTCTCGTCTTCTCGTTCCCACGCAGAGCGTGGGAATGTATTCTGGGAGGCTCTGCCTCCCCTTGATAGGAGGCAGAGCCTCCCGATAGCGCGTTACTAGGCACCAGCTGAGCAACGAGACTCGCTTGTATTTTCAATGGTTACAGCTTAAGTTGACACCAATGGGCAAAGCCTTTGCCCCTACAATTTGGTCTATTTACCTGAAAACAGCTTTAATACATTGTATGTTATAAAAATAATAACTTAAACAGTGATTACACGATGTTTTGATTTCTGTCAAAACGCGATTGGGCTACGCGCAACCGCAGCTTCCATGTGCGCGATCGCTCCCACATTAAATGTGTAATTAATAACCCGCAACAGATAATCAAAACAAGGTAAAGCGCAAGCGTTATCCAACAAACCCCCTGATTCAGCGTCTTCATTTCGTCAACTAAACCCAATCAAGTTTGCTGTGGGAAAGGGTTTCCAGATTTGCACTTCAAGTCAAGACAAACAACTTGTCTCAATACGGTTCAGTTAAGGATAGGTGGGAGCAAAGAAACCCGGTTTCTAGGAGAAACCAGGTTTCCGATCTGGTGCTTAACTGAACTGTATTGCAACTTGTCTGTGTTTAGTGGACATGGGAAAAAGCAGTTTTTTGTCGAAATCACTTTATCCCGTTCCTCAGTGTTAATACAGACTGCTATCCTCAACCGATGTTAAAAAAGCCGTAAATTTACCCTTATTAAGCTGAATTCTGGGAATTTATACTTACCATGTGAGATTTCCAGCTCTTAAATAAGCCGGTGAAAGAAAAGCTAGTTGAGACACCGCAACACAAGAGCGCTCAGACTAGGGCGCTGTGTCCATTTATGAGGAGATTAACAAAGCAGATATGGTAGAACACGATACATTTTCGGTGCAGCCAAAGACAGGCTTATTCGATGCCAATCCAATTCATCCAGGGATCTCTGACCCCTGGTCCACTAATCGCCCCAACGATGCTAGTCTCCTAGGTGTTGGCAGTAGTAGCACCCACGCTGACAATATTGTGTTTATCGACGCAGCCCTACCCGATTACCAAAGCTTAAAAGAGGGTGTGGTCAAGGGAGACAAAGTAGTGCTGCTAGATCCCAACGGGGATGAAATCGCCCAAATCACTAATACACTGTCGCAGTCCCAGGGGGTTCATAGCATCCACCTAGTCTCCCACGGTAATTCTGGGAGCATACAGCTAGGCAATACCCAACTCAATAGCAACAATTTAGCTTACTACAAAGACACGTTGGCGAGTTGGCACAAAGCCTTAGCGCCTGATGCCTCCTTGTTAGTTTATGGTTGCAATGTGGCGGCGGGTCAGCAAGGACTCGCCTTTGTCAACGACCTGAGTACAAATGTTGGGGCGGTGGTGGCGGCTTCAACTGACTTGACTGGGAGTGCAGCACTCGGGGGAAATTGGCAGCTGGAGTACCGCACGGGTAAGGTGGATGCACCTTTGGCATTTGAGTCATGGGAGATGCAGGCTTATAACCATGTTTTAGACAACATTTTGACCGAGAACTTTACAGGCAGTGACGTCAACCAACATACGTGGATCTATGGTACAAGCGGCACGGGTGTTGTTAACCTTGGTCTGACTGCCCGCAGTGGACCAGCAGCGCCTGGAGGCTTGCCCGGTCAATCAACGGGGGATACCCCCGGTAATGGTGCCTTGAGACTTACCAGTAATGGGAATAATCAAGGATCATTTGTCATTTATAACCAACCCATCAACGCCGCCAGTGGTCTTTCCATTAGCTTCGACCTCTACTCCTATGGAGGAACTGGTGCAGATGGTATCAGCTTCTTCCTGATTGATGGCAGCCAAAACCCAACGACTGCTGGATCGCCTGGGGGTGGGCTTGGTTACTCCAATACGAATTTAGGACCGGGCATCGTTGGCGGCTACTTCGGTATTGGCTTTGATGAGTTTGGCAATTTCTCCAGTAATTTCGGCTCAGGTGGTCCAGGCAAAACAAAAGAGTCTGTCGCTATCCGGGGTAGTGAGGGAACGGGTTACAAATATTTGACAGGAACGACGGTTCCTGCTGGCACTTCCATTGATAACGTTAGCGCCAATGCAAATCGTAGTAATTCTAAACGCCATGTTCAGATTGACATGACTCCGAATGGGCAGGTGTCGGTTCAGATGGATTTGAACAACGATGGCATCTTTGAAGATAACGAAAAACTGATCGCGAACTTTGACGTTACGGCGAATAATGCTTTCTTACCGAAAACTTTTAAGTTCGGGTTTTCCGCTTCTACGGGAGACTTAACCAACTACCACGAAATCAAAAACTACAAGACCGATACCTATGCAAATGCCTCCTACATTCCGTTGGTTAACTTTACTAGTACCAGTGGGACTATCAGTGAGAACGGTAGCCTTACCATCAATGCCCAACTCGATCATCAAACTTCCAGTTCGGTCACTGTTCCATTGACCTTGACGGGTACAGCAGTTAACGGTCAAGATTACACCATCCCTACTTCTATCACCTTTGCACCAAACCAAACAACGGGCAGTGTGACCCTCATCCCTACAGACAACAAAGTTTTTGCATCCGATAAAACAGTGACCATTGCAATGGGGACACCTACTAATGCCCAGCTAAGTCCCCAGAATAATGTCTTGACAGAAACAATCCTTAATAGTAACGCTCCCTCATTAAATGTTTCCAGCAGGATCAATTACACTAAGAAGGCTCCACCGACTGCGATCGCACCCTCTTTGAGTATCGGCAATGCTGATTCCAGTGCTACTCTTACGGGTGCAAAAGTTCAGATTATAAGTGGCTTAAGCCCCAATGAAGATCTTTTAGGCATATTGGGACAAAGCGGCAAAAGTGGTGCCATCAGTAACACTAAGATTACTTGGAGCTACGACAATAACACGGGTGGGTTGACCTTCAGTGGTAATGACTCTGTTGCCAATTATCAGTCGGCGTTGCGCCAAGTTGCTTACAGCAATTCCAGTGGCACCGCCAGCACGCAAGAGCGCACTATCGGGTATTCATTGCAATATGGTAACTCGAAGCAAACTGCTGGCAGCAATAACTCAACAATTGTCTTTCCGGCGGCGGCAACTACTATTACAAACACTAGCTCAGTTAATCCAGCTGTATTCGGTCAAACCGTCACCTTGACTGGCAGTGTCAGTGCCGTGACGCCTGGGAGTGGTATCCCGACGGGTAAGATCGCATTTATGGAAGGCAGTACCACACTGGGCACCGCCACCCTCGATCAAAATGGCAGTGCCAGCTTGCTCATCAATACCTTAAGTTTAGGCACTCACAACATCACTGAGGTGTACAGTGGCGACAGCAACTTCACCACCAGCAATGCCGCGATCGCCCAGACTATAGTTTATAGCTCCTTCAACTTTGAAAACCAGATCCAGCTTTTGGTGGACAAAGGTCAAAACTTGGTCAACCTGTTATTTAACAACAACTACTATCTCGCGCAGAACCCAGACGTGGCGGCTGCGGTTGCTTCTGGTCAAATCAGTAGTGGCTTACAACACTTCTTACAGTATGGGGAATTGGAGGGTCGTGACCCCAGCTTACTCTTTGATAACAAATTGTACCTAGCCGAAAATCCAGACGTGGCGGCGGCTGTCGCCAAAGGGCAATTACATAGTGGGTTCGAGCATTTCGTCAAATATGGGTTAAAAGAGCATCGGGACTTGAGAATGCTACTGTTTGATGAAGGTTACTACCTAGCGCAAAACCCAGATGTGAAGGCCAAGTCATTTGGTAGTGGGTTTGAACATTACCTACAGTATGGACAAAAACAAGGACGCAACCCTAGTGCCGAGTTTAATGAAGCTTATTACTTAGCTAACAACCCAGACGTGGCTAATGCTGTTACTAAAGGGACATTCAACAGTGGGTTCGATCAGTTCGTCCGCTATGGGATATTTGAGGGTCGCAATCCCATTGCCAACTTTGACAATAGTCAGTATCTGTCCACGAACCCAGATCTGACGACGGCGGTAGCCGAAAAGACTGTTGTGCGAAGTGGGGTGGAGCAAGCCGTGCGGTATGGTAAATATGAGGCGCGCAGGGCTTTCGCGCTGCAGTTGTTTGACGAACAGTTTTATTTGGCGCAATACCCAGATGTGGCGAGTGGTGTCAAGCTTGGGAAATTCACTAGCGGGTTTGACCACTTTGTTCAGTATGGGCAAAAAGAAGGTCGCCTTCCTAGCACCACCTATAGCGAAAGCTTTTATCTGGCTAAGTACCCAGATGTGGCGAGTGCTGTCAAGCTTGGGAAATTCGAGAGTGGGTTTGAACACTTCATAACTTTCGGTCGGGCTGAAGGTCGAGTTGGTATTGGCTAACTGGCGATCGAGAGCCAGAAAGTCGCCAAATTATGTATATTGCACTCAATTTGTCAGCCTCGCCTATGAGCGATCGCCATTCATCCGCACCCACAACTTGGTCAAAATTTGGTAGCGGTTGGAGATGGTGGCGACTCCCTAAAATTCTCATTGAGTAGCAACAGACCAAAAATGAAGTGACATTAGTGCCATACCTAGTTAAACTCATCCCACCCCTACAAGGAGTGGGATTCCTCGCCGTTTTCTTTGATGCCTTTTTGACGACTCCCCGGCGTAAACGCGCGGGGATTCTTTCCACCTAGTAAAATCTGGTAGAGAACTCTACTTCGAGGTAGGGTCGAGGTGTGCATTACTGCATCACCCCTCCCATCCGAAACCGTGCATGCCACTTTCATAGCACACGGCTACTCAGCGTGTTGTCCATTTGTCAATTCGGACTTCCTGACAGCGCGACCGATGAAATTAGGGATATCGTTCACCCATTCCCAATCGAACTTTTCCCAAAATTGAGATAGTTTTTCAAGGAATTTAGAGTGGTCTTTCCTCCTAATTTCTTTTAGGTCAAGTGCGGTCTTTTCGTCGTGACAATGCCGATGCAATAGTTGTAGATTTTGGTATTCATCCTTGCCGCGTAATGCTCTGGGGATGATGTGGTCTACTTCTAAGACATCCCAATATTGGAAGTTTAATCCACACCAAGGACATTTACCCTTTTGCTGCTTAAGCAGCTTAGCCTTACGATTTGGCATTTCAGGGTGTGTCCCCAATCTTGAACTCCAGTATATTAGGTCGCCATCGTAGGGGCTTTTATCGCCTTTAACTTTCACATAATCAGTGCTACTGCTGCTCACTTCGCTATGTGATAGTAACCGAAGGGGGTTCGCTCCCTCTTCTCTGGTTGCGAATACCCAATTGTCGCCATTTATGGAAGTCCAATATTTGGCGTGACCATAATTTATGTTTCCACAGCGACGTTTTGCCCATTGTCGAAGCTTCAGGTATGTGAGGTTATCTTGTTTTGACATTTCTCCTACACTTTTGGCGTCGGAGTTTGAGTAAAAAGAAGACCATCCCCTTATTACAGGGTTAAGGTCTTTTATTAGTGCCACTTGGGGCGAAGACCTGTGTTTTGTGATAATTCTTCCGACTTCCTCGATGTGAACCTTACTTGCTTTCGCGGTTGGGGTGATGAGGGTGTTAAAACCTAATATTGTACCTTGAGGATTTACGCTACTCCGGTATTTCCCGGCGGGGTATTGCTGGATATGATGACCGAGAAAATCAAATCCAGCTTTACTATCCTCACTTAATTCAGGTTTGAACGTGTGAGTTAACCGGGTTTTCTCAGGTTTTAATTCAAGTCCTATGCCAACTAACCATTCCGAGATTATTTCTCGGCATCTTTGGACAACGGCTTTTTGCTCGTGTAACACTATGAAATCGTCTGCATAGCGTATAAAGCTAAGGGACTGGATTTTATCCCGTCCTGACTTTTGGTATCCCCGATTATCGCGAATATCAAGTGTTTTGGCGAATTCGTTAAGTGTATTTTCTAAACCGTGGAGGGCAATATTCGCTAATAACGGTGAAAATGGAGTAGGGACGGAGCGCACCTTCAAGCCTTGCGACTTACGTGTTT
>CAXTSI010000225.1:0-13631 GCA_964246695.1 uncultured bacterium
GTGGGGGGAGTAGGGGGAGATGAGGGAGATGAGGGAGATGAGGGAGAGGAATGCCTCCTCATCCTCCTCATCCTCCTCATCCTCCTCATCCTCCTCATCTTCCCCTACTCCCCACTCCCTACTCCCTACTCCCTCTTTAATATTGATTCAATTATTGGCGAACCATCAGCTTTGACCCAAGCAATTTGAGCAATGCTGCGATCGCGTGCATATTGCCCGATCTCATCCGCATTCCGTCCACCCAAATCCATTTCTACCCGTACTAGATGGGTAGAGTCTCGGAGTTCTGCGGCGTAGGCAAAGGCAGCGGCATAGGCATCTGATGTTTCTGGTACAACCAACCAATGACTAGCTGGGGTAGCTTGTGGTAATTGCTGAGTTGACAAAAGAACTTGGTATAAATCTTCTATGAAGAGTGCAAAACCAATTCCGGGGGTGTTTTCTCTTTGGGGATGATATAGTCCCAAAAGCTGGTCGTAGCGACCACCTCGCCCTAAAACCCGCGTTCCATCAGTATCATTGACTACCTCAAACACTATGCCAGTGTAGTAGTCAAAGGTTTGAATGAGACTCAAGTCAAGGATAAACGGGAAACTTCCCCTAGATTCAATCAATTTTACCAGAGATTTAAGATTTACCACCTCTTCTAGGGATTGATCTAGACCCAGACTGCTGACGATTTCCAATACATCAGTTGGGTTTCCACGTAAATCCAGCATGATCAGAGCGCGTTCCCTGAGTTCATCACTCAGAGGTAAAGTGTCTATAGTGACACGGTCAAGGCTCGATATCGCACTCCGGACTTTTCCTTGTAAGTGTTCGGGAAAAGCTTTCAGGAGCGATCGCGTGATTCCCGCCTCGCCTAAAATCAAATGCCAGGGACCCAAAGGGATTGCTCGCAAACAATCCGCCACCAACAGCAGCACTTCTGCATCGGCGAGCAATCCCCCACTGCCAAGCAACTCTACCCCAGCTTGGTAAAATTCCTGCTGGGAATTTTGCCTCAACCCTGGTGTACGTTGGAAGACATTGGCGTTGTAGTACAAGCGTTGCGGATAAGTAACACCAGCCATGCGCGTTACCGCCGCACGAGCAATAGAAGCTGTCAGTTCTGGACGCAGCCCTAATTCTTCATCTTCGGCATTTTGCAATTGAATCACCGCAGACCGCTGAATTGCTCCCCCCGCCATCAGCGTATCTATGCGTTCCAGCGTCGGGGTGATAATTCTGTGATATCCCCACCGGTGAAACACTTGCTCTAGCCTATCCTCAATCCAGCGTTTTTGAGCTACATCTAGAGGCAATAAATCCCTTGCACCTGCTGCTGGTTGATACACCATTATTTTTTCTTCCCACCAAACAAACCACCAAACAAACCGCCGCCCCCAGATTTATCTGGCTGCTTAGCCCCAGTATTTGACTTTGCTGTTGACGAAGCATCACTCTTGTTTTGCCCTGTAATCTGTTCAATTTTGCGTTTCCCCTCTAACGCTGTTTGGTCATTGGGGTCTAATTGCAGGACACGTTCAAAATGAACTTTTGCCATTGTTATTTGATTTTGCTTCAAATACACTACTCCAATCAAGCTATGACAACGACTATTATTTGGCTCTAGCTTCAGAGCATCCTGCAATTCTACCCGAGCTGGTGCCAATTGATTTTTTGCCATCAACTCTTGAGCGCGACGCAGATACTGAACCACAATCGACTCTTCCTTCGGTGGTGCATCTGCTTGCTTGGGTATGGGGTTATTGTTAACTTGAGTGACGTTTGGCGGCGGTACTGCAAATGATTTGCCAACACTCCGCATTAAGTAAACCAAATTCAACTCGCTAAGCATTGCAATGACTTGCGGTGCTTGCTGCAAAGATTCATATTGAGTTTCAGCAATTTTGGCGATCTCAGTTTTATAAATATGTTCTACATTAGGTACACTTGCTAACTGCTTAGCTTTGTCAGTAGTGAGTTCTACTGAAGCAGATTCTTGCATTAAGCGCTTGCCCATGTGCGACATCACTAAAATGTATTCAGCATGATTTTTAGAAAGCGATAGTTTTTCATAAGCTGGGTTAACCAGCTTTGACAACAAGTCGCTTGCCAACTTTTTCTCAGCAGGGCTTGTAGTTCCATTGCTATCAGGGTGCAGACGGCGGGCGATCTTCAGATAGCGTTTGCGGATGTCCTTCACATCCGCATCAACTGGAACGCACAAAACTGCATGATGATCTACGAAATCATATTTAAACAATCCACGGTCTATTTTAAAAGACATAGAGCGGTGTAGCACCAAAGGAGCAGTTAGATTCACTTTAGTGTACTTTGCTTCATTAGTCATTAGTCATTAGTTAGTTGTTAGTTGTTAGTTGTTAAGCAGTACTACTAACCACTCCCCAACGCCAGTCGCCTCAAACTCCTCCACCCCCGCACGGTGAGCCAGCGCGCATGTTGTCGGGTTTCCCTCCGGAGGCGACTGGCGAACCCCGAAGGGGCGCTGGCTCCTCCCCACTCCCTACTCCCTCATCTCCAGGATGAAAGCGGCGGAACCTGCTGTAATTCCTGACTGAGGCTGTCGTGAATGTAACCATTAGTGGCGAGAATTCTACCTGACTCAATTTTTAAGGGAGTGCGATCGTATGCAGTGACTTTACCCCCAGCTTCTTGTAACAAAATTACGCCGGCGGCAATATCCCAAGGAGCGATACCTCGTTCCCAGTAGCCATCGACGCGCCCGCAGGCGACGTGAGCCAAATCCAGCGATGCCGAACCGCTGCGCCGTACTCCTTGGGTAAGATGGGTAAGGTGACAAAATTCTGCGTAGTTGTTGTCAGATGTTTCTCGGCGGTCGTAAGCAAATCCCGTAACGAGCAGACTTTTACTCAGTTGAGAAGTTTCCGAAACCTTGATTGGGATACGGTTGCGCGTTGCGCCCAAACCTTGAGCCGCACGGAATAACTCATTGTGAAAAGGGTCGTAAATCACACCAACTTGCGAGACTCCTTTAATGAACAGCCCAATGGAAACGGCAAAAAAGGGGTATTGGTGAGCGTAGTTAGTTGTGCCATCTAAAGGGTCAATTGCCCAAAGGTATTCATTTTCTTGATCGCCCAGTTTCCCTGATTCTTCAGCAAGGATAGAGTGTTGGGGAAAGTGGCGACGCAAAACCTCTAAAATCACCACTTCCGCAGCTTTATCAGCTGCTGTCACCAAATCGCCAGGACGTCCTTTTTCGATAATTGCATCCTCTAACTTACCCAAGTAGCCTTGCAACACCGCACCAGCAGCCAGCGCCGCTTCAGTGGCAATATCTAAAAATATTTGTAGTTTTGTCATTTGTTGATTGTTAGTTGTTAGTTGTTAGTTGTTGATTGTTAGTTGCTAATTGCTAATTGCTAATTGCTAATTGCTAATTGTCAATTTTTACTATTAGCGATTAACCACTAACCACTAACAACTAACCACTAACAACTAACAACTAACAACTCCTTGCTAACGATTCTGCCTGCGAAACTCGGCGGGAGTGAGACGCATGGGTCTTTCTGGGTTCCAAATTCCTTGCCCCATGAGTCTAGCCCATTGTTGGGCACGTTCCAAACGCAGGTCATATTTATGGTTAGGCGATCGCGCCACAAACAGCGCATACCCATTTTTCACTAACTGTTCATTCAACAACACCATATCTTTCCACACATACGCCAGAGTTCGCCCGAATTTATCTTTCTCGGACATATCAAACTCTAAGCGGACAGGTTGTCCCTCTTCAATCAGCGCTTCTAATTGTTGTTTTGCCTCAATTCCCCAAGGACGCTGCTGCATATCTGGTGCATCAATCCCAATCAACCGCACTTGGGAAATCAAAGTGGGTTGGTTAGCCGTACCTACCACCTCTAAAGCTTGCCCACTCACAACTTGTGCTACTTTCAAGAACACCTGTTTGCTTTGTTCTTCGTTCTTTTGCGGTTGACAAGCTACAAGTAGTAATAGACAGAATAAAATGAGAATTTTTGTCATTTGTTGATTGTTAGTTGTTATTTGTTAGTAGTTAGTAGTTAGTAGTTAGTAGTTAGTAGTTGATAGTTAGTTGTCAATATAACCACTAACAAATAACAACTAACCACTAACAAATAACAACTAACCACTAACCACATTAATCTTCATCTAACGGCAGACCACTCCGAACTTTCCCCTTGGCAAAATAGCGCCCAAACTGGAGTTCATAGACTTCATCTTCGTCTTGTGTCTCCACCTCCAAATCAGAACGAGCATAACTGACACACAACAGGGCATAGCCTTTTTTTTGTAAGTGTGGTGAGAGTCCCACCGCTTCTGGTTGGTAAATTTCTCCGGCTTGCACCCTGACAGCACAAGTGGTGCAAGCCCCATTTCGGCAGGAAAAAGGTAGTTCTACCCCTTGTTTTTCTGCAGATTGTAGGATATAACGGTCATCGGGGACGTTTAGGGTGTATGTTATACCTTTGGCGCGATCGTGAACTTTAATGGTGTATGTAGGAGACATCTTAATTTTGGATTTTGGATTTAATCTGATTGCATTTTATGCAATACTAGTGTAAAGTTGTAGATCGTGATACCTGGAGAGGTGGCCGAGTGGTTGAAGGCGCGGCACTGGAAATGCCGTTATGCGGAAACGTATACGAGGGTTCGAATCCCTCCCTCTCCGTTAGAAAACCTAGTCTAAATATATACTTTGACTGGTATTTGTCCAAATATTCGGGCTGCTCGGATTCGCCGAGATTGCTGGAAATTTTGTCATAATTGGTGTAAAACTGGTGTAATCAAAGAAAGCACAGCACGATTACACTATGAAACAAGCAAAGGAAAGTCGTTAAATCGGAATAATTCGCATTCTACCAGTAAAAATTTTTCATTACCGATCGCAATATAAAACCAGGTATACATTCATTACCCTAGCTTTGGATCGTGGTCTTGGTGTTGATGATGTGGCTTGATTGGTAAGTAATTCCCCAGAAGTGATTTACAAGTGTCTGAGTTTTAATTCCTAATATCGCGCTGTGCTCATTGTGTGCGATCGCTTCGGGTAATGTATGGGAACGATCGTCCACAATGAAGCTAAGTATTTATGCTATTGTAGAGATCTGCTAGAACATCCAGATGGAGAAAGTGGCAAAAGCACGGATTATGATCCAACAGGATGAGGGTGAACCAATTAAAAAGAGGATTGACCTAGGTAAAGTAAAGATAGGAGCAGCACTACAACTAGAAGATGTCAATCCTCTAGATTTGCAAGCCACTTATCTGCATAACTTTCTAGATCCTTATGAGTCTTTTATAAATAAACTAATTATTCGACTGAATGATTCGGTTACATCTTTAGTAAACCCGAGTTCAACTACTAATGATGATATGGGAAATTGTCTCCTTGAGATAATTCGAGATTCATCCGAAGCCGATTTTGTTTTTGTGTTATGTAATGATAGCCAGGACAACTGTTTTGTTAAAGCCCAGAGTAATTTGGGTAATGATATAGAGGAAGATTCTTATAAAAACACTTTAAATTCAGTCATTTTCCCAATAATTTCTCTAGAATCTGTTTTTAACCCTGCTTATCATGGAACTTATAACATTTATGAAGATAAAAAAGGTAGTTTCAATGTATTTGTCATTATACCCCTAAAATATCCACCAGAAGCTGAGGTGATGGTAGTTTGCGGTCTACCACAAGATTCCTACCTTTTGGGAGATGTGTACGGCAGAATTTTATCTAGTTTTTATCAAGCTAGCCAAAGATTATTGCTTCGTGCTGTACTAGTAGAAGCGGCTATTCTTGATGATTTGAAAAGAGATTATGGCTTCGTTTCAGCATCGCTTTATAATAGAAGGTTTCACTTATTCTGTGAGCGTCTAAAAGAAATGGTTGTTTACTTTGAGCCTATTCTGCATTTAGAGCCAGAGTATTTATTCATCAGTGGTTGGGAAGCATTAGCTAGAAACCCAGATAGCTTGAGTGCCCCTTCCGACCTATTTCAAGCAGCAGAATTGTGGGGACCTCGATTCACCATTGAACTCGATCAGTATTTTTTGACAGTTGCTACTCTAAGTTATCATGAGGCAAGAAAAAAGTCAAAACAAAACAGACCTCAGGATATTCTGCCACTGTCGGTTAATGTCTATCCAGAGTCTTTGATGCGAACAGCATACTTTGAAACAGTGCGTCAGATTGTCAAAAAAGATAAAATTATTCCAGATAGAAATCTGATATTAGAAATTTCGGAAAAATCTGAAATACCAAAAGTTCAGGATGGTAGTCGTTTAGAGTCACCTTTGATAGTCTTTAAAAACAGACTACTAGAATACGTACAAAAACTCAGAATTAGATTTGCAATTGATGATTTTGGCGTTGGACATGCATCTGTTTCTCGTCTAGCAGGACTGCATCCATCTTATGTCAAAATTGATCGAGAGATTCTGCATCATCAACATAGTGATGTGATCATCCGTTTTGTTCATGAGTTAGTTGGTGCAAACAACCTCAATCCATCACATGTCATAGTAGAAGGTGTGGATGAGACGATTCCTATTAGCTTGTATCGGCTTAAAGAGATTGGTGTTAGTTATATTCAAGGATATCTCGTTGGTAAGCCTTCACCAGAAATTTATCGTTTAACTCAGGATAAAGCAGATTTATTGAAAAAGCTAATTTTGGAAAAGACGACAAAGTAATTCGTAATTTCCGCGATCTGATTCCAGTTAAGGCTTTGATTGCTACCCATAGGCGTAATCCTGAAGCTAGATGCAGTTTCTGATAGGAGGAGTAGATTGAAAAATAAACATAAACCAGGGACTGCGATGACAAGTAAAAACCAACCGACTCAAGACCGACAGCCAGCACCGTATTACGAGCCGAAACCTGCCTCGATGTCGAAACCTCAAGAAAACGGTAAGAGTAATCCTTATAAATATACCTTAGACTATCTCTCCCTTTACCTTTCTCTTGCAGCTTTAGTAATTCTCCTTTTTGCAACAGCTTATTATTACGGATTTTTACACTAGCGACTTATATCATGTCGGGTAGTTGTTGTGATATACAGCAGTTTGCAATTGAACTTGTGCCACATTGTAAGGGCGCGGTTTCCGCGCCCCTACGGTTTTCACCTCACCGGATCGCACACCCCTCACACACGTGCTTGGGAGATGGTTTGGAGGTAAGATCTGGATATTATAACTAATCAATCGGACTTGATATTACTTAATGTGAGCTAGCACCACTAGCTGCTGAAAAAACCTGCACAAAACGCGCAACCGTCGCTATATTCATTTGCGTAGACCACCTTACCGTAGGGGCGCGGAAACCGCGCCCTTACCATCGCGATTAACCTAAATTAGGTATTGGGTGATGGCACAGGGGCGATCGCGGTCTGAACAGTAAACATGCTGTCATGAGATGAAATGAGGCGGGGGAAATGGCGCCCGATCGGCGGACTAAATTCTATTACGAATTACGAATTATCTTGACGCCAATCATCGTATGGGCGAGGCAAGGCGTGGAAGCCTGCATTGCTGTCATGCAAAGCTAGGGACACACCAACAAACAGAACTTCGGTGAAAGAGAGGAGATAGGTAATCTTGAACCAGTTCGGGAGTCAATACTGCTCGGAAAGAGCGAAAATAAGAAACCCGGTTTCGTAAAAGTTACCGGGTTTCTGGCAGATCGACTATCGTTAACCGACAAGTATTGGTTCGGGAGTAACCGTACAGCAAGGAGTCTTACGGCGTTATGACTGTGGGGTGAACAGCCGTAATTTCAGAGTAACGGGCAAAGTCGCTGGTGTTAAACGTAAGAATGTGGGTGACGCCATGAACATACATGGAAGCCACATAATCTCCGCGCCCCACTTAAGGGTAAGTCGTGTAATTGGGCGTGTTGAACGTTGGTTGTAGCAGCGGCATTAATAGCGGAATTATGCTGAGAATCGTCAGACATAGGTTAACAAATCTACTGTGATGTATTACGTCCCTTTGCTTCAGACCAAAACTTGGCATTAGCTTCTTTTCTTATGGTTCCCATTTGGTCATCCGACGTAACACGCCTGAAGTGAGTTTTGGCAGCCTTTACACGATCTCGATCGCTGTCCCAATTAAACAAGAACGAATTTTTGTAGTCTCAAACCCTTATAGCTACGTTTTGCTGTTAGCTTGCTGTGAGCAATTGAACAATATAATCGGTAAAGACCAGTAGCAAGACAAATAAACTTTGACGACATTTGAGTTCATAGTGGATGGTCCCCCAGTATCGCAACAGGCTCGTAGGCGTGACAGGCTTAGAGCTTGGCAAGCTACAGTTAGGCAAGAAGCAGAAAAATATTGGTCTTCAGGTCAACCGCCAACTACTGAGCTAGTTATGCTTAAGGTGACGTACTTCTATAATTCCGTTGAAATGGATGTAGACAATATAGTTAAGCCGATTCAAGATGCAATCATTGGTTTGGCATATGTTGATGACAATCAAATAACTGATGTCTTGGTAAGAAAAAGAGATTTATCAGGCAACTTTAGAGTAGAAAATATAACTCCAATACTAGCGGAAGGCTTTGGTCGAGGTAATGAGTTCTTACACATTGTTGTAACAAACGCTCCTGATCAAGAGGTAATTGTCTGATGAATGCCCGAATTGAACAACTGGAAAGAGAACGATTACTCGAACTAGCGGAGGAATATCGTCAGAAAGGTTACGAGGTGCTACTTGCGCCCAAACCTGAAGAGTTGCCTGATTTCCTAAGCGGCTACCGCCCTAACATGATAGTACGCCGAGGAGAAGAAGCAGTTGTTATTGAGGTAAAGTCACGTTCTTCAATTGCTTCTGCACAATATCTACAGAGGTTAGCTGAGGCAGTACAAAAGCATCCCAGCTGGAGAGTTGAATTGGTGATGACTAACCCAAAGGACGCACTCTACTTTGCCAAAGTAGAAGGTTCTCTTCAAGAACATGAGATAAAGTCACAATTGCAAGTAGCTAGAGAGCTTACAATTCATCATCCAGAATCAGCTATCCTTTATGCTTGGTCTCTTGCAGAGGCAACTCTCAGACTTCTTGCCAATAAAGAAGGGCTTAGTTTGCAAAGACCCGAACCGCTTTATTTGTTGAAGCAGTTAGCAACTGAGGGAGTGATTTCTAAAACTGAATACCAATCGCTAATGAATGCTTGGACGTTGCGTAATGCGATCGCTCATGGTTTTAAAACCACCCAACTAACGCCAAGCTCTGTGCTTGATCTGATTGAAGTTACAGAGCAGTTATTGAACTCACTGAACACTACTGAGTCGTCATTATAACATATACCTGCACCGTATGGGCACGTAATATCTAAGGCGATCGCTATTTGCATGTATCTAGCATTAATGAACAGCAAAGAATTCAGGAACTAAGGCAGTATACAATATTGCTGCGTTAACGTATCGGCTACGATGGAGGAAATCGGCTCTTAGCAAAACTATTAACTATGCTGCGAGATAATCTCAAGAAAGAAATAGACAAGCGTTTAGGAGGAGCATCTCAAAAAAATTGCTGATTTCATTGCCTTCATTGAATTTCAGTCTAGGCAGATTGAATCGTTACATCCATTGTGGCAAAGGGCAACACCAACGGAACGGGCTAGAGAGTTCCGCGAATGGGTTTCGCAACTTCCTAAAAACAGTCCGAGTCTACCCGATGAAGCCATAAGTCGCGACAGCATTTACGAGGAATGACGAAATACCTGCTTGATACCAATGTTGTTTTGCGTTTCTGCAACCCGAATGATGTACAGCATTACCAGGCAACAGATGCAGTATTTTTTTTACTCACACAGTTCGACGAATGTTTGCTAACAGCGCAAGTGCTCGTTGAGCTTTGGGTTGTTGCCACACGACCAGTTGCAGTCAATGGCTTGGGGTGGACTGGAGAGCAAACGCGTAGCACAATAGATCAACTGATATCTTGCACCACCGCCAGAAACCGGGTTTCTTGCAAATATTTAAAGCTGAAACCCTTAATTTTTCGTTGAGAAACCCGGTTTCTCTCTCCTTGTTGAGAATGGTGCAAGATATAACTCAACTTCTCAATCGCTTCCCATTGCTAGAGGAATCCTCACAGATTTTTCCAACTTGGTTAGATTTGGTCACAACTAGCAAAGTCATGGGTAAGCGTACTCATGATGCTCGGATTGTTGCAGTAATGCTTACACATGGGATTACACATCTTCTAACCTTCAACAAAGAGCGATTTTGCACTCACGCCAAGCATTACAATTGTGCGCCCACAAGACCTTGTCCAATCTTGATTTTTCGTTGTCAATCATGGTGCGCGAGAAACTGATCTGATATCTTGCACCAGCATCAAAAACCGGAGAGCGCGCTTTCTCACCGGTTTTTTAGGTCTTATTGAGAATGGTGCAAGATCTGAGCCTCTAACTAGCGGACTACGCCGCAAGTGATATATGGAAGAAACATATTTTAATGTTCCCCGTTAAGAGTTCCCTGTGTTTCTTAGGAGTATGGCGATCGCTCAGAGGATGTGTGAAAAGTCTATAATTGCTATTTCCTAGAAGGAAGCTATTGATTTTACCTCACAAGATCAAAAGAAAAATAATTGTTAAGCGCGACTTTTAAGCGCTAGTCGATCAGTTTGGTAAAATGCATTTTTAACTTTTCCGACATCCTCTAACATGGTTTTGGGAGGGTAATCGCACGCTTGTGATGTAGAGGCTGCTATTCCTCCACATCAACCCAGATACTTCCTTCTTCCACACGGATCGGAAAAACTGGCAGTGCCTTTTCGCGTGAAATTATACCTAGTGCTTTGCCCACACCAGGGGGCCATGAACTCCACTCCTTAACCTCACCAGTGCGGAGGTCAAAACCACTGCGATGCCAAGGGCAAACAATAGCTCCGTCTTCAGTAACTTTGCCCTTTTTCATTGGTAATTTCAGATGCGGACAGGCGTTATCCATGGCATAAAGCTGACCTTCATGATTCAAAAGCAGGATATTCCGATTGCCAACTTTCACCACTTGTCGTGAACCAGAGACAAGTGTGTCAACTGAAAGAACTTTAGTCCAACTCATGGGATCTCCTTTTTTAACTAATCCTGTCTTTAGTTTCCTGGAATTGTGACCAGTGCAATTACTTGTGCCGGAGAATGTGAGAAAAGTTAAAAATGCGTCTCCACTTAAGAGGCAGACAGTGAGGTAGACCACAATATAACCCAATACGGTTCAGTTAAGGATAAGTGGGAGCAAAGAAACCCGGTTTCTAGCAGAAACCGGGTTTCCGATCTGGTGCTTAACTGAACTGTATTGCAATATAACCGTAGGGGCGCGGTTTCCGCGCCCTTACAATGTGGTCAACTCAATTGAAAACTGCTGTAATGTTACAGTTTAAACGAGAAGCCAAGAAAGGCAAATAAAAAAACAGATTCACTGATTTGCCATGACCTCAATCATTTGCAAACAAGTACAAGCGATCGCATTTTGTGGGTCAAACTTGAGTGCTTGTTGCCAAGACGCGATCGCCAAACGGAAGTTTCCTTGCAATGCCGATAATTTACCAGCCAAGGCGTGGAAGTCTGCATTGCTGTCATCCAAAGCTAGGGCTTGATTGTTATTCGCTTCTGCCTCTGGATAATGCCCTTGTTGCAATAAACACAGCGCTTGTCTGTGATACCAAATGGCTTGGTCGTGAAGGCGTATCAAGTCAGACAAGTCTGCTTTGCAGCGCCTGCAAGTTAGAAAGTGGATTGCAGGACGATAGACTGCTCCACAGACAGGACATTTCATGGTTTCTCACTCTTCCTGATTAGTGCTAACGTAGTAAAGAAAATCTGACAGTTCTTCTTGCAACTGGGGTAGTTCTGCACTGTCGTCAGCAATCGCATCTTCAATTTGGTCTAACAACTCTTGCAATTCCTCTGCTTGCTCTTCATCTAGAGTTTCTAGTACTTGTTGAGCGCGGTCTAAAAGCGCCGCTAGTTCTGGAGCAATTTTTACGGCATCGGTTATCACCTCTGAGGAGATTTCAATTGTTTCATCACTTTCAAACAATGCTTCTAATTTTGCCTTTGCTTGGTTCAACTCATGACTGGAAAGTCGCTGTATACCGCCATGACTCACTACTAGCGTTCCTTGTTGCCCTTTGCCTTTCTCGGTAGTCGTGACGGTAAGAATGCCATTAAGGTCAAAGTCAAAGTGAACCTCAACTTGAATACTTCCTGCTGGTTTAAGCGGTAAGTTTTCCACTTTAAAAGAACCCAAGGGGACATTTTCTTCAGCGATCGCATTTTCTCCCTGGAAAACTTCGATTTCCACCACTTCTTGATTGTCCAATAGAGTGGAATAAACCTCAGATCGAGAGACGGGAACAACGCTATTGCGGGGAATAATTACACTAAAGTATCCTGGCATAATTCCCATTGGCGTATTCACGGCAGCAGCAATGCCCAGAGAATGGGGAATCACATCCACCAGAATGGCATCCACTGATTCACCCACCAGCACCCCAGCTTGCAAAGCTGCTCCTAATGCCACACAAAGGTCAGGTTGAATACCATCGGTAGGAGTTTGTCCTAAATGCTCCTCGATCATTTGTTGCACTAGAGGAATGCGTGTTGAACCACCAACTAGGATAACGCGGTCAATCTCCTTGGGTTCAAGTTTGGCATCTGCCAGTGCTCGGTCAATTGCCTCTAAAGTTTCTTGTAAGAGTGGGCGGATCAGCTTTTCAAAATCTGTTCGCGCTACTTCTGCCTCTAGATGCAATGCAGTCTTGCCCTTACTTCCCAAAAAGGCTTCTCGGACTGTGGCAAAGGCGTGGGAACTCATATCAATTTTCAACTGCTCCGCTGCTCGTAGCAGACGCGCCTGAGTTGCTGCATCATCTGGCACATCTACATTATGCTCTTTACGGAACATACTTGCTAGATGGAGTTGCAAAAGCCGATCAAAATCATCTCCACCCAAGCGGTTGTTGCCATGACTAGCTAGGACTTCCGTCACATCACCTGTAATTTCTACTACCGAAACATCAAAAGTACCGCCTCCCAAATCATAAACCAAAACCCTTTCTGTATCAACCGATCGCAGGTCATAAGCTAAAGCCGCCGCCGTTGGTTCGTTGATAATTTGCAGTACCTCCAAACCAGCTATCTCTCCAGCAGTTTTAGTCGCCTGCCGTTGAGCATCTGTAAAATAAGCTGGAACGGTAATGACTGCGGAAAGTACTGGTTCTCCCAAAGCATTCTCAGCCCTTTGTTTAAGAGCACGGAGAATAATCGCAGAAATTTCATGGGGTAAATATTCGCGAGTCTCCGACCCAGTTGTCCCGTCTGTGCCGAAAGTAGTTTTGTGGTCAGTTCCCATCCAGCGCTTAATCGACTTCACGGTGCGCTCAGGAGCAGCAGCATACTGGCGGAGTGCTTCTCGCCCCACCAGAAGTTTACCCGTATCGCTAAACCCTACACAGGAAGGCAAAATCAGGTCACCATCTTCTCCTGGCAACACTCGTGCCTGTCCATTTTCGACAATCGCTACTTCCGAATTAGTTGTCCCCAAGTCAATGCCTACTGCTTTCATAGTTGATAGTTGATAGTTGATAGTTGATAGTTGATAGTTGATAGTTGATAGTT
>CAXTSI010000226.1:0-13586 GCA_964246695.1 uncultured bacterium
ACGCACTACGTGTCTCGTAAAAAATCAAATTCCTTCTCCATAAATGATAATGGTGCATGAAACCTAAATTTATTAATTCAAAATTGTTTATTTCTTAATCTTAAATTTTTAATTTTTAATTTTTAATTTTTAATTATTTTGGTCACCAAGAACCCAAAAAATTCCACTCTTGTTTCTCTTCCGATTTCTCTAAGTTTGTCTGTTGAATTAAATCCTCATATTCTCCTGAGTCAACCCATTTCAATAACTCGGCAGCCCGCATGACTGCCCAAGAGTAACTATATTGCGTAAAACTCAGCATTTTGGTGAACTTATCGAGATTATCAAAGCTATCGGGTGCAAACTCGCGGGCTTGAGCAAGGAAATCTTCGTGAACAGCAGGAGTTAAGTATTCGTTTGGCAACCCAGCTAATTTTATCAGTGCAGTAGTTGCCACGGCAGGATCTTGACAAGCCAACAACCCAGCACGATCGGCAGTAAACTTTGCCATCATTAACCAATTCGAGAAAGCCAGTTCCACTCCACTAGCTGCCAAACCGCCTAACCCCAGTGTGGTCATACTTATTAAGTTTTTTAAAGTTGGCAGAACAATCGCTATTTGGTGATAGAGTAAGTGCCGACTCTTAATATGAGCAACTTCGTGTCCCAAGACGAAAAGTAACTCATCTGGCGAGAGCCATTGCATCCCTTCTAGATTGATGTTAACAAGGGGTTTTTCTACCCCAATAGTGTAGGTTTGAATGTAACCCGTACCTCGAAACAGATACAGTTCAGGAATCGGGGCAACATCAATAATTTGGCAAGTTTCCGCTAATGCCTGATGTAGTTTGGGAAAATTCCGAGGCGTGACTCTGAGTTCATTGCCAAGGCATTGCAGCCTGAGTAAGCGATCGATGCCGTACTCGTTAACTTTTCGGAACAGCAAGGAGACACCAGGCATCTTCTCTAAAGAAGCCAAGGCTTTGCGATCGAAGGGATGTTCGTAGACAGATGAACTCAGTCCAGTTAATACTTTTCTTGTCATGGGTTTTGAGCTTTTAATTCTCCAACTTTACGAAACTGTCGGGTCGTTACCAGTTTTTATCTGCTGTAACATCTGTTCGATTTGTCGGACTTTGTCAGATCTCTGTTGCGCTTTAAAAATATTTAAAGCTTTTTGTAAAGATGCGATCGCATCATCCCGTTTGCCTTGTTGCCAAAGTGTCAGAGCAAGATTGGTTAACGCATCACCATAATCAGGATTAATAGCTAGTGCTTTGCGATACTCTGCAATAGCTGGTTCCCATTGCTGTTGACTTGCATAAACCAGCCCGATAGCATTGTGTGCAAGGGCATATTTAGAATCTAAGCGAATCGCTTTTTGATATTCTATAATTGCATCTTCTTTTTTCCCCTGGTGAAACAGGACATTTCCGAGCTGGTAATGCCCATAACTATCTTCTGGGAACTTCTTAATTAAGACTCGTAAATTTTTTTCGGCACCAGTCAAATCGCCCCCTTGGAATAAAGCGTTTGCCCTTTGAACGAGTTGATTGTATGCCTTCGGTTCGCTATCCTGCGATTGGTCCTGAGAGAACTGCGCCAGTACTTGTGCTTGTGCGTGTTGTCCGGTAACGGCATTGCGTACCTGTGCCTGAACGAATTTTGGCATATTCATTACAGTCAATATACCCAGCATCAAGTGACTAGCAGTTTGAAAAAAAGCTGACTTGAGAGGATTCCTTGGCTTCATGACTTAATAATTTTCTGTTACTCAAAATTTGATAAGTAGGTCCGTGTCATTAATTTATATTGGGTAAGGGTAAATTTCCTAACTCTTACCCTTACCCTATTTAATAGTTATGTTTATTCGCGCCCACCTACTTATCAATTCAAAAAATATGTTAACAATTTTACTATATGATGATTTTACATTTTCATGAGCAAAAATGTAAGGTGTTTGCCAAAAAGACTGGGCGATCGCCCCATAATGTTTCAAAGATGTTTGAGTTGAAAGCGACGACGGCTATTGCCTGATTTAATTTTGCCGAACGAAATTTGCCAAGGAGAGCCTGTAAATATATTTACAGGCTTAAACTCATGTTTTTAACTTAAGATATTCCATGCAACTACAATTAGAATCGACAGATATCTTCGCTAACATCGACCCTCGGCTGCAAAGACTACTGGAACGCAAAAGCCGGGGAATGACTACTGTCGCAACTGCGTCAACTGAGGAGGGAGAGGTTGCAGTTATTGCTAAGGTAAATAATCTTGAGGAATGGCTGTCGATGAACGAAGTGTACCGAGGTGCAGATCTAGGCAGTACACCCATCGGTGAGCGAATTGTCACAGCCAGAGTGCCAGTTTCCCGATTAACGCAAATCAAGCAGTCCCCCTGCGTTGTCAGCTTAAAGGCAGCGCAACCACTGAAACCAACACTCAACATTACCCTAGAGGAAATTGCTGCAAGGAAAGATTTATTGCCCCAAAATGCCACTGGAGAACAGGGACGTGGTGTCGTGATTGGCATTATTGACAGCGGTTGCGACTTTGCCCACAAAAATTTTCGTCATCCCGATGGTTCCACAAGGCTGCTAGCTTTCTGGAACCAAGATGGCAACTCCAGTCATGACAGTCCCTACGGTTATGGTCAAGAATACAAGCAGGATGATATTAATCAAGCTCTTTCGACAAGCGATGCCTATGCTGCCTTGGGTTATAAACCTGAAGATCGCGCCCACGGAACCCACGTTATGGATATTGCCGTTGGCAACGGACAAGGTAGCGGCATTCCAGGCGTAGCCCCCACAGCCGATATCGTGTTTGTCCACCCCTCTGAGCATGAAGTAGACTCAATTGTGGGGAACGGTGAAAGAGCCGTACAGGAGTGTTATGGCGACACAGTGGGACTGCTGGAAGCAATGGCGTACATCTTCAACATTGCTGGCGATCGCCCCTGTGTAATTAATATTAGCCTCGGGTTAAATGGTGGTCCTCATGACGGTACAACTCTAGTTGAACAGGGCATTGATGCTTTAGTAACTGCAAAGCCGAACCGAGCTATAGTTATCGCCGCTGGCAACTTTTACGATGCAGGTATTCATGCCTCTGGAATCGTGCCACAGGATGGTTACTTTGACTTACAGTGGGAAATCCCCAAGAATAATCCGAGGCAGAAAGAGATCGAGGTATGGTACGCTGGGCAAGATCAATTCCAACTAGAAATTCTCGCTCCAGATGGTATCAGTCTTGGTCAGATCTCTCTGGGAGAAAGCGGCCAAGCGATCGACGATGATGATAAAACTATCATGTTCTTTGCCCACCGCAAGTCAGATCCCAATAATGGAGACAATGTAATTTGCGTCTTCATGGAACCTGATTTACCAGGAGGTATGTGGAAACTGCGCCTCCATGGAGTTCAAGTAACGAATGGAAAATTTCACGCTTGGATCGAACGTGAGGATGGGAGTCAAACCTGTTTTGTTCCCCCCCACGACAATACTCACACGCTCAACACTATTGGCTGCGGATATCAGAGCATTGTAGTTGGTTCCTACGATGCCACCAAAAATAATAAGCCTTTGTCATATTTTTCCAGTTCTGGTCCAACGCGAGACGGGCGGCAAAAACCAGACTTCATTGCTCCTGGTCACTACGTTTGGGCAGCAAACTCGGGCACGGTTACTCAAACCATACGTAAGTCGGGTACAAGCATGGCTGCCCCTGCGGTCACTGGAGTCATAGCACTAATGCTTGCTGAAGCTCATGACCGCAACCTGAAACTTACTATTGACCAGATTCGTAACATCTTGGCAGCTAGTACCAAGAAGAACTTTCCCCAGCCCACTCAGGTAGAACGTTACGGTTGTGGAGCGATTGATGCCAGCACAGCAGTGTCAGCAGTTCAATCAATTATGATAGAATAAAAGTGAGCTTAAATTGATCGCTTGTTGAGTTATCTTATACGCTGAGATTTTCTTGGCGGAATTTATGAAACGAGAAGCCTTACGCCTGGAGAAAAATTCAGGCAACAGACTCAGCAAAATTGAGTCAAACCCGGCAGACTTGGCGCGGCTGAAAGAACGCCCCGAATATTGCTTAGCAGTCACTATCAAAGTGGCTGAACCTGGTTATGTACCAAGTTTTGTTAATGTTCGCGCCCAGATTTCATCCAATCTGTTTACAGCAACAGTTACAGAAAAAGATTTGCACCAACTTGAAGCAGACCCACTGGTTGTATCTTTAGGTACGCCAAAGCGTTTGTACCCAGTAACCTGATCTCAAATTTGCTACCTCTTGTCTAACTTAGGTTAACTACTAGACCTGAAAAGCGAGGCAAGAAACGGCTTTGCTTTATGAAAAAACCATTAAACTAGCTTGGTAAGGATGAGCAGATTGCCCATCCTTTTGATTTTTTTGCGCTTAGTGACAAGAGCCTACCCTTAACTGAACCGTATTAAGGGTAATTTGTGCTCAATTCCTCATTCAATCGGCAAACTGTCCTCCTTCTTTCTTAGTGCTGCTTGGACTTTGGCGCTAATCTCTCCTGCTTCAGTTGGCTCTATCTTGCGGACGCGGGGGGTAATCCGTTCAGCCTTTTTACGCTCGATCGCGTCTACGAGATCTTGCATTGTCACTTCACCCTCTTTGGGGTCTTTGCCTTGCTTCTTGGCACGTAATGCGGCGCGCTTAGCTGCATCGATTACAGCCTCTTTGATTTCCCGACCGCAGACATTATCGATTTTAGCTAGTTCCTTAATCGATACGTCAGCAGATTGGGGTAGCTGGTTCGGCAAGTGAATCGCCCAGATTTTTTGGCGGCATTCCTCAATACTTTACCAAAAAGATTGGCGATCGCTTATCTCTAGTAGATTTAGGGATACATAGGAAGCGATCGCCTTACTATTTAGAGATTACCTAGGATGAATGTGGTATCTAGGCGACATCCCTGGATTGACAATGGCAGCCAACTGTGATTCAGACAATTTGCTCAGCTCAGTTTCCAGTTCTTCAAGCGTGAAGTCATAGCCACGTTCTTTAGCAATCTTAATGAAGGCTTCTGGATTAGATGCTGCTTTAAGTCTTTCCTTTAATGCTTGATCAAGTTTTACGGCTTTGAAAAGTTGAGCGGCATTTTTCTGTGCCATGATAGTCGATCTCCTACTTTAAATCTCAGATTTCAATGCAATAATTTAACTCCTGTGATTTCACCAAATCCAGCTTTAGGAGCTACTAACTGAGGTCATATACTTCGATCTTGAATCAAGGAAGAGAATCTATGATTTATTGTGACAAAACTTCACGCTATCGGCATCGGTGCGCCTATAGCGTGAAAAATATAGACACGTAGGGTGGGCATATCTCGCGCCCGCGTCTTGGTGGCTCAAAAACGTGCGAAAATTTTGTTCAATTTTCGAGATTTTACTTACACTTTGACAGGGCTAGGTGGGCATTGCCCACCCTACGTGTATTTCAAAAATCAAATGGGAATCCTATAGTAACCCAAGTTGCACGAGTTTATAGTTAGGGTTGGTAATGGCTAATGGAAGATTAGCAATTACCAATTACCAATTACCAATTACCATCTTAACAAACAGCAAAAATCCTTAACTTGTCACCTGTCGGTCTTTTACGAGAAATGGAAGCAGGATGAATTGAGTTGGTCGGAATGAATCCCTTGAAATAACATGTATTCTCCGGGATTCAAGGTTAATAAAGCCCCCTTTTCGGTATCAACCAGTTGATGCTCAGAAACCATCCCGTTAAACCAAGTTGAGGCATCAACGTTGCCCCAACCCTGAAGTTCTACCTCATCCTTACCGACCTCAAAATTTCTAAAATCATACTTTCCAGGTCGTAAGTCATCTTTTTTGATCACAAAGGTGTTATGGTTGGCTCTACCGACCATAACACTGTTACCATCCTCACCAGTCAAGGCGTCTTTATTATCCTGATTACCGGTTAAAGTATCTCCCAATAATTTCACGGAACTGTCATTAATCTCCACTACAGTTATGTTTGTGGCGCGTTCAAATTTCTGCTCATAAGTCCCTCTAACGTCTTCTCTAATGGATTTCGGGTCGTCGCTAGGCTCAGTATTAAGTGTTTTATTCTTGTAATTAATCCTAACGTGGAGACTAGAGCTGATTTTTAGATCCTGGGTTCCTTCAGGGGAACTTAAATCCCCCATCATGCCAAAATAATCTAAGACCTTAGGTTTATTAACATCCGATGTGTCTAAAACCAGGAAAGCGGTTTTAGACTTAGCCTCATTATATCCAGTTTTAGAATCCTTAATTTCTTTAGCTGTTAGTGCTACATTTCCTATAAAATCGAAAGAGAAGGTTTGATAAGCGGCGACCGAAAAACTAGCAGCCACTTTAGCCTCACTACTGCTTGTGACCTTAAAATTACCGTCTGAACCAATTCCAGTAATGTTAGTGAAGAGGTTAGAAAAGTTTGCATCGCTCTTAAAAATAGCTGACGCGTCACCGATCGCAGTCGCCACACCACCTTCAACCAACAGATCGACTTGTGCTTGAGTCAAAATGTTGGAAGCACTCACATTATAGTTGGACAATACGGTGTCTGCTGTAGCTTGAGCAAAGGCGATTTGCTTAGAAGAGCTAGGCGTTAAAAGTAAACTTTCTGATGAAATTTGCGAAGCCATAAAAATCCTGTGGTTTATTCTTCAATGAAAAAAAATCTGAAAACGCAGGCTTTGTTTCTTTTTTGAGAAAACTTATCTTTTTCTTCAAGAAACTTTATTTCTGGAAGCAATAACGCTTACCTCTGCTAATTATATAGTTCACCGTATAAAGGTCAGTAAGTCAAGTACTTAAAACTTGTTTCTGACATAATTAAAGCAATTATGTCCCGATTTTCGTGCATTTTTCTAATTTAAGTAATTATACTTATTGTACGTGGCAAGTAAGGTAAAACTGTCTCTGTATCTACTTTTGAGGCGGTTTTTAATAAATAACCACTACTTGAATACTAAAAGTCGTAAAAAGTCAAGTCTCTGAGAATACTAATATTGGTGATCAAACCAGAACATTGCTGTAAGTAACGTTTAGGGACTGAAGATACTAACAACACGAATTAAAAAGTTCTGCTATTTCCCCCCTTTTTAATTCGTGCTAGTTCCGATCCTCGCCTTAACTGAACCGTATTGGGTTATTAGGACATTGGGCAGTAAGAGTATTGATGTTTCAAGCAGCAACCAATGCTAAGATTGCTCCGTTGCGCCTCAGCTTTACTGGAACAATGTCCTAAGCACGAATAACAGTAATAGAACGTTGATTTTTTGTGGGGACAATTTGGGTTGATAAACGTTCTTCAATTGGGGGTGCTTTTTCACGTCGGTCGAATACAAATAACCAGCCAAAATCTACTCCCAATCGCGCTAAGTATGAATCCAATTGTTCAAGACCTTCAGCTTGGGGGTCGCCCTTTTTATCGCGCCATACTTTTAATTCTATCCCTAAAGTAGTAGAATCATATCTTAAACATAAATCCATGCGATCGCTTCCAATAGCATATTCGCGTTCGAGTGTTCCACCCCCATTAACGACACGATGTAAGAACGCCATTAGCACTAGATGTGGTGCTATTTCATGGTATACTGCACTACCTAATAACGGTTCACCATGCTGTCGCCAAAATCTCAAAAATGCATCTAGTAAGGCATCAGTGTTTAATTCGCCTTCTTTAGTTAACCAAGTAGGGCTAATGTGAGGTAAACTATCCTGAGTACCTTGCGCTAAAACACGGGGAATGACCTCGCGATAAATAGGATTAGCGAGTACGAGTCCTCCTGCAGGGTCCCGTCGCAACAATCCTAAATCAATTAAATATTGTCGGTCATCAGCAGGAGTATCGCCTAACGCAAGTCCAGCTAGTATCGGTTCAATAATGTCTTTGACTCGTTTTTCTCGAAGTTTTTCTGCAAGCGAGTCTAAATGGGTATCTTGACGTGCGATTAATATTTCCTTGGCTTTTAAAATATGTTCATGGGTAATCGCGATACTTCTATCCTTAACCATTTTTTCGACAATTTCTTTGGCGAGGGCATTTACTAACCAAGGTTGTCCCTGAGTCAAATCAAATGCTGTTGCTTTTGCTTGTTGGGTGAAAAGTTGCCCAGTATCATCGGTATGCTGCTGATATAATTCTGCAACTTCAGCGGCATTAAAGTTTCTCAGTGTTAGGGAACTGACTTTAATATTGAAGGGACTTGCCGTATTTAATCTATCGCTACCACCGGATGCAACTTTATAATCACGCACGTCCCGCAAACCAATCAATCCCACAGATAGGGGGAAATTTTCGGGACGGTTGGGATAACCATCGCGTAACTGCCGTAAAACTGAAATTAGAATTTCATTTTGTAGCGAATCAATTTCATCTATGAAGACTACTAACGGTCGTGGTGAAGCCTGTGCCCAAACCTGTAAACTAGCTCGAATTCTTTGTCCCGGTTCCTCATAAACCCAAGCAGAAGGTTGCAAATCTGTAGGTAAGCGGATTGCAATTGTGTTACGCCAAGCACCAAGAATTGCTAATTCTGCCGCACTTGGGTCATTATTAAACGCGCTTCCTACTTCTGCTGATACCATTACTGCCGCATAACGTCCACTTTCTGTAAGTTTTTTCGCCAGTGCTAGCATCGCGGTTGTTTTTCCTGTTTGCCGAGGTGCATGAACTACAAAGTAACTACGCTGTTGAATTAGCTCCTCCAAATCGGGCAATCGAGCAGTTGGCGATAGCATGTAGTGGATATCTTCTTGGCAGGGACCTGCGATGTTGAACCAACGAGACATGCAACAAAACTACGTTCAAACAGATACTCTTAAGTGTACCTGACTTTAACCCGGATTTCTCACAAACAATTCCCATACCATTGACTCAAATCTCGCTCAAGTTCATCCAAAACCTGAATTGCCCCAGCGATAGATTCTGCCGACGCGGCTAGCATTCCAAACGCTGACTCGATGCGCATCCTATAATTGTGCGGGTGGATGCTGAATGTATCCGCCAATGCGACTGCACCCTTCTCGTTCAACAGGTATTGCCCATTAAGCGCAAACAATACTTGATTCATACACGCCACACTTCGGAAACAGCAACCTGCTGCATACGCAACGTCGCCGCGTGTCACTGCTTTTGCCGCAACTAGAAGCGAGAAGTTAATTTCCCAAGCAAAAGTTTCAATGGTTGCTTGCTTAAGTGCAACAGGATAAGGCACAGTTTGCGCCTTCAGATCTGAAATAACACCGCAAGAATCGTAAAGTGGTTGGCAGATTGCTACCTCGCCCAGATAAATTGATGACACAAACCCGTGCGGATGCCCTGGCTGATAATCTATGGTAATTTTGCCAGCGTGACTATCGGCGATCGCAAGTCTTACACGCCCAAGATCCCGGTAAAGAAAATCTACAGGCACACCACCCACAGACAACCAACCGCCACCATTAATCCACTTACCCCAACCACCAATAGGTGTGACAAGGTTTTGACGATCGCTGTCGTCAAGTTCAGTTGCGAGGCGACTGAGTGCAGAGATATCAAGGGCATTCTCTGTCTCATAGTAGATGCCAATATCCACATCAGACTTTTCTGTATGTGTTCCTCGTGCGCGAGAGCCACCAAGCACGATCGCCGTGATACCTTTGATATGTTGTAGGCGAGAAACGATGTGCGTTACGACTTGGGTCTGCATGAAAATGGTGGTATTAAATATTACATTAATTGGAAATTGAATTGACCGCATCATCTGGGGCGGGGTACGTCGCTTCGCTCCAAGTCAAAAGTCAAAATTCAAAAGTCAAAAGTAATTAAATAATTCTTAATTTTGACTTTTGACTTTTGACTTTTGAATTCCCCGAAGGGGTTTCCCCGCCCCTACGGTTATATTGTGGTTCTTTATCACTTTGGTGGAAGAGGAATCGTCAGGAAATCGCAATAATATTAGGAGTAACTACAAGAGTTGCATTTTATCTGTTAAGTTAAGGTTTATATGCATACAATAACTAAAAAGTCAATAATAAAATCTTGGGCAGGTGCTCTAGCCCAACCAGCCACAGAATTTCCCCCTACTCAACTGCAAATCCTCTCTGGGCAAATCCCCGAAGGCTTGCGGGGTACACTTTACCGCAATGGACCCGGACGGCTAGAGCGAGGCGGCATCCACGTGGGACACTGGTTTGATGGAGATGGAGCAATTCTCGCCGTCCATTTTAGTGATGCTGGTGCAACGTCCGTATATCGCTACGTCCAAACCGAGGGATACGAAGAAGAAGCCGCAGCAGGTAAACTGCTGTATGGCAACTATGGAATGACTGCACCCGGACCAATTTGGAATCAATGGCGCAAACCAGTAAAAAACGCTGCTAATACCTCAGTGCTGGCGCTACCAGATAAATTACTGGCACTATGGGAAGGCGACAACCCCCACGCCCTTGACTTGCAAACGCTTAACACTTTGGGGAAAGATGATTTAGGAGCGTTGAATAATGGCTTGCCTTATTCTGCCCATCCCAAAATTGACCCCAAAACAGGCGAGATTTTTAACTTTGGCATTTCTCCGGGATTGAATGGGATACTGAATATTTACAAAAGCGATTCCACAGGCAAAATACTGCAAAAAACATCATTTGAACTCGACGGAATCTCTGCGGTGCATGATTTTGTTTTAGCTGGGCAATACTTAGTATTTTTCGTTCCTCCCGTGCGGTTAAATCCGCTACTGATTTTAACTGGATTGAGATGTTACAGTGATTCGGCTGAGTGGAAACCGCAACTAGGTACTCAGTTTCTTGTGTTTGACCGCGAAAGTTTATCCCTTACAAGTCGGGGTGAAACTGAACCCTGGTTTCAGTGGCATTTCAGTAACGGCTATGTTGATGCTAGCGGTTCCGTGATTGTGGATATCGCCCGTTATGAAGACTTTCAGACAAACCAATATCTCAAGGAAGTTGCTACTCTTGAAACTCACACCTCGGCAGTTAGTACACTCTGGCGAGTGCATCTTAATCCCCAAACTGGTAAAGTTACGACACAGCAAGTGTTAGATCGATATTGTGAGTTTCCCACTGTACCACCGCAAAATGTGGGAAAAGCGTCGCCCCATACATATCTTTCAGTATTTCGGCAAGGCACAGATACGAGCAAAGAAATATTAAACGCGATCGCCCGTTTCGACCACCTCACCGACACCCTCACCGAAGCCAACTTAGGCGAAAATCGCTATCCTTCAGAACCTATTTATGCCCCAGATGCCCCTCACCCTGACCAAGGTTGGGTGATAACAGTGGTGTATGACGGCAATTTTGATCGTAGTGAGGTTTGGGTATTTGATAGCGATCGCTTAGATGAGGAACCTGTGTGTAGACTAGGATTACCCAGCGTTATTCCCCACAGCTTCCACGGCACTTGGAAACCAGCTTAGTCAATTGCTAATGGCTAATGGCTAATAGTGCAATTAGCAATCAGCTATTAGCTATCTTAAATCCATCATAGGTATGTCTTATGCAAGCTCAAGAATACTATTCACCCGCAGAATACCTGGCTTTAGAAGTTGCTTCAGAAAATCGTCATGAATATATAGATGGTCAAATCATACCAATGACAGGCGGAACACCGAATCACAATCAAATTGCTGGTAACTTTTATGCAGCACTCAATTTTGCTTTGAAGCGTCAACCTTACCGAGTATTCGTCACCGACCAACGTTTGTGGATTCCGAAAAAGCGAATTCATACATATCCGGATGTCATGGTTGTTGCGGGTTCGTTAGAACTTGCCGAAGGTCGCAAAGATACAATTACTAATCCCTTCATGATTGCTGAAGTCTTATCAAAATCTACCAGAAGCTATGACGTTGATGAAAAATTTGCCGCTTATCGAACCATCCCCGGCTTTCAAGAATATGTTCTGATCGATCAATATACAATGCATGTAGAACAATATTTCAAAACTGATGAGAAAAGATGGATATTCTGTGAGTATGAAGATGAGAACACTCTCTTAGCCCTAGCCTCTGTTCAGTTTCAAATTTCTCTATTAGATATCTACGATAAAGTTGATTTTGATGCGCTATAAAAAACTTATTCATTCTTCAGCATTGTTGCCCAAAATCAGGAAAAGAAAGACAGGAGTTTGCTAGTGTCTTTGATGACTTCATTAATCGACTCCACCCAAGTCACGAAAACACGGAGCTAATGCTTTGGGATCGAGTCTGGTGATTTAGCGCATCAAAGACAAGACGATACCAACAAGCGAACCTAGGAGTAACACAGTCGCACTGACAACACTGATACCAAAACCAATAGTTCGTTTCTCAGCTGCCTGATAGTATCCCCAAGCATAAGCAATTCGACCTAAGAGCCAGACTGCACCGATGCCAGCACCCCATAGAGGACTAACGTAGTTGGAAAACAACCACAAAGCAGGTACGAAGAAAACCATCTGCTCTAAGGTATTTTGCTGAACGCGCAAAACTCGTTCAAAATCAGGATCTCCGGTCATTTGAGGAGGTGGAACTTTATACTTGGTTCTCGCTCGACCGACGTTGATGGTGATTGCTAAATAAACCAGTAGTGTCAGAGCAGTGATCAGACTTGGCAAGGGGGACATGATAGCATCCTTTTGAATGATTTACTCTTTAGAACTCCCCAAGTACATTGAAGAGGTTATTGAAAAAAATCAGACCATAGCGTGAATATTAGCAGGAAATCAGACCCAGAAAATTCACTCTCAGAATCAAGTGAAGCACGCCACCGGACTATTCTGCCCACTGCTCCACTGCCGGAACATATTAGTCAAAATATCGAGACTATCATAGCATTGCATACACGCAACGAACAAAACGTACCCCAACACCAACGAGTTGTGGAAGGCGTGACCGCTTTTTTCGGTCGTCCGGCATTTCTGTACAACTCTCTGCTCGTGATTATCCTCTGGATGATCCCCAATGTTTTGCCTCAGCATTTCGGCTTACCGCAATTCGACCCCCCTCCATTTTCCTGGCTGCAATTTTGGCTCTCCGTCGGCTCATTGCTGATGACAATAGGGGTGCTAATCAAGCAAAATCGGCAAGAAAAGTTGGCAGAGCAACGGGCGCAGCTAACCCTGCAACTGAACTTGATATCCGAGCAAAAAATCGCCAAAATCATCGCTTTGCTCGAGGAACTGCGCCGCGATATTCCCAATGTGAAAAATCGGTACGACCCTGAGGCTGAGATGATGAAGGAAGCTGCCGATCCGCAGGCGGTAATTGTTGCACTAGAAGAGACATTAACACAAGAACTAGAAGCTCTTCAGGAGCAGGGAACATCCAACTAATGGAAAACAACAAGCTAATGGCTAATGGCTAATGGCTAATGGCTAATGGCTAATGGTAAGCAATTCCCCAATCAACAATTAGCCCTGACGCTCGTTCTTCGGCTCGTTCTTCGGCTCCTTGTACCGTTCGATCGCAACGAAGATCGAAGATCGCCAGTTCCCAGGGCGCGGGAAACAACCTGCACTTTCCTGGACTCACAATTAGCAATTAGCAATCAGCAATTAGCAATCAGCAATCAGCAATTAGCAATTAGCAATCA
>CAXTSI010000227.1:0-13579 GCA_964246695.1 uncultured bacterium
AAATTCACATTCGCACCGAATTACTTGATGATAACTGGGTAGCAATAACCATTGCTGATAATGGTCCGGGAATGAATGAACAAGTGCGATCAAAGTTATTTGATCCCTTTTTTACCACTAAACCTGTAGGCAAAGGCACTGGAATTGGGCTATCGATCAGCTATCAGATTATAGTCGAAAAACATGGCGGACAACTTAACTGTCTCTCTACTCCAGGGCAAGGTGCTTTCTTTGTGATTAAGATTCCCATTCAGCAGCAATGAACGTGAATTGGCGTAAAACGCTATTACCAATTACCAATTACCCATTACCCATTACCCGTTACCATTAATCATTTGATAGTTTGTCCACGCTTGCCAAAAAATGTAGATTGACAATATTCCTAAGAAGATACGAAGGATAAGACTCACGGTAGAGTCAGGCAACTTTGGCAGTGTGCGAGTACTCATCTGAACTCCTAAAAAACCGCCGCATCCCAAAACTATACCTGGCACAAACAGGATATTTCCCCTTAAACTGTGTCCTGTATATGCAGCTAAAGCAGTGATGACGATCACACCAAGACTTGTCTGAATTGCTACTTTTATTTCTTCTTTTAGTAGTAACATTTGCAGCGGTACCATGACTGTGCCGCCACCTAAACCAAATAAACCAGCTAAAATTCCTGCTGCTCCCCCTGTACCAATTCTAGAAAGTAAAGGGTTAAATGTTGGTTCTGTATTCTCTATTTCAACAGAGGCAAGATACATACGTAGCTCTATTAAATAAATGTTAACTAGTAGTATGATGCCAAAGGTGAAGAGTATGATGTATGGTGGAATTTGGTTGGCAAAATATACTCCAACTGCAGTAGTTAAAAAAGCTGGAATTCCTAAATAAACTACTTTTTTAAAGTTAAAGTAGCCCAGCAACCAATTCTGCACACTTCCAGAAATTGCAGTAATGACAATGAAAAGACTACTAGTGGCGATCGCCTCCACAGGCGTGTAACCCAGTGTAACCATCAGAGGAATTGTGACAATACCGCCACCAATTCCTAACAGCCCGGATATTACACCAGATATTAAACCTCCAGCCACTAAAATCACCCAATTAAAATCAATCATAAAGATGAGTTGGTGTTAAGTAATAGATAAGTGCTAATTGCTAATGGCTAATGGCTAATGGCTAATGGCTAATAGAAGACTGATAATGAACATTGCTAATGGCTAATAGAAGACTGAAAATGAACAATCAACAATCAACAATTAGCAATTAGCTATTAGCAATTAGCAATTAACAATCAACAATTAACCCTGTACTTTAACTGGATGACTGACAACGCCTCCATATAGCAATCCAGCATCATTCCAGGGAACGGTTGTTGGCTGTGTGTTGCCCAAGTTGTCAGTGGCACAAGCTTGAAGAGAATACTCTCCAGGAACTGCATCCCAATCAAGATCCCACCGCACCCAAGCCATAGGAAAATTCGGTTCTCGAAGTCGTGCAAGTTGCCTGGTTCTCCCACCATCTGTGCTAACTTCCACACGGACAATTTTTCCTTTCCCAGACCATGAACGTCCACGTAGAAGGTAAGGTCCGGTGGGAAGTGTAGCAGGCCATGCAAGCTCAAAAGCGCTTTTGACGTTTTGGGATGCGATCAACTTACCTTTATATGGAAGCCTAGATGGGTAGTCTGAACCAATGAGGACCATTTGATCTGTCACCCACCGACTATATATGGGTGTTTCAGAAACCTCAATCCGCTCAACCCACTTAACGTTGGCGTTTCCAGCCCAACCGGGAAACAGAACACGACATGGACTACCATGATCGGGAGGCAGTGGTTCCCCGTTCATTGCATAGACAAGGAGCGAATCATCCAAGAGTGCTTTTGCAATCGGAACCACAGTGCTGAACTTGGACTTCTTCGTCTCTTTTGATGAGAGCGAATCTAAATCTGCTCCTTCAACTAGTACGTCTAGTGCAGTAGATCTCAGCCCAGTGCGCTCTAAAAATAAGCCAAGTGGCACACCAGTCCATTCAGCTACGCCGATAGCGCCCAGCCTCCAGCGCGTTCCTTCCATTGGCTTGTTGTAAGCCTCGGAAAAGAAGCGCCGACCGTTGGCAGCACATTCAATGGCGCGAGTCACTGAGATTGAAGGCATACCAATGATTTCATCGTAAGTAAACTCGCGAGTCACATTGACACCCGTTCCCTCAACTCGTAAGCGCCAAGTAGATAAATCAAAAGGGGGAGGTGTATTGCGGTTGTGAACGTAGAACCAGTCATTTGGTACCAAATAGCCACGCCCATACATCGCTTCCCAGTTCATCTCCAATGTGCCTTTGCCATGATAGATATACCCTGGTGGGAATGGCTTAAGTATGTTGCTGCCGTTGGTTTTGAAGGACTTCGATGTGCTTTGCTCATTCGCTTCAGGTTCAGGTTTAGCTAACCCCCCAATGCCTGGGGCGACAACCATCGTGGCTAGTATTTGCAGAAAACGCTTGCGTGACACACCAGCATTTCTACTTTGCTGCCAGATGTACTCATCAACCCGTGCCTGTATGTAATCTTCTTGGTTCAAGAGGTTTTCATCGCTCAAGCGCCGATCTCCTTGTTAATTGCTAAATGTTCCATTGTTCATTGTTATTAAGCTAATTGCTAAATGTTCCATTGTTCATTGCAATTAGCAATTAGCAATTAGCAATTAGCAATTAGCAATTAGCAATTAGCAGTCTTCACTTTAAAATTACTGTCCAAATACCAGTTGTCTCATCCTGTTTGTAGTGGGGTAAATAGTGAGCAAGCCCGCTTCCGGCTATTTCTGAAATTGCGTTAAGGAAGCGATCGCAGTCTTCAAAGGTGTTGTACACAGCAAAGCTTGCCCGGATAATGCTCGGAATGTTCCGTGTAATTCCCATCTCTACTTCTGTAGCAATTTCGCAGTCTTGCTCATCTGAAATATTCTTCAGCTTGCGGATGTATTCGTAGGTGCAGAAAGCGCCGGCTCTGACTCCAATTCCGTATTCTTGAGCCAGGATTTCCGCCACTAGTCGCCCATCAAACTCATTAATGTCAAAGGGAATGACATGAGCTAAACTTTCTCCTGAGATATGCACGGTGACACCAGGAATCTGGCGCAGCCGTGTAAACGTGTATTCGACCAAACAATGTTCATACTTGGCAATTCGTTCTTGTCCCAGATCTTCGATAATCTGGATTGCTTTAGCAATAGAAATCGCACCCATTGCGTTAGGTGTTCCAGGGTCATGTGCTCGTTCTGTATAGAACCGCTTTATTTCCAGGTTCCTAGTGATGTAAGGCAGATTCCCGCCGCCAATTTGGTACGGATAGAAGCTGTCAAAAAACTCCTTCGGTCCTACTATGATCCCCGTCCCATACGGAGCGTACATTTTGTGTCCGGAAAAAGCGACAAAATCTAGATGGCAAGGATCGTCTTCCGCACGCATGTCTACTCGTTCATGCTGAATTAACTGACACACATCGGCAAACATCTTGGCACCATACCGATGAGCTAAAGCTGCAATTTCATAAATAGGCGGTCTGTAACCTGTAATTGTCGAAGCACCAGTAATGGTCAGTAGCTTAATCTGCTCATTTTTTGGTCGCTGTTGGTGTGCTTTTAAAATATTCTCGATTTCAACTAAATCAACGTTTCCGTTTGGCTGTGTTCGGTACTGGACAACTTGATCTTTGGTTACCCAAGGTAGCAAGTTTGAAGAATGCTCAATGTCAGAAACCAAGATTTTGCCGGGTCTGTTTGCCCATAGTGTGGCGGCTCCATTGATTGCTTCCGTCGTATTCTTCGCAAAAATTACATACTTCTGCGAGGAGGCGCCCACAAAGTTTCGGATGATATCTCTGCTGGCGTCGTACTCGCGAGTAGAGATGACAGATTTTTGCCCAGAACCTCGATGCACGCTGCCATAAGAATCAAGCATCTCGTTCACGTATTGCTTAACGGGTGCAAAAGGAGTAGTCGTGGCTCCATTATCTAAGTTGACGTACTTGATATCGTTTCCGTTAAGGGTCTTTACTTTGAAGAACAAAGATTTATCCGTGAATAGAGGACTAATCTCTTGTTCCCAAAATTTATGAAGGTTTAAGAGTGCGTTTTCTGGAGTTTCTGTTTGTAGAAGTTTCATGTCTTGCTTACATCCAACGAATTTATAAAATTGAAAATTTTCAACACTAAACTAATTTCTAAGATTTTTTAATAATTGCTGAAAAATTGTATCCGTAATTGCCTTGATTTTTTTTTACTAATAAATAAAAAAGATGACAATGTAAAAAAAAGATGGGTTTCACTGAGTGCCAACTTTTCCTTTATTACAGAAAAAATACATTCCTTTCACTAACCAAGCCTTAAATCAACTTCCTAGCACTACATACCTTTGAAAAACGCTCGCACTAAGCTTTGACTAAATATATGGGCGGTAATTAAACATAAGCTCAATGTCCTTTGTGCCTGACTTTTGACTAATGACGACCCTAACTAGTAACATTTATTTGTGCCGACTTACTTAACTTTGAAAAAATATCTTCAAATTATTTTCCTAAAATAGGTTCAAATTTCAACTTACAAAATTAGTATTATTACCCTTGTGTCAATATTTCATGACTTTTTCCGCAACCCAAAATATCCCGATCGCTCATTGCAGAGGAAACCTCAAAAAAACCAAGACCGCCGTCTAATTTATCGGATTATCCCAAACCTGATTGAGGTGGGTGTCGCATTGGTGTCAACTAATAGGTAAACCTTGAAAATATAGGCGACTTCTGGTTGCTGCCTCCGACTTTCTGATGTTGTTGGCGAATTACTGAAATAACCTCAACATCCCCTCTTCTTGTAGGTCCGGGGGTAGGGTTTTGCGCGATTATTGACACGAATGTGGGTGTCGCCGCCGCGATGTCGGGGACAAAGAGCATGTAAACAAGCTTTCATCTTATTATCTATCAAGTTACCGATGTAAGTTTTGTCTTCTATCTAAAGTAATAAATGAATTGTCAAGCAAATAACATGCTAAGTACCTTCTCAAAATATAACTTAAGCAGCTTGCAATTTTGCTTATAATGTGCATTTGATGTAATTTTCATCTCATTTAAGCGCAACGTCATAGATAATTCGCCTAACTGATATCTTGCACCATTCTCAACAAGACCTAAAAAACCGGGTTTCTCAACCAAAGATTAAGGGTTTGACCATTAGTCATTCTCAAGAAACCCGGTTTTTCACCCAGGTGCAAGATGTGAGCTGACGATACAAAAACCAGGATTATGGGCAACCTAACTTTAGGAGATTAACTATAGCGGTTCTCGTTTGAGTACAGTAAATTGTGACCTCTCTCCTGCTTTTGAGAGGCTTACCCCCCGGACCTAGTAGGTCCGGGGCTGCCATTAGGTTTCTATTTGATGCAATTGAGAAGCGCTATATCCACTTGGACAGTTGCCCAGAACTCAACGCGATGACACATCTTGGTTTGCCATATTCCAAAAAGTTGCCCCTACGCCTTATCCTCGTCGTCCCCTTTGTCATCCAAATTTTCGCCGCCGTGGGACTGGTGGGGTATTTCTCATTCAAAAATGGGCAAAAGGCGGTTAATGACCTTGCCTATCAGTTGATGAACAAAACTAGCGACCTAGTTGACGAACACCTTGATACTTACCTAGCAACCCCACATCAAATTAATCAAATCAATATCGACGCGCTGGAACAGGGACTACTTAACTTACAAGACTTGCAAGGCGCGGGGCGTTATTTTTGGAAACAAGCGCAGGTATTCAAAGATGTTAGCTACATTGGCTATAACCTGAAAAGCGGTGAAGGTACAGGGGCTGGTCGTTGGCTGGCAGGTCAGGGAGTCGTAATTAGTCAAGATATTGCTAAAAAAAATTACGCATATGCAACAGATCGCCAGGGAAATCGCCCTAAGTTGCTAAAAATCACAAACTTTGACCCTCTAACAGCTCAATGGTACATCGAGACGGTTAAAGCAGGCAAACCCGTTTGGAGTCAAATTTATGTAGAAGAGGGATTTGAAGAACAAGGATATATCGCGGCTTCTGCAAACCGTCCGATCTACGACAAGACCCACAAATTGATCGGTGTCTTAAACATTGATCTGCTGCTGTCAAATATCAGTGATTTTCTGCGCAACTTAAAAGTTAGCCCAAAAGCAAAAATTTTTCTCATCGAACGCGATGGGCTATTAATTGCTCATTCCAGTTCCCAAAAACCATTTACAACAGTAAATGGCAAAATACAACGACTCAGTGCTTTAAACAGTGGCGACCCCTTAGTTCAAGCAACGGCAAAGTATTTGCAGCAAAGATTTGGCAATTTTAAGGCATTTAAAGACAGCCAGCAACTGGAATTTGAGTTCAAGGGCGATCGCCACTTTGTCCACGTCACACCTTGGCTTGATGAGTTCGGTCTTGACTGGTTAATCATTGTCGTTGTGCCAGAATCGGACTTCATGGGGCAAATCAACGCGAGTAACCGCACCACTATCTTACTGTGTTTGGCAGCATTAACGGTGGCTACACTGCTGGGTATTTACACCTCTCGGTGGATTATTCAACCCGTTTTTAAGCTGAGTCAGGCAAGTGTGGCGATCGCATCGGGAGACTTAAACCAAACAGTAGCAGTCAGTAAAGTCCAAGAACTCGGCATCCTTGCCCAATCGTTTAACCAAATGGCAAAACAACTGCGGGAGTCTTTCACTGCCTTAGAAAAAACCAACGAAGAGTTAGAAAACCGGGTTGAAGAACGCACCGCAGAACTTAAAACCGCAAAAGAAACTGCTGATACAGCTAACTCCGCAAAAAGTGAGTTTCTGGCAAATATGAGCCATGAACTTCGTACTCCCCTCAACGGAGTTCTCGGCTACACCCAAATTTTGCAACGCGATCAAACTACCACTTTCAAACAACAGGATGGACTACTCATTATTCACCAGTGCGCCTCCCATCTGTTGACACTCATTAATGATATCTTAGACATCTCAAAAATTGAGGCAAAAAAACTCGACCTCTACCCCAAAGACTTTCATTTTGATAACTTTATAATTGGAGTGCGAGACATCTGCCGTATTAAGGCAGAACAAAAAGAAATCGGCTTTACATACGAGGTACTCAATCAACTGCCTACTGCCGTTCATGCTGATGAAAAACGCCTACGCCAAGTATTGATTAACCTTTTAGGTAACGCTGTTAAGTTTACCGATGAAGGTGGCGTGACATTCAAAGTTGGATTAATCGGTAATGGGTCATTGGTAATGGGTAATGGGAAACAGCAACAATTACCAATTACCAATCACCAATTACCAATTACCAATCACCAATTACCAATTTACAAAATTCGCTTTCAAATTGAAGACACTGGAGTTGGCATGACTCGAGAACAATTAGAGAAAATCTTCCTGCCTTTTGAACAAGTTGGGGATAACACACGCAAATCTGAAGGCACAGGTTTAGGGCTGGCAATCAGTCGCCAAATCGTGGAAATGATGGGTAGTGAAATCAAAGTTGAAAGTACACAAGGGTTAGGTAGCAAGTTTTGGTTTGACCTAGATTTACCAGAAGCTACTAATTGGATACCATCACAGGTGTCGGAATTTAACAAAAATGTGACTGGCTACCAAGGCGAACAACGGAAAATTCTGATTGTTGATGACCGTTGGGAAAATCGCGCTTTAATTGTCAACCTGCTTGCACCTGTTGGTTTTGAAGTCATGGAAGCAGAAAATGGGCAAGAGGGTTTAGAGAAGGCTGAGGAATTCCAGCCTGATTTGATTATTACTGACATAGCAATGCCTGTGATGGATCGGTTGGAAATGACGCGACGTTTGCGTTCTCAACCGGAATTTACAGATACAGTAATTATCGCTTCTTCTGCAAGTGTATTTAACTTTAATCGCCAACAAAGCCGAGAGGCTGGTTGTAATGATTTTCTGCCCAAACCTGTGCAAGCTTCCGAGTTGTTTGACCAATTACAGCATTATTTAGAATTGACATTTATTTATGAATCGGAAAATTTCCCTACTCAAAAAGAAATTATATTTCCACCATCATCAGAACTTGTTGATTTATACAAAGCTGCTAAAGCTGGTTATATTCTGGGTATCCAAGAAGAAGCAAGCCGCATTCTACAGCTAGATCTGAAATATACAGCTTTTACTAACAAGATATTGGAATTCTTAGCAGAATTTGACGATGAAGCAATTGTTAATTTAATAAAAACTCAAATTCACAATTTTTCATAATGATAGAGCATCATCAAGATTTAATTTTAATCGTTGACGATATTCCAAATAACCTCAAAGTTCTGTTTGAGGTTTTAAATCAAGCTGGCTTTAAAGTTTCTGTAGCTAAAACTGGTGAAAGTGCATTAGAAAAAGCACAAGAGACGTTACCAAACTTGATTTTGTTAGATGTGATGATGCCAGGAATTGATGGATTTGAAACCTGCTGCCGTCTAAAAGCTAACCAAAAAACTAAGGATATCCCAGTAATTTTTATGACGGCGCTTTCTGAAACTGTGGATAAGGTGAAAGGGTTACAACTAGGGGCGGTGGACTATATTACTAAACCCCTGGAACATGAAGAAGTCTTAGCCCGGATTAATGTTCACCTAGAACTGCGTAGAACTCAACTGAAGTTAGTACAGGAAGAAAAAATGTCTTCCTTAGGGCAATTAGTGGCAGGGGTAGCTCATGAAATTAACAATCCAGTGAATTTCATCTACGGCAACTTAATTCATGCTCAGAAATATATTGAAGACTTGTTAGAATTGTTGCAATTATATGAAATTAATACGCATCATTCTATCCCAGATATTCAAGCTTTCTCAAAGCAAATTGAATTAGATTTTCTCAAAGAAGACCTTCCCAAGCTTTTGTCATCAATGTTGGTGGGAACTGACCGCGTACAGGAAATTGTGCGATCGCTTCGGGTATTCTCTCGGTTAGATGAAGCAGAAATCAAAGAAGTTAACTTGTCTCAGAGTATTGATAGTAATTTAATGATTTTAAATAGCCGCTTGAAAGCTACACAAGAACGTTCGGCTATTGAAGTAATTAAGCAGTACGGTGAATTACCGTCCATAGAGTGCTATGCGGGACAACTCAATCAAGTGTTTATGAATCTCTTCTGCAATGCCATTGATGCGATTGATGAAAAGATTGATAATTTACAATCTCCCGTACAGACGTTCCGGCGGAACGTCTCTCCCAAATCGCAAATTGCATTCACTCCCCAAATTAAAATTTGTATAGAACTAACTGAAGACAAAAAATCTGTGTTTATTCAGATTTCTGACAATGGGATAGGAATGTCCCAAGAAGTCAAACAGCGAATATTTGACCAATTTTTTACCACCAAACCTGTTGGTAAAGGAACAGGTTTAGGTTTAGCGATCGCCCGTCAAATTATCGTGGAAAAGCACGGGGGAAATCTGGAGGTGAATTCAGTAATGGGAGAGGGTACGGAGTTTATAATTACTATCCCTTTGAAGAGAATTGCTAATGGCTAATTGCTAATGGCTAATGGTAATGAATAATTAGCAATTAGCAATGAACAATTAGCAATTAGCAATTAACAATTAACAATTACCTATTACCCATTACCTGAGAGGTAACAACTGCTGTTGGGTGCAAGATTGGTGTATTGACAATGGAATTGTTAGCCAGTGTAAACAAAGGATTCGACAAAATGCCTGCAATGGAAGTGGCGATTAAAGTCGCTACCAATCCTACCTGCAAAGGTCTAAACCCTGGTAAATCCCAACGTACTTCGGGATAATTCTTCACTACGTCGGACATTTCTTGGGGTTCTTTGACCACCATCATCCTGACTACGCGGATGTAGTAGTAGATGGAGACGACTGTCGTCACTAACCCTAGCAAGACTAAGCCGTATTCTCCTGCTTGCCAACCTGCCCAGAACAAGTAAATCTTCCCGAAGAATCCAGCCAGAGGCGGAATTCCTCCTAAGGAAAGCAGGGAAATGCTCAATCCCAGAGTCAGGAGTGGGTCTTTCTGATACAATCCGGAGTATTCGCTAATCTGGTCGGTTCCTGTGCGCAGGGAGAACAGAATCACGCAGGTAAAGCCGCACAAGTTCATAAACAGGTAGACCAGCAGATAAAATATCATGCTGGCATATCCTGCTTGTGTTCCAGCAACAAAGCCAATCATGATGAACCCGGCTTGACCAATGGACGAATAAGCCAACATCCGTTTCATGCTGGTTTGGGTGAGGGCGACTACGTTACCCAAAATCATGCTCATCACGGCGAGGGCGGTGAAGACAAACTTCCATTCGTCAATAACGAGGGGGAAGGCTGTTGTCAGCAAGCGGATAGCTAGGGCAAATCCAGCTGCTTTGGAACCGACAGATAAAAAGGCAATCACTGGGGTAGGAGCACCTTCGTAAACGTCTGGCGCCCACTGATGGAAAGGTGCGGCAGAGATTTTGAAGCCAATACCTGCAATTACAAAAACCAGAGCAATTACTAAGCCTAAGGATTGACCAACATCAGCTATAGCAATGCCATTGGCGATCGCACTCAGTCTAGTCTGTCCACCTGATAGACCGTAAAGCAGTGAAACTCCATACAAAAACACTGCTGTACTCGAAGCGCCAATCAACAGGTATTTCAGCGCCGCTTCATTCGAGCGAGGGTCACGCTTAGTATAACCTGTGAGCAAATAAGAAGAGATACTCAGGGTTTCTAGAGAGATGAAAATCATCACCAACTCACTAGCCCCGGATAAAAACATCCCTCCTAAGGTAGCACTTAGTAAAATCGCTATGAATTCGGCTAAAGCCGTACCACTTTGTTCGATGTAGCGAATCGACATTAAAATAGTGACAGCACTAGACAAAGCCACGATTCCACGAAAGACGATACTAAGGTCGTCACTATTGAAGGAATCACCGAAGAACATGGGATTGGTGTTATCCCATTGAAAATATAGGGCGACAATAGAAGCAAATAACCCTGCGATCGCTAGATACCCTATCCAGCGCGAAGATTTACGCCCCAAAATCAAGTCAACAATCAAAATCCCCAAGAGGGTGATCGTCACAATCCCCTCTGGCAGGATCGTTCCAGCATTTAACTGGGATGCAAGGTTAGCAAAATCCATGAGCTATATAGGTTTTGGCTATTAGACATTAATGGTCCAACTGTGTTAATTCTATTGTCTTTTGTTTGAGTTGCATTAACCTGTTTTTTGGGCATGCCCTATGCCCAATTCCCAATTCCCAATTTCCAAGTAATTTTAATAAAAAATTAGGCGTTGCTGAATTGAGGAATGATTTTGGAATATTGCCAAACCATTGACCCTCACCCTAACCCTCTCCCAAGAGGGAGAGGGGAAAGAATTTAGCTCCCGAATCCCTCTTGGGATTCGGGTTGGGGATGAGGGCAATTCATACCTGTATTCAGCAACGCCAAAAATTAAGCAGTTCAGTTGTTAACTGAACTGCTCACTTAAAAATAAACAGTTCAGATATTTTCTAAACTGCCATTCCTTAATCAAATTGTTAAAGACTTCCACCTAAAAAAAATAGCCAATGAGTGTAGGGTGCGCTCTTACGGAACGTCGTAACGCACCGCAACATCTAAAATGCAGTAGCCCTAACATACTCTACCGAAGAGTGGATAATTTATTTTTTGGTATTCCCTTAGGGATTTCCAAGTAAAAAAATATCCAAATATTTCTTGTGGGATGGGCATCCTGCCCGGACTATGAACTGGGCGGGCAGGATGCCCACCCCACAATATTGGATAATTTATTTATTGGAGTTCCCTTAACAAACTTTTAAGCTTTACCCGCTCGATAAATTCAAGACTCAATAGCGCCGACTAGAGTATCCACCCTCGCTATTTTTGTTACCCCAGCTACCACCGCCAGAGCGACTGGGTCTTTCTTCCCGTGGTCTAGCTTTGTTAACTTTCATTACTCGCCCCATCCACTCAGCACCATCAAGAGCGTTAATTGCGGCGTCTTCTGCAGCTTCTGATTCCATTTCCACGAAACCAAAGCCCCGTGCGCGACCTGTTTCCCTATCGGTGGGTATTTGTACTCGCTTCACAGCGCCGTAGTCTGAAAATACCTGAGTGATCTCGTCTTGGGTGACGTTGTAGGATAGGTTACCTACGTAGATAGACATGAAACTCTCCAGAATCCAATTATGTAGAGATGTTTATTCGGAGAGCCACTTGCAGTTATGAATACAAACAAGGATCATTACGCCGAATCTACTTCTCATAAGTTATGGTAGCATGATTCCTCTTCAGAAAAAAGCCTGCTGATTTAAATTTTGCCGGAATTTTTTCTTGTTGCTCGCCGGAACTACTCCAGCCGCGAATGGCGAAGAGGGTAAGGGTAAGTTAACAAGAGCAAGGACTGACCCTTACTCAAAGCAAAACTTTACATAGTTGAGTTGAAGAACGCGACCTACTTATTAATCTTGAGGGAGATTTTGAAAACTGCACTCGCCAATTATGCCTGAGATAAGTTAAAGATTGAAATAACTAGAAGTTCATACTCCTGCCTCCCCAACTCTTCCCGACTTTAGGATTTACCTAATGCCAGAGGAGAAAAATGGGGAGAAACCTAGGGTTTATGAGGCTTTTCGCCTGTAGCTTGGGAAACCAACAAAGCTTAAATTCTCTCTGCTTGTAGTGCTGGCTCCCATATACCCAAAGTTAAAGGAAATGCACGCGCCAATTCTGGCAGTTTGTGTGAGGATGAAATCACGTGCTTGAGCATGAAGTTTTAGCTTGACATCTCGCGCTCGATTAAATCAACCCGACTGTTTAGCTTAGCAGCTATTCTTTTTTTTGAAATTTACATGTCAACTCTTGTCATCGTCGAATCTCCGACCAAAGCTCGTACCATTCGTAATTACCTACCAAGAGACTATCGGGTGGAAGCGTCTATGGGTCATGTACGTGACCTTCCCCAGTCGGCTAGTGAAATTCCCGCCACGGTTAAAGGGGAAAAATGGGCGCAGCTAGGGGTGAATGTAGACGCCGACTTTGAACCCCTGTATGTAGTCCCTAAAGATAAAAAGAAAATTGTCAGCCAGCTCAAAGAAGCCCTTAAAGATGTAGATGAACTGATTCTGGCGACGGACGAAGACCGGGAAGGGGAAAGTATCAGTTGGCATCTATACCAGTTACTTAAGCCAAAAGTTCCTACCAAGCGAATGGTGTTTCACGAAATTACCCAAGAGGCGATCAAAAAAGCCTTAAAAAACTGTCGTGAAATTGATGAGCAATTGGTTCATGCCCAAGAAACACGGCGAATTTTAGATCGACTTGTGGGCTATACCCTATCACCTCTGCTATGGAAGAAAATCGCTTGGGGATTGTCTGCAGGGCGGGTGCAATCTGTTTCGGTGCGGCTTTTGGTAACTCGGGAACGCCAACGCCGTGCCTTCCGCCAAGGTGCCTACTGGGATCTAAAGGCAACTTTGACCCGAACGGAGGAAAGAGTAGGGGGAGATGAGGGAGATAGGGGAGATAAGGGAGTAACATCCCCCTCATCCTCCTCATCC